>CAIYYA010000287.1 GCA_903930255.1 uncultured beta proteobacterium
AAGACCCATTGAAATGACGGAAGCGGCCACCACACCGGTTGTGGCAGCCAACATGGCGCCCACAAAAATAACGGCAAAGGCCAGGCCACCTCGAATAGGGCCAAAAAGCTGGCCAATGTTGTCAAGCAAGTCTTCTGCCATGCCTGAGCGCTCTAAGATGATGCCCATAAAGGTGAAAAACGGAATGGCCAGCAGGGTGTCGTTTTGCATGATGCCAAAAAGTCGCAACGGCAGCGCCTGCAACAGGGACTCGGGCAAGATGCCCAGCTCAATTCCGACAAATCCAAAAAACAGTCCGCAAGCGCCCAAACTGAACGCGACCGGGAAACCCAGCAGCAGGAAGACGATGAGTCCCCCGAACATGATGGGGGCAATGTTGTGTATGAGAAATTCCATGGGTGTCTCCTGGGGTCAAGCCTGATTGGCCTTGGCTGCTTTTTCTTCAGCCAGCTTTTGAATCGCCTCGGCCAACTCTTCTTCTGCGGTCTTCTCGACCTTTTTGTGGGTGGGGTCCTCAATCAGCCCCTGCAAAAACGCCAGTCGTTTGATTAACTCGGACCAGCACTGCAACAGCAAAAGAGAAAAACCGATTGGTATCAGTGCATAAACTGGCCAGCGAATGAGGCCGCCGGCATTGGGAGAAATTTCACCGTTGCGGTAACCATTGAGGAAGAACGGGATGCCATACCAGAGAATGGCAAGGCAAAACGGCGTTAAAAAGAAGGTGAAACCAAAGGCATCAATCCACATTTGCTTGCGCTTGGTGAAGTGCGAGTAAATGACGTCAATCTTGACGTGTTCACCTTGCAGCAGCGTGTATGCCGTGGTGAGCAGGAAGGTGCCCGCAAACAAATACCACTGTATTTCGAGGTAGGCGTTGGAGCCCACATTGAAGGCCTTGCGTATGACAGCATTGACTGCGCTAATCACGGTTGAAGCCAATATGAGCCAGATCACGTACTTGCCGACTTGGCTGTTGAGCCAGTCCACAGCTCTTGAAAATTTCAGTAGAACGTTCATTTTGTCTCCGTAAAGGATGGTGTTATCAGCGGACCGGGGATATGCCTTGGGTCGTGGGCAAAGTCTATCGGGAATCGCGGATCATGGCTTTAAAAAAGCTGACGGTTTGACAGGTTCTGAGGGTGGGTAAACCCGTGGTTTAGGGGTTGAGCATGGCAAAAACTGCGGTGCGAGCCACTAAATAGGTCTTCAGCGCTTCACTTGCCGAACAATCCACGCACGAACCGCGCGCGCTGATTGCACAGCGCTGCGCCACAGCGGGATTGCCTTTACCCGTGTTATCAGCGCATCTTTCCAGGGCTTCCAGCGCCCATACAAATTGGCAAACCAGGCCAGGCGCATGAGCGCGGGTTGGGTCAGGGTAAACAAACGGGCCACGGCGGCCGTGCCCATCATTTTTGCCGCGAGCACCACGGCAATACCCAGCACCGCATGGCCGCGGCTGATCCAGAAGAGGGCCAATAGTTTGACCGGCAGCAGCAGCAGGGCCGGCGCAAAGAACGCTACCAGTGCACCGTAGGGCGGCAAGCGAACAATGAAGGCCTCCATGCGCGCCCAGAGCGGCAGGCGTGTCAGATAGCCCAGCAAGCGCGACAGCGGCTCCCACCCCCACTCCTCAAAAATCAGCACCAAAGCCAGAAGGGGCCCAATGGTGAAATTAAACACCGTGGAAAAGAAGCGCCGGATGATGGACATGGATGGATGGGGCGCTAATTGTTATAGAAAAAAACAGCTCTAGCCCTCGTG
>CAIYYA010000288.1 GCA_903930255.1 uncultured beta proteobacterium
GTGGGTTCGATCCCCGCCAGTCGCACCACTTATAGGTTTATTGCTCACTTATTGATGAGCAAAATAATTTATATTTGATCAGTCCATTCTTCGATTAGGGCCAAATCCCTGACAAAGACCAATGGTCAATTTCAATAAGGTCAGAATCCTGTGGCCCACCCATGGCCTATCTATAGCCTATTTGTGGCCCACTGATTTTTTGGAATGAGCGATTTTGACCATCGGCCTCTTAGCCCAATAAATTAGATATTTCAATCGCAGTAACCGAAGCACCCATCGCTGTGCTTAACCAGCTCCACACCAGATATTCGGCATCAATGACTGGTTTGGGACGCAACTTCAATACCAGCGGCGTTTGTACTGGCATTCGACAGTTCCAAAAATTCACCCACTTTAACGTTGAAATAACGGCACAGGATCTCCAGTGCCTCTAAATCAATGCGCGCCGCAGACTCTTGATACAGCAATGTGATTGTGTTTCTGTGCAAACCCGTGTCACGGGCAACATCAATGATTTTAAGTTTTCGCTCTCCCATGAGCCTCGATAAATGGCATTTAATCATTTTTTCTCCATTAAATTCATTCAAAATGAATAAAAGACTTTACAAGTGGCTTTAATGGTGCAATAATTCACCCAGAATGACAAAAAGACACGAAAAACACTTTTTGCATATTCTAGCTGTTCATCTCTACGAAAGGATCAAAAATGAACGATTGGACTTACCTCACCACCATCGAGCTCTCATCTCGAATCAAGTACGACACGCGCACCATACGTGAGTCGCTTAAAGACAGTGTTGTGTTGGAGGGACGGCACTACATCCGTCCTTTTGGCGGGCGCAAAACCCTCTACATCTGGGAAAACATTGAGCTCGATATGGCCAAACCATCACTAGGCAATTCGATCGCCATTCCCATGGCAAACGGAGGTGTTCTCCATGGGTAGCATTCGCAATATTCCAAACAAGGGACTCCTGTTTATGGATTTTCGATTTCAGGGTCGAAGGCTCCGTGAATACACATTGCTGACCGACACCCCGGCCAACCGCAAGCGCCTGCAAAAGGTACTCGATCAAATCGAGAAAGAAATCGCCCTGGGCAGCTTTGACTATCAAAAGACGTTCAACAAGCCCCTGCCCTGCGTCGATGAAGACAACGAGGGTGTAGCCCAACAGACTGCAATACCCGTTGGTTCATCCACGCCGCGTGCAGGTTCTACTGCCCCCAGCACACCGCTGTTCAAGGACTTTGCCATGACTTGGTATGGCGAGTCAGAAGTGGCGTGGCGACGCAGCTACCGTGTAACGCAGCTAGGTGCCATCAACCAGTATCTGATTCCCCATTTTGGAAATAGAGAGGTCGGCCAAATCACCAAGGCAGATGTTTTGAGTTTTCGGGCTTCACTCGCCAAAGTCACCGTCCGAAACTCACAAAGCACACTGTCCAACCGTCGCATCAATGCGGTGATGAAACCGCTGCGCCAGATCCTTAACGAAGCAGCCGACCGATTCGAGTTTACGTCAGGGTTCACCAACGTCAAACCACTGCGCCTCAAACGCAGCGATGTTGAGCCGTTCACGATTGACGATGTTCAGCGGATTCTGAAGACCTGTCGTGTTGACTACCGTAACTATTTCACAGTGCGGTTCTTTACCGGCATGCGCAGTGGCGAAGTGCATGGGCTTAAATGGAAATACGTGGACTTTGAACGTCGGCTGATTTTGGTGCGTGAGTCTTTTGTGATGGGTGAGGACGAAGATCTCAAAACCGATGGCAGCCAGCGTGACATTCAAATGAGCCAGATGGTCTTTGATGCATTGAAGTCACAGCGTCTGGCCAGTGATGAGTCGGCTGAATATGTGTTTTGTAACCGTGAGCATAAGCCGCTAAACAACAAGAACTTCATCACACGGGTGTGGCAACCGCTGCTCAGGCATCTGAATTTGACGTTACGAAGACCCTATCAAATGCGCCATACCGCTGCCACCCTTTGGCTGGCCAGCGGTGAAGCGCCGGAGTGGATCGCCAGGCAACTCGGGCACACCAGCACCGAGATGCTGTTTCGGGTGTATTCGCGCTTTGTACCCAATCTGACGCGCCGTGATGGTTCAGCTTTTGAGCGATTGCTGGCATCGCGCATGGGTCTGGACTCAGGAGCAGCAGGGGTTGATGTCTTGCCAGTGCTTGCAACCCGTCCAACCACGGAGGCATTGCCATGTTTGATGTAAGCAAGAATCCAAAACCTGATTCGAACTGTAATTTCTGGTGCATCCTCAGACTTCTCAAACGCACAGAAATCGGCCTCGTTGCTCTGATGCTGATCTTTGCCGGTGCCTGCATGGCTCTGATCATGGTGCTCTATCTGTATTTCTATGCGCAGCAGCAAGCAACCCGTAAACAGGTTCTCTCCGAACAAAGTGTCGGTCAGGTAATCACGGTCAGCCAAAGCGGTGGTCTGTTTGCGCGCTCTCTGGTGCAAACAGATGTTGGCTTTTATGCACTGGTTGACGCCATCAGTCTGAGCAGGAACGAAACACTGCTGCTGCAAACCCGGGCTGATCAGTCTCGCTTTCTGTGTGACAGCCAGCACCGTTGCGTCAAGCTGGCAGCAACCGAGCAAGGAACTTGAATGTATGTATGTCCTGTTTCAAACCAAAAGCAA
>CAIYYA010000289.1 GCA_903930255.1 uncultured beta proteobacterium
ACAAACTACAAACTAATGACTAATGACTAATGACTAATGACTAATGACTAATGACTAATGACTAATGACTAATGACTTCATCTGCTCCAGAATGTGATTGAAAGCTTCGACCGCCAGTTGCATGTCGTCACTGGTCGTTGATTCGAGGGGGTTGTGGCTGATGCCAGCGTTTTGCCCCCGCACAAACAGCATGGCTTGTGGCATTACTTCGTGCAGTTTCATGGCATCGTGGCCGGCTCCGCTGGGCATGCGATGAACGGGCAGACCTAAAGCAGCCAGCGCGGCTTCCCAGCGCTGTTGCCAGTCTGGTGCACTGGGTGCAGCACTGGCGCACAGGGTTTGTTGCAGCTCAAATTGCAAACCACGGCGTTGGCATATTTGCTGCAAATTTTCTAGCACGTCATGCGCTAAGGTATTGCGCTGCAGGTCATTTGGTGCCCTTAAATCGAGGCTGAAATCGCAGCGCCCTGGCACCACGTTGACGCTGCCATTGGGAACGTTCAGTTGTCCTATGGTGGCGACCGAGTCGCCGTCTTGGCGTGCGCGCTGCTCAAGATAAAGCGCCAGCTCGGCTACGCCACAGGCGGCATCACTGCGCTGATTCATGGGTGTGGTGCCAGCGTGGCTGGCCTGGCCGGTCACATGGCCGCTGTAACGCACGCTGGCATTGATGGAGGTGACCACCCCCAGGGGCAGGTTCAACGCATTCAGCACCGGACCTTGCTCGATGTGCACTTCGACAAACCCCAAGTAGTTGGCTGGATCACGCTTTAATCGGGGAATGTCATCCATACACAGACCTGCTTGCTGCAGGGCTTGGCGCAGTGAGAAGCCATCCGCGTCGATCTGATCCAGCCACTCGGGTTTGAAGTCACCCGTGAGCGCTCCAGAGCCCAAAAATGTGGCTTTGAAGCGTTGGCCTTCTTCTTCAGCAAAGGCCACCACTTCAATGGAAAACGGCAGGCGACGACCGCCGCGGTGCAGTTCTCTAACGCATGCCATCGGCACAAAAATGCCCAGTCTGCCGTCATATTTGCCACCGTTTCGAACCGTGTCGTAGTGACTTCCGGTCAGCAATGCTATGGATGTTTTTTGGCTGTTGCGCCCGTCAGTATTGCGTGAATAGCTATCATTTTCATATCGACCAACGACGTTGCCTACGGCATCGACCTGAACACTGTCAAAGCCGCAGTCCTGCATCCAGTGGCTGATGCGCTGGGCACAGGCACGGTGCGCGTCGGTCAGGTAGGTCACTGTCAAATGATCCATGCTTTCAGAGTGCTGACTCAATTTTTCTTGCCAGTCCCACACATCGTTGCCCAGCGTTGGGGTGATGGCAAACTTGTCGTTTAGGCGAATTTCGGCAATGCGGTGAATGTTGCGCAAACATTCCTGCAACTCAAAATCGGGGTGATGCTTGATCCTGCGCTCAAAAGTGCTGATGATTTCGTGGCGACTCAAGCCTGTGCCACGTGGGCCACGCACGGCCAGAATAAACGGAAAGCCAAACTTGGCGTTGTAACGATTGTTGAGTTGCTGCAGCTTGGCAAATTCTTCTGCGCTGCAGTGGGTCAGCCCCGCTTGGTTTTGCTCGTTGGTGGATTCGGCTGTTAGCTTGTTGCTCACCATGGCCTTGCCTGCCAGTTCAGGGTGCGCACGGATCAGAGCGACTTGCGCCTCTCGGCCAGCGTCATCGAGCACTTGGGTCATCCGATACTTGAGCTGGTGGATCGATTTGAAAGGGCGCCCAAGCAGCGCTTTCTGTGCAATCCAGGGGGAGTGTTCGTACAGTCCGTCCAGCAGGTTCAGCGCTTCTTCGGCGCTGCCTTCGTTGAGTTGATCCAATGTGAGTGCCATGATTAAGCCCGATAGGGGTGGGTAGCTTGCCAGTGGTGAGCGATGTCAATGCGTCGGCATACCCACACCTTGTCGTGTTGCCCGATGTGATCAAGAAAACGTTGCAGCGCCGTGATGCGACCTGGGCGCCCGAGCAGGCGGCAATGCATGCCCACACTCATCATCTTGGGTGCATTCAGGTCAGCCGGATCGCCTTCGGCATAGAGCGCATCGAAGCTGTCCTTCAGGTACTGGTAGAACGGGTCTGCGTGCGAATAGCCTTGAGGCAAGGCAAAGCGCATGTCGTTGCAGTCCAGTGTGTAGGGCACGATGAGTTGGGGCACCACTTCACCATTGGTTTTGCGTACGTCCATCCAGAACGGCAGGTCGTCGCCGTAATAGTCGCTGTCGTAGGCAAAGCCGCCAAAATCAGCCACCAAACGGCGTGTATTCGGGCTGTCGCGCCCGGTGTACCAGCCCAGTGGACGCTCGCCCATCAGGCGGGTCAAGGTTTCCATGCCCATTGCCATGTGCTCACGCTCGACCGATTCGGGCAAGTTTTGGTAGTGAATCCAGCGCCAACCGTGGCAGGCAATCTCGTGCCCCAAGGACTGACAGGCTTGCACCAATTCTGGGTGTCGTTGCAACGCCATGCCCACACCAAACACCGTCAAAGGCAGGCCGCGCTGCTCAAATTCGCGCAGGATGCGCCACACGCCGGCGCGCGAGCCGTATTCATAAATACCTTCCATGCTGATGTGGCGCTCTGGGTAACTGGCCGGGTTGAACATCTCCGAGAGAAATTGTTCAGAGCCCGCATCGCCATGCAGCACGCAGTTTTCGCCGCCTTCTTCATAGTTCAAAACAAACTGCACCGCGATGCGTGCTTGCTCGGGCCACTGGGCATGGGGCGGGTTTGGTCCGTAACCTTGAAGGTCGCGCGGGTAGGGTCGTGTGCTGTTGTAGTGGGTCATGGTGTTGGGGCAAAAGCGCTGGCTAGTTCATCGACTGGTTCGGTTCGTTCAAAGTTAAGGTTGGCTTCAACATGCAGCAGATGCTCGTTCATCAGGCGCAGCGCCAGTGATTCGTCTTTGGCAGCCAGCGCCATGACGATTTGTGCATGTTCGTCGTTTGAATGCGCTGCCGCTGTGGCCGACTGGTACATCAGTGTGATGAGTGAGCAGCGCGATATGAGCTCGTTTAACAATTCAGCGAGCACTTGATTGCCCATCAGCTCAGCCATGCGCACATGAAAGTCGCCGAGTAACTCGGTGCGTTCAGATCGGGCCGCCGTGTCGTCTCGGCCGAGCGCTGTTTTTTCGCATTTGACATGGGCTTGCAGCGCTTTGATTTGTTTGGTTGTGACCTGCTGCAAAAAGGCGCGTGTCATTTCTGCCTCTAGCATGCGCCGCACGGAAAAGACCTGACGTGCCTCCGCTACGGATGGGCTTGCGACAAAAGCACCGCGCGCTGGTTCCATGCGAATCAATCGGTGCTGCGAGAGTTGAAACAGTGCCTGGCGCACCAATGTGCGTGAAACCCCAAACTGGCTGGCAATTTTTTGCTCGGCCAACTTGGTTCCAGGCTTGAGTCGGTGCGCCACAATGGCCTGCGTCAGCGCGTTGACGATCAGGTGGGTGGCTGAACTGGCCTGTGCGGTGGATGATGAAATTTCGGTTGCCATGCCGCCATGATAGCCGCATCAATGAAAAAGTGTATACACTTTGATTAATTTTTAAGGAAAACACCATGGGATTGAGTACGCATGTCCTAGACACCATGCATGGCACACCAGCCGCTGGCATGACGGTCAGCTTGTTCGCCACTGAGGGCGGCGTATCTTCGCTGCTCAAGCAATTTGTACTGAATCAGGATGGTCGTAATCCTGATGGGTTGCTGCTGGATGCGGCTACCCTGAAGCGCGGCACGTATCGTCTCGTGTTTGATGTGGCGGCTTACTTCAAGATGCGCGGAGTTGCCTTGCCAGAACCTAATTTTTTAGGCCAGGTCAGCCTGGATTTTGGGGTTGCAGAAGCCACTCAGCACTACCATGTGCCGCTGCTGGTGAGCCCGTGGAGCTATTCGACGTATCGGGGTTCATGAAATGGGGGTGGGTCTTTCCCGCAGTTCTAATCAGTTGAGGACAGAGCAAATTTGCTGCGCAAATGTTGGTCTGTCCCGCAAGGTTGACTTCCAGTATCCGACAAAGTGTTGGGGACGGAGCAAGCTCACTGCGTGTAGCCTTGGGCAGTCCCACAAGGTCTTACAACTGCCCCTCCGTCAGCGTGTCGAGCTGGAACAGGCCGCTTTTGTGCCACAGCCAGGTGTCGGTGTAGGTCACGCGACCCAGCTGGATGGGGGCGGGATAGGGTTCGGCCTTGCGCACAGTTCGCTCAATTTCAGCCATCACCTCTGGCGCGTGTTTGGGGGCTCGCATCCAGCTGGTTCCGGTGACTCGACCGCGCCCGTCAACTTCAACCTGCAAAACCCCCACCGCATACAGCAAGGGCGGCATTTTGCCTTTGTAGATGCGATCAAAGTTCTTTTCGTACAAGTGGCTGGCAGCATCGCGTCGATAGGCGCGTTCAGTGCTCGCGCGCGAAACATAAGTCGGTGGAGCCAGCTGCGGTGGCACGACCACCACTGGAGCGGGTGGTTTGGGTGGCGCTTGGACGGGCGGCGGCGGGGGCGCTGGTGGGGGCGGTGGGGTGGCGCAGCCTGTCAGGAATATGGCAACAACAGAAACCAGACCAAGACCCAGCGAAATCAGTTGGGTGGGCAGGGAGGTAGAACGATTCATGTTTTGTCTCAAAATAAAAATAGTCATCACTTGAGTGCTCAAGGTCAACTGGCAGAAGCCAAGTCTGTAATGTGCCTTAAAAATCGTGCATTTCCACGTTTCATTTGCTTAAAAAGGTAACGGTTTGTGACGTCCGAGCAAGATTTTCTGCTGCGTTTACAAACTGAAAACGCGGTCTTGGTAACGGTGCAATCGTATCGTGGCTCGGTTCCGCGTGAGGTGGGTGCCTGGATGGCCGTGTTTGCACAAGCCTGTATGGGCACGATTGGTGGGGGGCATCTTGAGTGGAATGCCATTGAGCAGGCACGCTTGCGCTTGCAAAATCAGCCTGGTGAGGTCGTGCTGCAGCGTTATGCCTTGGGGTCGACTTTGGGGCAATGTTGTGGAGGTGAGGTGGTGCTTCAATTTGAATCTCTGGTGGGCGCTGATAGCGCGCGTCTAAGCGCTGGCTTTGCCAAGAGGCAGGCGCAATGGCCGCTTGTTGCCATAGTCGGCGGCGGGCATGTGGGGCAGGCGCTGGTGCATGTGTTGGGCTCTTTGCCCTGGCAGGTTCAATGGATTGACAGTCGAGATGAAATCTTTCCGGAACAATTGCCCGGCAACGTACAGTGTGAACATTCTGATCCTGTGCAGCAGGCGATTGCGACGCTGACGCCACAATCGTGCGTGCTAATCATGAGCTTTAGCCATGCCGAAGACCTGGATGTTGTTGCAGCATGTTTGCTGCGTCAGCGCCATCAGGCAGACTTGCCATTTATTGGTTTGATCGGCAGTAGAAGTAAATGGCACAGCTTTCGCCATCGCTTGGTTGAGCGTGGTTTTTCTGCGCAGGAACTCGATGTCGTGCGCTGCCCGATTGGTTTGCCCGGAATTCGGGGTAAAGAGCCTGCTGTGATTGCCGTGGCGGTGGCGGCACAACTCTTGCTCGAAATTGGGTGCATCGCTACCACCCATGATAAAAATGTGAGGAATACGTAATGGAAAGTTATTTGCTCGACTGGGCCAACCTGTTGCTGCGCTGGGCGCATGTCATTACCGCCATTGCCTGGATTGGCTCATCGTTTTACTTCGTTTTTTTAGACAGCAGCTTGACGCCGCCGGTTGATGAGGAACTGAAAAGACAAGGGGTTAGTGGCGAACTCTGGGCGGTGCACGGTGGTGGTTTTTATCACCCGGTTAAGTTTGCTGTGCGGCCACCCCAGTTGCCCGCCCATCTGCACTGGTTTTACTGGGAGAGTTACAGCACCTGGCTGACTGGTTTTTCGCTCTTTACCGTATCGTACCTTTGGAGTGCCGGGACTTATTTGATTGATAAATCAAAGATGGATTGGGCACCTTGGCAAGCGGTTACTGTGGCGATTTTGTTTTTGCTGGTGTTCTGGCTACTTTATGACCTGATTTGCCGTCTGTTTGGACAGCGCAAAAAGGGTGACGCGATCGTCGGTGCGTTGGTGCTGCTGCTGGTGTGTCTGGCCAGTTGGCTGGCTTGCCAATGGTTTGCCGGACGCGCGGCATTCTTGTTGATGGGGGCGATGCTGGCCACCAGCATGAGCGCCAACGTTGCACACTGGATTATTCCTGGCCAGCGTAAAGTCGTCGCAGCCATCAAGGCAGGGGCTCCGGTTGATCCGATTCATGGCATTCGCGGCAAACAGCGCAGTGTGCACAACACCTATTTCACCTTGCCGGTGCTGTTTGCCATGCTCAGTGGCCATTACAGCTTTACTTACACGCACCCACAAAACTGGCTGATCCTGATTGCCATGATGTTTGCCGGAGCCGCGATCAGGCAGTTTTTTGTCATGCGCCATGGCTACAAACTCGGGCGCAACGCCCATCCGTTGCCGTATGCCCTGTCCGGCCTGGCCGTGATTGTTGGCCTGATAGGGTGGTTAGCACCGCAGCAGGAAAGTCCTCAATCTGCTACGTCTTCAGTAGCTGCTGATGTAGGTGCTACAGGCGTTGGAGGTCAAATAGGCTATGCAATTTTGCAACCCATTCTGGCTCAGCGCTGCTACCTGTGTCATGCTGCGCAAGTGCAAATGAAAAACGTCCGGCTGGACTCGGCCGACAACGTCAAACTGCATGCGCAAAATATTTACCAGCAAGTCTGGGTCAGCAAAATCATGCCTATGACCAATACCACTGGTATTTCTGAAGCAGAGCGCATGCTGATTAAACAGTGGTTCGAAAGCGGTGCCAAAGTCGATTGAATCTGAGCCCATCAGCGAATCGAAAGTCCGACAGCCTCCTTGGATGCTGTCTCAATATTTCAAACTGGCGTAATAGGTTTTTTGTGCAGCTTGCCTGGCTTGGCGCAGGGTGGTGATGCCCATGGCTTGCAGCAAGGGAATCATGCGCAGCCATACCTCGGCAGTAACCAAGGCATCGCCAAGGGCGGTGTGACGTCCTGTGATCTCGATGTGGAAACGCGCGGCAATGGCCTCCAGGTTGTGTGTTTCGTGATTCGGATGCACCACCGCCGAGAGCAGCAGGGTGTCGAGCACCGGATGCTGAAAAACCAACCCGGTGGAGGCTTCTTTGAGTTGCAAAAAGCGCATGTCAAAAGCTGCGTTGTGGGCTACCAGAACGGTATCCTGCGCAAACGCGTAAAACGCAGGCAGCACCTCGGTGATATCTGGTTTGCCAATCACCATGTCTTGTGTGATTCCATGGATGGGGATTCCGGCAGCAGGAATCATGCGGCATGGATTGATGAGTTGCTCAAAATGCTCGTGTCTGAGCAATTTGTTGTTGACGATGCGCACGGCACCCATCTGGATGATTTCGTCACCTTCGGCTGGATTGAGCCCGGTTGTTTCGGTGTCAAAAACGGTGTAAGTTAACGCACGCAGAGGCTGATCGTCGAGCGCACTGGCTTGTTCACTGACTTTGAACAGATCAAAATCATAATATTCAGGCCGACTGCCATTTTGTTGAAGCTGCACTTCTTCATGTTGCTCTTGCGCTCCCACCAAAGGCAGCGAAAACCTAAAAAATGCTTCATGGCGCACCCGCTCACGGGCAAAAGTCAGCTCACCAGCATGACGTTCCACCACGTCACGCACACTCAGGGGTGAGCTTTGCGCACCAAACTGCATGCTGTCCATTTCCCAGTTCATCACCGTTTCGGTGCTCATCACTTGGCCACTCCAGATCAGGTCAAGCTTGGCAGAGCCGTTTTCAGCAAACAAGCGCAGACGTAAAAAGCGCACCTCAAATTCATCGACAAGTCTGGCTGACAAATAGACCAATGCCTGAACCAGACTGTAGCTGTCCACGCGCAGCCACACCGTGGCATCCACATTTTCAAGTGCAACATCGCGTTGGCAGTGTTTTTGAATGTTTTGCTGGGCTACCAACAAAACATCGGAGCCGAGCATGTCTTCCATTGGCCAGCGTGTTTTTAGTGCCAGGGTAGCTTGCTTGTCGAGCTCGGCCATGCGCTGCTCCATGTTGTGAATGGCCTCACGCAGCGTAAGCACGCAGGAGCTGGCTTCCGTGTTGGTGATATCGGTCATGCTCAGCAGGGCGCTGCGCATGTTGGCCAGCGAGGACTGACAGCTTTGCGTGTGCGCATGCAGCATTTGGTTGCGCCGGCTTTCGTCTTCAAAGGCGCGCGTCACGTTATCGAGCATCAGCACAAATCCACTTAACGTATTATCTTGTGAGCCTTCCAGCCGCACCGGAGCCATTTGCACGCGCAGCAGTTGCCCTGCCTGACTACTGGTCACAAATTGAGCCGATGGGCTTTGCGCACCGCGTTGCAGGCGTTGCTGAATGCTTTCCAGGGCATGTGTCACCAGCTGGCGGTCAAACACACTGTAGATGGAGCGACCTATGCCGATCAGTTCTGCTGCACCAGTCAGTGAGGGCGACCTGGACATGGCCTTGAACTGCAGGCGAGCCCGGTTGTTGTAAAGCAAAATTCGCCCATCAAGATTGCAAACCACCACGCTTTGCGTGAGTTCAGCCATCAAGGCTGCGAGCCGATTTTTCTCTTGCTGCACGTTTTGGTTGGCTTGGCTAATCTGGGTCGCGACATCTTCTCGCAAACGATCACGCTGGCTGGCCAGTTGAAAAATGGCCTCAGCCAAGGCCTTGGTTTCCTTGGTGCCTTGGTGCTGCATGGGGGCGGCCTTGGCTGCTGCCAGTAAAACGTGGGTTTGCTCCAGCAGTCGCGCTGGTGCTGTTGCGTAACGGTAAAAGAGCCAGCGCAGTGCTGCACCAATGGCTGCCAAGCCGAATAGCCAGGTCAGTCCAATTAGCAGCAAACGTGGCGCCAGTTGTTCCACAACCAAGTTGCGTTGTGCCGGCTCAAGGGTCGATGCAATCAGCCCCATGGTGATGGCCAGCCAGAGCAGGGTGGCCAAACCTATCAGGATAATGACCCTGAGTAATCGGCGATCTATTTTCATGTTGAATCGCTAGAAAGGCGCATCCAGATCCTTGTTCCACATCGGTTTTAACTTTTCCGCTTGTTCAGCTAAGAGTTCAAAAGGCAGGGCTTGTTTGACCAAAATAATGGTGCAAGGTGCATCAATGGCCACTTTGATGGGTACCGTGGCGACAAAGCGCTGCGTGCGCAAGCCATGCGTTGCAGCGCCCATGACAATCACACTGACATGATTGCCTTTGGCGTAATTGATCAGTGCTTGCGCTACGTCGCTCGACTCCAGTACTTGATAAGAGATTTGGGTACCTGGCAAATCCAGTGGTTGCGCCCATTGGCGCAGGGTGGAAATATATTTGCGCTGCGCACTGGTTTCACTATTGGCGTCACTGGTGCCACTGGTTTGGCCGGGCGAAATCACCGTGACACAGGCCAATTGCGCACCAGGGCGCGTGCCCATGGAGCGCGCTACCGCTTGACGCAGGGAATACAGAGTTGCGTCAGTGACATCTTTGTTGGGCACCGCCACCATCACAATCGGCACTTCTTCAATTTGCTCAGTAGGCAAGGGGCTGGGCTTGTATTGCATGCCTGCAGCTTTGATCCAGCGTTTGAAGTGGGTGCGAAAACCGGTTGCTTTAACGTTGCGGCCACGCGCGGTGATCGTAATTTGTTCGGGGTGGCGCAAATCAAAAGCCAAATGCGCCGCTGATGGATAGCGCTTGGCTGCTTCAGGCTCGAGGCAGCGCATGATCACCTCTTGCATCCACTCGGGCAACTCAGGCTTCAATTTGCGTGGAGGCACTGGATCCATCCACAGTCGCTGGCGCATGCCTGCCTGCGTTTGCGGTGAACCAAACGGCAGCTCGCCTGTGAGCAACTCATAAAGCATGACCCCTATAGCAAAAATATCGCTGCGTGGGTCGCCACGCACTCCCACAACTTGTTCGGGTGCGATCCAAGTTGGCGAGCCAATGGCTTTGCGCAATTGCTCAGCCAGCAAATCGGGGTAAAGCGCATTGCATGACAACCCGAAATCAAACAACACCGCACTACCATCGGGGCGAATCAACACGTTGGCTGGTTTCAGGTCGAGGTGCACCGTGTTTTGTTGATGCAGGCTATGCGCTGCAGTGGCCACAGCAGCGCTGAGTTGCGCAATCTCGCTGACGCTGGGACGTTCTGGCAAGTCCAGCCAATGATCCAGCGTTTTACCCTCGATGTATTCCATCACCAGATAAGGCACATTTTCAAGGTCACCCGCCGCTACAAAACGTGGCACATGCGACCCCGCCAGTGCTTGCATGATCAAATGCTCAACTTCAAAGCTGACGATATTTTCTGCGCCATCACCGGCTGTCATGCGCGGCACTTTCATGGCCAGTGGAAAACCAGGATTGCGCGCGCCTTCGGTGTAACGCACATGGTAAATGTGCGCCATACCCCCCGAGTGAATGCACGCCTCGATGGTAAAACCGTCAAGCTCGGCACCTGGCTCCAGAAGTTTCATCGTCCAGTCTCCAGGCGATCGGCAAAAAAGGCAGGCAATCCAGCGCGACGAATCGCCCCAGCTGCACTGTGATGGTCGTAAGAAACCCGGTAAAAAGTGAGCTGCAGCTTATCGGTATCCATGATGGCATACATCGCTTGCGGGTTTCCGTCGCGGGGTTGACCGACAGAGCCAATCGTTGCAAGCCAATGCCGATGTTTGGGAACGGGCACCGCCACACCCGCCGTGGGTGTAAAGCGCATCAAACTCGTGCCTGAACCTCGGTAGTAAAGTGTTTGAAAATGCACATGGCCGACAAACATGTAACGAATGTGCGCTTGTTCGGCGCAGGCGTCCAGGCTAGCTCCGGCGGCACGCTCGTCTGTCACGTAGCGCCAGCGCTCAGGGTCATCGGCACTGCCATGCACCAGCAAAATGTTTTGCAACTGCTGCGTCAGCGGCAGTTGTTGCAAAAAAAATCGATCAGCATCAGATAGCTGATCGCGGGTCCATTGGGCCGTGCTTTCACCCACACTGGTCACAGTGGCGGGCGGATTGGCAACCATGGCGTCGTGGTTGCCTTTGATGACCAGCGCACCGTCGGCCTGCAAGGCCTGTATGCGTTGCACGACAGCAACGGGGTCTGCACCATAGCCAACCAGATCGCCCAAAACAGCAAACCGATCTGCACCCTTGTTTTGTGCATGCTCCAAGCAGGCATCAAGAGCCTGCAAGTTCGCATGAATATCTGACAACAATGCCAATTTCATATAGCCCCTTTGTATCAAGCCGCGGCATCCGTCAAGAAAACCCGCTCAACTTCGAATCAACCTGCACCCGTGCCCTGTTTCATGCTTGACGGTACTAGCCCTTCAGTGCCCGCTCAAGATCGGCGCACGCTTCTCGACCAACGGCAGACTGAATCTTCGGAAACAACACCATCAAATCATCCAAACCAGCTGCCGACTCTACCGCCAGATTGAGCATAAATCCTCGCAAGCCAAGACTGGCCGTTGCTTTGGTCGCCAACGGCATGGCCATGCTGTATCGCTCCTGAGGCGTCCGTGCACTGGTTCCTTGCGCAAGAGCACTTTTGCCACCACTGCCCGCTTCAACCAACGACACAGGTGCACCCTGGGGTGCGTGACCTTTGGCAGCAGAGACCGGCATCAAAAAACCCTGCTGGCAAAAGTAGTCAATATCACCCATTGTGATGCCAAGCCCACTTGTTGCAGCAAGCACCTGATCGACCGACTTGACTCCATCGAACATCAGAAACGCGGACCGCTGACGCACAGACAAGAGCGACGAGCGGGTCTTAAAAGCATCCTGACCTGATGGAGTCTTGACAAGCAATTTCATCTGCAAATTCTAGTTTTTGAAAATGAAACGAGAGTGTGTCAACACCCTACCTGAAGGCAACCGTTCACCCCAAAGATGTCACTTGGCAGCGCTGGCTGCAGATGCTGCAGGGGCTGCTGGCGCAGGTACCGCAGCAGGTGCAGATACCACGGGCGCTGCTGGAGCAGCTGCAGGTGCATGCGTTGCATCAGCTCCGTGCTTCTCACCACCCATGTCAATCTCGCCACCTTTGCTCAAAATAAACAGCGCCAAAGCGGCAAAAACCGCAAAACCAACAGCAATTTTCCACATAACAATTTCTCACAAAAAACTCTCAATTTGAGAGTGAAAAAGGCCCTCTCGAGGAGGGCCTGATGAATGTTGACGAGGCCATCACAGCCCAGTCAAACAGCTCGAACTCAGTCGTTGGCGTAGATGTCAACGTCTTTGGTTTCCTTGACAAACAGCATACCAATCACAAAGGTCATGCCGGCCACGATGATCGGGTACCACAAGCCGTTGTACATGTTACCTGTTTGCGCCACGATAGCAAACGCAGTGGTTGGCAGCAAGCCACCGAACCAGCCGTTACCGATGTGGTAGGGCAAGCTCATGGATGTGTAACGAATGCGAGTTGGGAACATTTCAACCAGCATGGCTGCAATCGGGCCATAAACCATGGTGACCAGAATCACCAGATAGGTCAGAATGGCAATCACCGTCACTTTGTCGAACTTGGCCATGTCAGCTTTGGGTGGATAGCCTGCAGCCTTCAATGCAGCAGCCAGGTTGGAACCCAACAGCGCAGGATTGGCAGTCTTCTCGGAACCCATCGCTTTCACATTTGCGGCAGCAGCCTCAACCGCTTTCGGATCTTGCGGGACAGCAGCAGTCACTTCAGCCAGCTTGGCTTCAGCCTTGGTCTTGGCAGCAGCAATTTCTTCTGCAGAGTACTTGACCTTGACAAGGGTTGCGCCCACTTGAATGGAGGCAGCTGTGCCAGCTGGGGCAATGATGTTTTCATAGCTCACTGAAGCGCCAGCCAAACGCTGTTTGGCAACGTCGCATGAGCTGGTGAACTTCACCGTGCCAGTGGGGTTAAACTGGAACGAGCATTCTGCAGGGTCAGCGGTCACAGTTACCTTGTTGGCAGCTTGTGCAGCAGCCAGATCAGGGTTGGCAGCTTTGGTCAGTGCCGTAAACACCGGAAAATAGGTTACAACAGCCAGCAAGCAACCAGCCATGATGATGGGCTTGCGGCCAATCTTGTCAGACCATGCACCAAACACGATAAAGAATGGCGTACCGATAATCAGAGAAACCGCCACCATGATGTTGGCAGTAGCGCCGTCAACCTTCAAAGCTTGCGTCAGGAAGAACAAAGCGTAAAACTGACCCGAGTACCAGACCACGGCCTGGCCTGCTGTCAGACCCACCAGGGCAAGGATAACGATCTTCAGATTTTTCCATTGTCCAAAAGACTCGCTCAGCGGAGCCTTGGAGGTTTTGCCTTCAGCTTTCATCTTGGCAAAAGCGGGCGATTCATTCATGCTCAAACGGATGTAAACCGACACGGCCAACAACAGAATAGACACGATGAACGGAACGCGCCAGCCCCAGTCGGCAAAAGCAGCTTCACCGATCAGGGTACGCGTACCCAGAATCACCATCAAGCTCAGGAACAAGCCCAAAGTGGCAGTGGTCTGAATCCACGAGGTGTAGGCGCCACGTTTACCGTGAGGAGCGTGCTCAGCAACATAGGTTGCAGCACCACCGTATTCGCCACCCAGAGCCAAGCCTTGGAGCATGCGCAAAGCGATCAGAATCACCGGTGCAGCAACGCCAATACTGGCGTAGTTTGGCAAAATACCCACGATGAATGTGGACATGCCCATGATCAAAATCGTCACCAGGAAGGTGTATTTACGACCGATCATGTCACCTAAGCGACCAAAGAAAATTGCGCCAAAAGGACGCACGATGAAGCCAGCGGCAAAAGCCAGCAAAGCAAAAATGAAGGCCGAGCCCTCATCCAGACCACTAAAAAACTGCTTGGCAATGATGGCCGCGAGTGAGCCGTAAAGGTAGAAGTCGTACCACTCGAAAACGGTACCTAGCGACGAAGCGAAGATAACTTTCTTCTCTTCCGGCGTCATTGGCCGTGCAGCCATCGCGGCTGTCGTAGAGCTGTGCATATATTTGTCTCCAGTTGAATTGAAATCACTCACCCATTTGAGCGCGGGATGGAATGTCTTGGCAAGTGCTGACGGCAATCTGACGCGGTTTTTTTGATTTTTTAGGTGTTTACCCTTGATTTATCTGCAAATTAAGTGGAAACCCTAGGTGAATTTATCGTAATGCAAAATATGCGCAATTGATTGAGGGTTTTTCCTTAGGGTTTTCTCTAGGAAAAATAATCAACAAAATCAACGCATTACGGCATTTTTGGAGCCTTTGCGGCTTCTTTGTCAAATAATCTTTATGGGTCAGCAAGGGGTAAGAAGTTGCCTTTAGTCTCGCCCTGTCCCAAATTTCGCAAGGAGAAAATGAATGCAGGATGATTTGATTAGCCGGGTTACCAGTAACCCGAAGTACCAGGAGTTAAAGGCCAAGCGACATTCGTTTGGCTGGATGCTCACCTTCGCCATGATGTTCGTTTATTACGGCTTTATTTTGCTGGTGGCCTTTAACAAACCACTGCTGGCCAGCAAGGTCGGCGCAGGGGTGATCACCCTCGGAATGCCATTGGGCATTGGCGTGATTTTGTTCACCATCATCATTACCAACATCTACGTTCGTCGCGCCAACAGCGAATTTGACGATCTGACTGCAGAAATTACAAAGGCAGCCCTGAAATGACCCACCTATTTAAAAACAAGAGCGCCTTGGCGCTGATTGCGCTGCTGGCTGCCAGTGGTGCTGCGTTGGCTGCTGGCGCTGATTTGG
>CAIYYA010000290.1 GCA_903930255.1 uncultured beta proteobacterium
GCCATTGCCATCCATCTTGAGGCTGTGCAGCGTGACTTGGTTGGCCACCGGTGTGCTGGCACTGAGCAATTTGTCGGCTTGACCGCCCGTGGTTTGGATACCCCGCAGATATGCTTTACCCAACGTTTGCCCGGCTTGGCTGGGCACAGCATAGGGGTGATCCAACAGCAAGCCACCGGTCTGCGTGCCATGCGCGAAAGCACATGACATCACGCCCGAGCAAGCCAACAGCCCCAAAAAACGGGCACAACGATGCCATAAAACCGCACATATGGCGAAAAAATGCCGAGAAAGTTGACGCAAAAGACGCTCCTGAATTCAAGACAAATAGGCTTCTAACGCACGTCTGACATGCGCAAAGCACTATGAATTTGATAGTTCAGAAGGGAATTGGTGGTCCGCGCAGAGGCGCAGCGGGGTCAAAGCGTGTGACAACAACAAAAGTTGGCCCAGCCGCAACGGGCAGCATCGGCCCAGGCTCGGCAAAGCGGAAAGAATAGACCTGCGGCAGCGGCGCTGCACGGTCCATCGACAGCAGGCAAAACGGACAATGTTCCAGTACTGCGCTGGGGTCAGACTGGCTGCTGTCGGGAGTGTTGGCGCTCAGAGTGGGCGCATCAGACAGCTGGGAAGTGCCGGTTAATTCAGCTGCCATGCCCAGCGCCATCCAGCGCGGGCCGTTGATAGTGCAAATCTCGACCATTTGACTGTCTTGCCCACGCGCAGCGTGCAGGGCATGTGACAGCGTGGGTGCCAGCGCACCCAAGAATGCGATGCACAGCGCCAACCACACCGCCCAAGGGCGGCGCAGCTTGTCAGTGGCGTGTGCTTGCTGCATCAATCGTTTGGGAAATCAGCTCTTCGATCAGGGCGCTTTTTTGGCCGGTGCCGTGCCGTGCATGGAATGGTCCATGGCGGCGGGTTTGCCTTGCGCCATGCCAGCCGGTGCCGTGGCAGCTACTGGCAATTTAAGCTCGACTTTGCTTTCGACGCCCTTAGCGTCTTTGAAAATGAGCGTCAGGGGTACCGTGGTTTCTTTCATCAGGGGGGCTTTCAAGTCCAGCAACATGACGTGATAACCACCGGGTTTGAGCTCTACCGCTTTGCCAGCGGGCAGGTCAATGCCGCCCTTGACTTCAGCCATTTTCATCACGCCAGCGTCCATCTTCATCTCGTGCACTTGCGTGACACCCGCAGCAGGCGATGAACCACCCACCAGTTTGGCGCCGTCTTTGGCGGTCAGGGTCATAAAGGCACCAGTGGCCATTTGGCCCTTGACGGTGGCGCGCGCCCAGGCGTTTTGCACGTCAACTTGGGCGCTGGCGCTCAGGCTCAACAATGCCAAGGTGGACAGACTGATGAATGATTTGAGTTTCATGGGATTTCCTTCAAGGGTAAAAAGGCACGAGGCCAGGGACGATAAAAAATATTTTTGACGCTTCCGCGCAGCAAAATGCGCGCATTCCTTAGTTTGGAGTCGGTAGTCGGTAGACTGTGAGTCACTACCACCTAACAACTCTGATCTAACAACTCGCAAAAAAGGTAGATTGGCTATTGCCGCATGCTTAGCGCTTGCCAGGCAAGCTCAAGCAGCTATCAATTTGATATTTAAATGGTGTTTGGAGGGCCGCGCGAGGGTGGCGGCGCAGCGCTAGCCGCTGCAATGTGGGCAGCCGGAATGCTTTGCAGCACTCGCCCCAGAGGCTGAATCGGCTCGTGAGCCCGAGCCTGTGCTGGTGCGCCAGCATGACCCAGCACACACAACGGGCAGTCCAGCGTGGCGCTGCTCGAGTCCAGCGAACCATCGTCATTGAGCAGCACATTGAGCATGGTGCCGCCTGCGCTGCACAAAGTGATCTGGGTCTGCGGATGAAGCACTGGCGAAGCCACCGCAACCCCCAGCGTCAGGGCAAACCAGAGCAGCGCCATTTTGGCCAGCCAGGGTGTGTTGCGCAGGGTATGCAAAAGCTTCATGGGGAGCGATTATGCACGGGCACGTAGCCTGCTATCCTTCGCGCCTATGCACTACACCTTTGTTTCAGCCACCATTTTGCTGATTTTGATCACGGATCCGATTGGCAATATCCCAATCTTTGCGAATGCGCTCAAACACGTGGCACCCGAGCGGCGCGCGCGGGTGATTCTGCGCGAGGTGCTGATTGCGTTTTTGCTCTTGCTCACGTTCATGTTTGTTGGCGAAGGTTTTTTGCGCGTGATGAACCTGAGCGAGCTGTCGCTGCAAATTGGCGGTGGCGTGATTTTGTTTTTGATCGCCCTGCGCATGATTTTTCCGCCCGCCAAAACCGAGGAGAGCGAAGACCTGGGCGAACCGCTCATCGTGCCGCTGGCGATTCCGGCCATTGCCGGGCCATCTGCCCTCGCCACCGTGCTGCTGCTGGTGTCGCAAGCGCCCGAAAAACGCCTCGAATGGATTGCTGCGCTGTGCGTCACCATGACGGTCAGTGCCGTGGTGCTGGTGCTGGCCGAGCGGATTCAGCGCGTAGCCGGAACCCGCTTTGTGGTGGCGCTGGAGCGCTTAATGGGGCTGGTGCTGGTGGCCGTATCGATCGAAATGCTGCTACGCGGCATCAAGACGTTTATCAAACAATTGATTTAGGGTTTACCCTGTGATGACACGCAAAGTTTGCCTAGCGCTGGGTTTGGCTGTGCTGTTGGTGCACTTATCGCTCTTGCACGGGTTATCACTGAACCTAAAGCTGGCAACCGTCGCCTCCGACACCCCCACCCTGTCTTTCACAACGCGCACCCTTGTTATGCCAGCGCCTCCAGCGGCGTTAGCACTCCCCGAGCCTGCAGATTCGTTAGAAACTGCAGCCAATGCTCCCAACATTTCCACACGCCAAGACGCACTTGCAAACGATGCGCCGCCTACTGTGCCGAGTCCGCAGCTCAGCACAACGTCGCCAAGCACGGAGCAAGCCACCCCACCTGAACCCGAGCCTGTTCAGGCTGCCGTTCCAGGCCAGCCATTCCAATTCAATGCCGATGGCTTACCGGGCTCGGTCAAACTGATTTACCAGGTCGCGGCCAACAAGTTCCCATATCGATTGAGCAGTGAATTGCTCTGGCTCTCGAACAACCAGCAGTACCAGGCGCAATTAAGCGTCAACGCGCTGGGTTTTTCACGGATTCAAAACAGCCGGGGTCGCATGGGTCGGGAAGGACTTTTGCCAGAGCGTTTTTCAGACAAAACACGCAGCGAGGTAGCCGCCCATTTCAATTACGAGCGTGGCATTGTCAGTTTTAGCGCCAACACCCCCGATGTGCCACTGCAAGCAGGTGTGCAGGATCGCCTGAGCGTGCTGATTCAACTGGCTGCACTGGTGGCCAGCCAACCCAGTCGCTTTCCAATCGGCAGCCAAATCAGCATACAAACCGTGGGGCCTCGTGAAGCCGATATGTGGCTATTTGGATTTGGCGCCATGGAAACCCTGGATTTGCCAGGAGGCACCTTCGCGGGGTTAAAACTGGTGCGTCTGCCACGTCAGCCCTACGACCAAAAGCTCGAGGTCTGGCTGGCGCCACATCTCAGTTATTTGCCTGCACGCATTCGCATCACCGAATCCAACGGCGATTTCATCGACCAACTTTGGAAAGCCAGCGAAAACGTGCAAGCGCCTTGAATCCAGTCAAAACATGCAAAGATTCAGATTCATGCATAATTTGCCGCATGCACACCCTTTACGACTCTGAAACATTTTCAGTCACCCACATGCTGGCCAACGCGGTTGTGGCTGACGTTGCGCCAGATACCCTCAAAGCGGGGGAGCAATTGCTCATCGTGCCCCGCCTGGCACGCCACGGATTTGAGATTGTGGACAAACGCAACGGCAAAGAGGTTTATCTCGATGGCTCTTGGGCCGAATTGTTTCAGCAGCACATTTCTGCCTGGCAACTCAAAACGCCAACCCAAGAAGAAGTTGAAGACACTCTGGAGCAATATGCCGAGCTGGCGCAAAACCCGGTTGTCATGCACTGAACGGTGCAGCGCAAATGCGTTGACTGGCACTTAATGTAGTTTGAGGAACGCGCACTTTGACCGATTCAGTCACTGCCATCCAGGCTCTTTTGCAAAAATATAAGTTTGATTCGCATGCGCTGGTGCAAATTTTGCGCGAACTTCAGTCAAGCCATGGCTGGCTGCCCCGCCCTGCTCTTACTGACATTTCCGCAGCTTTGGGCTTGACGCTGGCGCATGTCGAGGGTGTGGCAGGGTTTTATCGGTTTTTTTATACCCAGCCGGTGGGCACCTACCGAATCCTCTTCAGCGACAACATCACCGACCGCATGTTGGGCAGCGAAGCCATGCGCCACCAGCTCTGCCAGTTGCTCAAAGTTAGCCCGGGGCAAATGCGTTCTGACGGCCGCGTCAGTGTGGCCACCACTTCGTGCACCGGCTTGTGCGACCAGGGTCCGGCTCTGCTGGTAAACCACCAGCACATCGTCAGCCGGCTGACCCCGGCGCGCATCACGCATTTGGCCGCACTGATCGAGCAAAAAACGCCGATTGCCCAGTGGCCCAGCGAATGGTCACAGGTCGACGACCAGATTCAACGCGCCGATGTCAAACTAGGCGTTCAGCCCAGCCCCGGGCAAGCACTAGCCGCAGCGCTGACACGCGGGCCCTTGGGCATGCTCGACGAGGTCAAACGAGCCAAACTGCGTGGCCGCGGTGGTGCCGGCTATGCCACTGGCACCAAGTGGCAGCTTTGTCGCAATGCGAGCGGGCAAAACCATTTTGTGGTGTGTAACGCCGACGAAGGCGAGCCTGGCACCTTTAAAGACCGTGTGCTGCTGAGCCGCTGCGCCGATGCCGTCTTTGAAGGCATGACGATTGCGGCCCTGGTGGTGGGTGCACGCCAGGGGTTGATATATCTGCGCGGTGAATACCATTTTTTGCTCGGTCATCTGCAAACCGTATTGCAACGTCGGCGCAGCCAGGGTTTGCTCGGCACAGCGATTCAGGGGCATGCTGGTTTTGATTTTGATATTGCGATTCATGTGGGCGCTGGCGCCTATGTGTGTGGCGAAGAGTCGGCGTTGATTGAGTCGCTCGAAGGTAAGCGCGGCACACCGCGCATCCGCCCACCTTTTCCGGTGGAAAGCGGCTACCTTGGACAGCCCACGACAGTCAACAATGTGGAAACCTTTTGCGCCGTCACGCATATTGCACTGCATGGCGCACCCTGGTGGGCCGGCATTGGCACCGCACAGTCCACTGGCAGCAAAATCCACGCGGTGTCGGGCGACTGCGAGCGACCCGGCATTTACGAATATCCCTTTGGCACGCGCATTGGGCGCATTCTGGAAGACTGTGGAGCGCACGACACGCAGGCCGTGCAAGTGGGTGGACCCTCGGGCGTTTGCCTGTCGGCACTGGAGTTTGGTCGACGCATCAGTTTTGAAGACGTGCACTCGGCAGGCGCCTTTATGGTGTTTGACCGCAGCCGCGACATGTTTGACGTAGCCTTCAACTTTGCCCAGTTTTTTGCCCATGAAAGCTGCGGATTTTGCACGCCGTGCCGAGTTGGCACCGAACTGGTCGTGCGCCGTATGGACAAGATCAAGCGCGGCTACGGCTCCAGCGATGATGTGCAGATTTTGTTTGAGCTTGACAAATTGATGCATGGTGCCACCCACTGCGGCCTTGGCGCAACTGCCTGTAACCCGTTGCGCGACAGCATTGCCAAGTTTCGTCCAGCCTATGAGAAACACATCCACTCGCTGCATTTCGCCCCCGGTTTTGACATGGATGCCGAGCTCTCGCAAGCACGGCTGGCGACCGGACGCGATGACAGCGGCGCCCACCTCGAAACACTGACATGAGTGATCACACCCGAATCGATGCGTTAAGTCCTGGCACTTTTTCGTTGGATGGCGAAGAAGTCGAGTTTGGCCCGGGTGAATCCATCCTGCAAGCGGCCACACGCGCTGGCCACTACATTCCACACCTCTGCTGGCACCCCGATTTGGGTGCCAAAGGCTCGTGCCGGCTCTGCACCGTGCGCATCAATGGACGCACCGGCGCGGCCTGCGCTGTGCCGGCGGCGAGCGGGCAAGAAGTGCAAAGCAACACCGACGAGCTCAACGCTCAGCGCAAAACACTGCTGCAGATGATGTTCATCGAAGGCAATCATTTCTGCCCTTCGTGCGAAAAAAGTGGCAATTGCCGCCTGCAGGCCACGGCGTACGACTGCGGCATGGAAGGCCCGCACTTTGAAGAGTTTTATCCAAACCGGCGCGTTGATGCGAGCCACCCGGACATGCTGCTCGACCTGAATCGTTGCATTTTGTGCATGCTCTGTGTCAGAGCCAGCAGCGAAGTTGATCACAAAGACGTTTTTGCCATCGGCGGCCACGGCATTCAAACCCATTTATTGGTGAATAGCCCCAGTGGTCAGATGGGTGACAGTGCGCTACAGGCCACAGACGTTGCGGCCAACATTTGCCCCGTGGGTGCACTTTTGCACAAGCGCGTGGGCTTTGCCATCCCGATCGGCCAGCGCCAGTTCGACCTTCAGCCGATATCGTCGGCGGAGCCAGCAGCATGAACGTCAAAGGTGAATGGGATGCTACGCCAGCGCCGCTGCACGCACCGCGCAAGCTCAAGCTCGCTACCGTTTCGCTGGCAGGTTGCTTTGGTTGCCACATGTCGCTGCTGGACATCGACGAACGGCTGCTGCAACTGCTTGAGCGGGTGGAGTTTGACCGCTCGCCCTTGACCGACTTCAAAGATATTGGCAAGTGCGACATCGGTCTGATAGAAGGCGGCCTGTGTAACGCTGAAAACGTGCATGTGTTGCGTGAATTTCGCAGCAACTGCAAAATTCTCGTCGCAGTGGGGGCTTGTGCCATCAATGGCGGCCTCCCTGCGCAGCGTAATCAGCGCGATGTAGGTGAGATGCTGCGCGATGTCTACAGCGCGCACAAAGGCACGGTCACTGGCAGCCAGGTGCCCAACGACCCAGAGCTGCCATTGCCCCTGAACCGGGTGCACCCGATTCACGAGGTGGTGCATGTGGATTATTTTTTGCCTGGTTGCCCACCCAGTGCCGATGCCATTTGGGCATTTCTGACCGACCTGCTGGCCGGGCGCACCCCGAAATTAGCGCACTCACTGCTGCATTACGACTAATTTTTTGCGTTTGACTGGTCTTTGAGTAGCTGCTCAATCTGTCGTCGGCGCGTGTCAATGATCGAGGCGTCAATGTGATCCGCGCTGCTTTGCCCGGCACTTTGCTGCAAACGATCTTGCGCAGCCATGAGTCGATCGAGCGCCGCCTCGTAGTCCAGCACCGCCACTTGCGCCTCAGCCTCAGCCCGCAGGGCGCGCAAAGTTTGGCCTTGCGCGGCGTGGATACTGGCCAGCCATTGCCAAGCCAATGCATCCGCAGGGTTCAAACTCACCCAGGTGAGCAAGTTCTGCGCCGCTGCGTTGAGCGGCGACTCCAGGTTAACCTGGGTCACCAACTGCGCTTGCAGCAGCAACTCGGCGCGTGCAAGCGTGCCTTGACCGGCTTTTCGCTCCAAGCCCATCTGCTGCGCCAACTGCAACATGGCGAGTCGTGGCAAATCACGCGCCAGCAAGGCGATTTCGACCTCCAAAATTGTCAGCTGCTGTTCCATCTGCTGCGGCATGGGCGCTTGCGCAGCCAGCAAAACCTGCAGTTGCTGCAAACGTGTGCGCGCCAGCGCAGCATCGCGCAAACGACTCGCGGCCATAGCGCTGGCATACAAAGCGCTCACTTGCTGCATCAGGGGTGCCCGTGCATCGAACGCGCCAGCCCAGGCACGCAAGGCATCCGGGCCAGCGTTGGCGAGCACACGCGCACGCGCCGTCATCATGGCGTGCAGCCAATCAGGTGCAGATTCGGTCGCTGCGCCACCCAATGGCAAGCGCGCCTGCATGTCTGCCACACGCTCGGTGGTCAGCGGATGGCTGCGTAAATAGGGGTAAGCGCCGTTGTCGTTCAGACGCGAGGCTTGTTGCAGCTTGTCAAACATGCCAACAAAACCCTGCGGGTTAAAGCCTGCCTGCGTCATCACACCCAGCCCCACCCGGTCAGCCTCACGCTCCATGTCGCGCGAGAAATTGAGCTGACTCTGCGCCGACAAGGCCTGACCACCCACGATCAGTGCATTGCCTGCATCGATGTTGCTTTTGCTCGCCGCCAGCGCACCCAAGATCATCGCCCCCACAACCCAAGGCGCTTGCTGGCTGCTTTTGGACATCAGGCGCGAAATATGGCGCTGTGTCACATGGCTCAACTCGTGACCCAGCACCGATGCCAGCTCATCGCGACTGCCCACCACCGAAAGCAAGCCCAAATGCACGCCCAGATAGCCGCCAGGCAGCGCAAATGCATTCACGCTGCGGTCTCGCCCTAACAAGAGCTTCCAGGCAAAACCTTCATCCAGCTCTGGTGTCAAATCACCACGCAAGCGTGCGGCCGCGAGCAGCGGTTGCCAGACGCTTTGCACATAGTCAGAGAGCACCGGATCGTCCAGGTAATCGGGGTCGCGGTAGAGCGTGCGTGCAATGCGGTCACCCAAGCGACGCTCCTCGCGACTGCTCATGGCGCTACCATCGCCGAGCTGCGGAAGCCCTGCGCCAGCAGATGCCGGTATTTGCGCCGCGCCCGGTGCAGCGCTCCAAATTGCTACAATAAAAAGAGCTGTTTGCGCATATGCAGCAAGGACGGAACGTGTTTTTTGCTTAATAATTTTCAAGTGTTTCAAAGTAGCACGCCCAAGTAGTTTTGATAAACCGTTGCCCCAACCCATTCTTGCGAACGGAGCAAGCCCGTATGATGCCAGTTACATTCAAAGGTTCCTTTCATGAGCACACTGACACATTTTGACGAACACGGCCAGGCCCACATGGTGGATGTGGCCGGCAAAACTGCCACCCACCGTCGCGCCGTTGCCGGCGGACGCATCGACATGCTGCCCGAAACCCTGGCCATCATCGAGGCTGGCAACGCAAAAAAGGGCGATGTGCTAGGCGTAGCACGGCTGGCCGGCATCATGGCAGGCAAAAAAACCAGCGAATTGATTCCGCTCTGCCATCCATTGGCCTTAACCCATATTGCTATCGAATTCAAAGTGCTCCATGCAAGTGCAACAAGCGCTAGCGCCATTTTTTGCACTGCAACCGTGGAAACCCTGGGCCCCACTGGGGTCGAAATGGAAGCCCTGACGGCGCTGCAAGTCTGCCTGTTGACGATTTACGACATGTGTAAGGCAGTGGACCGCGGCATGACCATCAACGATTGCAAACTGCTCGAAAAACATGGCGGCAAGTCGGGCAGCTTTGTGCGTTAAGTTGATAATCCAAGCATGCAAACCTTGAATTTATGGTCGATTCGTCTGAGCACTTTTGGGCTGGCATTACTGGCTGGCCTGAGTCTCAGCTATTGGGCGCTGAAATGGCAGAACGCCCCTGTTGTGCTGCCGACACCGCTAACTTTGCCCGTTGTCCCCCGGCTAGATGCAGTGCAACTTGCTCAGTTGCTCGGAGCCAGCAAGCCCAGCAGCGCAGCACCAGCCGTACCGGTGAATGCGAACAATTTCAGCAAATACAAATTGCTCGGCGTGATTGCTCAGGGCAATCAGGGCAGTGCCCTGATTGCTATCGACGCAGCACCCGCCAAACCTTACCGTGTTGGCATGGCGCTGTCTGAAACGCTGGTGTTGCACTCGGTTTCCAGGCGCGGCGCCAACCTGGCTGCCAGCCTGAACGACCCGGTGCTCGCCACGCTGGAGCTGAGTCCCCCGAGCAGCACAGCCCCCGCGAAATAAGTTGCAGCATGGGTGAGTTTGACCTGATTCAGCGCTACTTCAAGCGCCCGGTTCAGCACAGTGCCCTGGGCATTGGCGACGATTGCGCCTTGCTGCAGCCGCGTGCGAATACGCAGTTGGCCATTTCCAGCGACATGCTGGTGCAGGGGCGGCATTTTTTTGCGGATGTCGATCCACGCACGCTGGGTCACAAAGCGCTGGCAGTGAACCTGAGCGATCTGGCGGCCTGTGGTGCTAAACCACTGGCATTTACCCTGGCGCTGGCGTTACCCAGCGCGGATGCCAGTTGGCTGGAACCGTTTTCGCAAGGTTTGCTGGCGCTGGCAGATGCGCACGGCTGCGAATTGATTGGTGGCGACACCACCGCCGGGCCGCTGAACATCTGCATCACGGTGTTTGGCGAAGTGCCGGTGTTTGCAGGGCAGTCGCAGGCGCTGCTGCGCTCAGGTGCTCAAGCGGGAGACGACCTGTATGTGAGCGGCAACCTGGGTGACGCACGGTTGGCGCTGGATGCTTTGCTAGGCAAACTCAGCGTGCCGGCCGATGTGCTGCTGCGCGCACGCACACGCCTGGAGATGCCGACACCGCGGGTGGCACTGGGGCACGCGCTGCGTGGTGTGGCCAGCTCAGCGATCGATGTCAGCGATGGTCTGCTGGGTGACCTTGGGCACATCCTCCAAGCCTCTAAGCTTGGTGCCACCATCGCCACCGATACCGCTGCACAATTAGTAGCTGCTCGTGCTTACTCTACGGGCTCTAGAGATGTTTTTCGTCATTCAATTTCTGCCGAACAATGGCGGCGCTGGGCGCTCGCTGGGGGGGATGATTACGAGTTATTGTTTAGCGCTGCCGTTGGGCAGCGCGCGGCGGTGGCAGCCGCGGCAGCGCTGAGCCAGACGCCGGTTACACGCATCGGCCAAATGGATGCAACACCGGGGTTGCGCCTGCAAGACGCGCAAGGTCAGCTGCTGGCTAACAGCTTTGCATCGTTTGACCACTTTGCCTGAAGCAGGCGGCTGCTCAGGCTGTGCGCCAACCAGATAATCTGACCATGCAAACCGAGCCCACACCGCCACAAGACGTTTCATGGCATGAAGCCGCACCCGCTACTGCGCCCATCACACCCACCCTGCACTTCATGATGGGACACCCGGCGCACGTGATGGCGCTGGGCTTTGGCTCAGGCCTAAGCAAACGGGCACCCGGCACGGCAGGCACACTGTGGGCCTGGGGCATTTTTGCGTTGTTGCAATACCGCCTGACTGAGGCGCAATGGGGTACGCTGATCGGCATCAGCATCGTGGCAGGCTGGTGGGCCTGCACGGTAACGGCAAAAAACATGCGCACGCTTGACCCGGGCAGCATTGTGTGGGACGAAATCGCCGCCTTCTGGCTGGTGCTATGGCTGATCAGCCCGTGCAGCCTGTGGGAACAACTGGCCGCGTTTGCTTTGTTCAGGATTTTTGACGCAGCTAAGCCAGGCCCGGTTGGTTGGGCGGACCAATTGTTTCATGGGGTCAACCCAGCAAGCGACCCGGCGGCTTGGCGCAAAGCCGGCTGGGGCATCATGCTGGATGATTTGGTGGCAGCTTTTTGCACGCTGCTGGTGCTGGCGTTTTGGCGAGCATGGTGATGGCACCCAACGACTCACTACAAATAGATGAGCACTCTACGCATACTGCTATGGCGTTAGTGGCAGATTTACTCATGAAAAATAAATGGCTGCTCAGCACTGCCGAAAGCTGCACGGGCGGCTTGATTGCGGCAAGCTGCACCGATCTGGCCGGTTCTAGTGCTTGGTTTGAGCGAGGCTTTGTGACTTATTCCAACGCCGCAAAAACCGAGATGTTGGGTGTGGATGCCGCGCTGATTGCGCAGCATGGCGCTGTTAGCGAAGCCGTGGTTCGAGCCATGGCAGCAGGCGCTTTGGCACACTCGCATGCCCAAGTGGCAATTGCTGTTACCGGCATTGCCGGACCCAGCGGGGGCACAGATGAGAAACCCGTTGGCACCGTCTGGTTTGGCTGGGCAAGTCCGCGCGGGTTGATCTGTGCCAAGCAGCAGTTCGACGGTGATCGCCTGCACATTCGGAACTTAGCTGTACAGTACGCACTCACAAACTTATACAAATGCTTGCAACATGAAGCCCCACACACCTATTGTTCAGTGAAGCTGACGAAGCACTGAGCGCCGGCTTGCAATCTTCACCCTTCCAATCCAAGTTAACGGATAGTGCTGCAACCTTCACAAGGCTTGTTACTGCGCCGAATTGGATGAATTTTCAACCATCTCGCGTGTAGTGCCGCCCTCTTTATGACACGCAGCACAATCGCTCAAGGAGCTTTCTGTCAAAAGTGGGCTCGGACCACTGACCAATTTAAGCAAGGAAATTGCAAATAGAAAACTAGACAACCTGAGTCCGCTGGCAATCACTTCAGTTCCTAACGAATTGCACTCCATCGTGCTGGCCTTGAATCATTTACTTGATCGTATGGCCAAGTCGCTCCAAAACGAACGCAATTTCAATAACAACGCCGCGCATGAATTACGCACGCCACTGGCTGCCATTCAAGCCCACTTGTTTGCCGCTCGTAGTGCTCAAAATGACACAGATCGCACGCAGTCAATCAAGCAAGCGCAGCTCGGCGTTGAGCGAGGCATACGACTTGTCGGTCAAATGCTTGCGCTTGCACGTTTGGATCAAAGCCAGCCGTTACCGAATACCACATCTGTTAATTTGCATCTGATTGCTGAAACTGTCTGCGCCGAATTGGCACCCTTGGCCTTTGCCCGCCAACAAAACATCGAATTGGCCTGTGCAACAACCCTGAGGCAACTTCAGGGAAATGTGGATATGCTGAGCGTGCTGTTGTGTAATTTGGTTGACAACGTGATCAGGTTTTTGAACGTTTTTTCCGTTTGGCTGACCAAGACCAACCCGGAACTGGCTTGGGATTGGCCATTTGTCAAAGCATTGCACATCTGCATCAGGCCAAAATCACACTTTCTGGCGGACTAAATGGCCAAGGTTTGACTGCTAGCGTGCTGTTTTCAGCCTCATCTTCTCCAGAAATCGCGCCAACTGCCTAGCTGCTATGCTTGGCGCCTTTGCAAAAAAGGATCATTCCCTCATGAAAACCATATTAGCGCTCTGCCTGCTCGTAGCAACTCCATGCATGCCCTCGGCTTGGGCGGCCGATGTACCAGCCAGTAAAGTAGCGGCCAACGGCACCGTCAGCGGTGAAGTGCTGGAAGTCAAAGACATTGAGGCCTACACCTACCTGCGACTAAAAACAAAAGATGGAGAAACCTGGGCAGCCGTCAGCACCGCTGCTGTCAAAAAAGGCAGCAAAGTGACGATCGAAAATGCCATGGTGATGAACAACTTTGAAAGCAAAGCGCTGAAAAAGACGTTTCAAAGCATCGTCTTTGGTAACCTGAACGCAACTGGCGCAGCTAAAACAGAGCCAAGCCCCCACGCGGGCACGGCAAAACCAGCCGATCCGGGTCCGATCAAAGTCACAAAAGCCACCGGCGCAGACGCCTACACGGTGGCAGAAATCTATGCCAAAGCAACGCACCTGAAAGACAAACCCGTCAGAGTCAGTGGCAAAGTGGTCAAGTACAACCCCGGCATCATGGGCAAAAACTGGATCCATTTGCAAGACGGCTCGGGTTCAGCGGCTAGTGGCAGCAACGATATCTTGGTTACCAGCGCCAGCCCAACCAAGGTGGGCGATGTTTTGACGATTGCAGGCACCGTGCGCAACGACAAAGATTTTGGCGCCGGCTATGTCTATAAAGTGCTGATTGAAGACGCGACCTTCAAGCCTTAATGCTATCAAAAACAAAGCTAATTGCGCTTTATAGATAAGCTTTAGCGCTTGTTTTACGCAACCATATCCAGGCTTGCAGTCGACTCTTGCCATGCCAGCTGATCTATTGAGCGGCTTTGCCACAGGGTTGGCGCTGATCATTGCCATTGGCTCACAAAATGCCTACGTGTTGCGCCAGGGTATTCTGCGAGCACATGTGCTGCCCATTGTGCTGTTTTGTGCCTTGTCTGATGCCCTGCTGATCGGCGCAGGCATTGCTGGAGCCGGCGTGTTGATTCGCGGTAACGAAGTCCTGATGCTGCTGACCCGCTGGGGTGGTGCTGCCTTTTTGTCAGCTTATGGACTGCTGGCCGTGCGACGCGCCTGGCAGGGAAGCCAGATGCAACTGGTGCAAAATTCTGGTGCAACCCTCGGCAACGCCATCGCCGCTTGCTTCGGCTTTACTTTTTTGAACCCTCATGTCTACTTGGACACCGTGGTTTTGCTGGGCTCTATTGCCCACCAGCAAACTACACCGTGGATTTTTGGCTTGGGTGCTTGCCTGGCAAGTTTTGGCTGGTTTGCCACACTCGGATTTGGCGCGCGTTTTTTAGCGCCACTGTTTCAAACCACGCTGGCTTGGCGCGTGCTCGACAGTCTGATTGCACTGACCATGCTGACCTTAGCCGGGCTGCTGCTCAGTGCTGGTTAAATACGGATAAAAATCGATAATTGAAATAGGAAGAAAGCCCTCTTTATGCACCCGAACGAAGACACCATCACCCGCTTTTATAGCGCCTTTGCAGCACTCGATGCGGATGCCATGGCAGCCTGCTATGCCGAAGACGCCACGTTTACCGACCCGGCTTTTGTGCTCTACAACCGACGCGACATCAGCGCCATGTGGCACATGTTGTGTGAAGCCACCCAAGCCAAAAACCGGCAGGATTGGCGCCTTGAATTTAATCAGGTCAAAGCCGACGCGAGCAGCGGCAGCGCTCACTGGGAAGCGCAATACCGCTTCAGTGGCTCCAACCGACTGGTGCATAACATCATTGAGGCGAAGTTCAGTTTTACGCCGGACGGCCTGATTGACAGCCACAAAGACAGTTTTGACTTTTGGCGCTGGTCACGCCAAGCCTTGGGCATGGGGGGCTGGATATTAGGCTGGGCACCCTATTTTCAAAAGCAGGTGCGCCAGCAAACCCATGCCGCCTTGGCGCGCTACCAAGCCAAACAGACTTGATCAAGCGCCGCAGCACTTTTTGTATTTTTTGCCACTGTCACACGAACAGGGGTCGTTACGCCCGGGCGCGTCAGTGCGGTGCACCGTTTCGACCCGAGGGCCAATGTTGCGCCAAAGATCACGCAGGTCATACACCGCCCACATGGCTTCGGCAAAGTCGTTCAACCGTTGCTCGCTCATGGTCGGCTCGCCCCCATCGTCAAACGCTGCGACAGTGAGCGGATCGGTATCGTCTTCGGTCAATGCCACCACACATTGCAGGGCTGCATCGAGCGCTTTGCTCGCCTCGCGGTCACGCGGAGCCGCCCACTCCTGCGGCCAACTTTCTACCGCATACATAAAACCAATCGCCCAAATTTGACCAAACGACGGGATGGGTGCATCGCCCATTTCTGCCCGTTGTTCAGATGACAATGCCGCAATGGCTCCGCGCAGATCCATCACCTCGGGCTGGTAGGCTCGCGCGTCGTCGAGCGTTTCGACGTTAGCGTCAAGTGCCAGTGCCACTTCGCTCCAGCGCTGCAACCAAAGCTTGGTAAAGAGAACGAACTGTGCTTCGTCGGTGAAAAGCGGTGGCTCACCGTCTGGATCAAGTCCGAGCAACACCGAAAAATAGTCAGCAGGATCGATCGTCTTGCGGCAGCAAATGAGTGCTGCCAAAAAGCCTTCGCAGAATTCCCACTGCGGTGTTTCGTCGTCGCGCGTGCGCAAGTCGTCCAGAATGGTGTCGAGATGGTCGAATTGTTCGGGTTGTAAATTGGTGTCAGAGATTTCAGAGGTCATGTGATGCGTGGCGGAAACAAAAAGTGCGACTAGTGTAGGGCTGCCTGACTTTAGATAGGGTTGGAGCGCAACGTTGGGGCGATTTTGCGCAAAAACTCTGCCGTTTAAGGCTAGCCAAAGCCAGACGCAGTATGCTTGGACATTCAACTCAGCCCCAACCACCATGCATCCAGCTTTTGCGTCCTTAACCCTTGCACTTTTCGCGTCCCTCGGCTTATCGGCATGCGGTGGCGGTGGCGGGGATGGCGCGGGTGTTATCAGCAGCTCGACTAGTCTGAATAACAGCGTTACCAATGTCGCAGTGACCATCCCTACCCCCACCTATGCAGCCGGCTCTGCCGAGTTGGGTGCCTGGAATGTATTACAAACAGCGCGTAAACTGTGCGGTTTTGGCACACTGATCCAAAACGCCAAACTGGACGCAGCAGCGCTAGCACATGCGCGCTACCAAACCAGCGAATCGATGCGCACCGGCCAGTCGGTTTTAACGCATACCGAAAGTGGCTCAACTGCAACCAACATCTACTACACCGGCATCAACCCATGGGATCGCTCGCAAGCGCAAAGCTATGGCAACCAGGTCGCTGAAATTTTGGCCTCTACCACGTGGAACTACGACCTGAGCAATGCACCCGCATTCCCAACGCAAGAACAACGTGGTGGCAGCTCCATGCGCAGTCTTCTGAACACGGTGTACCACTTGACAGGCGCGATGTATCACGGGGCTGATGTGGGGTTTGGTGCCGCGATGCAAACAGCAGAAACCGGCACGGCGCGGCGCGAAGAGTTTCGCATTGGCTCGCTAAATGGCTATCAGACGCAAACCATCACTTTGGGCGCTCGCCAACTCGTCACCTACCCTTGCAGTGGCAGTAGCAACATTCCTAGCAGCTTCGCCCCCGCAGGAGAAAGTCCGAACCCCTTTCCAACGATTACTGATACAAATGTGACTTTAGGTCCACCCATTTATCTGAAAGTCGATGCAGGGCAAACATTAACACTGAGTAATTTCAGCATCACCACTGGCGTCAGCAATGTTGCAGCAACCGTGCTGACCTCTACCAATGACCCTCAAATTACCAGCAACGAAATTTTTGTCGTTCCCAACGCGGCACTGTTGCCCAACACCAACTACCAAGTTTTCCTCAATGGCAGCATCAGCGGCACACCCTTTACCCGCAGTTTCACCATGACAACTGGCCTTTGACAGCCGCGCACACCATGAAACGACTGATCTACCCTGTGCTGCTGTGCAGCACGCTGTGCCAGGCCTCTCTGTGTGAAAACGGCAAACGCCAATCGCCTGTGAACATCGACACAAAGAATCTAAGCGCCCAAAAGCTGCCCGAACTTGTCACCGACTACCGTGCAGCACCGCTGCGCCTAGCGAATGACGGTCATACCCTGCGCGTGCGCTTTGACAAGGGTGGCCAACTTAGCATCGGCAAAGAACGCTACACACTCCAACAGTTCCACTTTCACACGCCTGGTGGCGAGCAGATCAACGGTGAAGTGTTTCCGTTTGGTGCGCACATTTTGCACAAGCACGCATCCGGCCAATTGCTGGCCATGACCGTGCCGTTTCGTGTGGGGGCAGAAAATCCTTTACTCAGCACCTTGCTGCCGCTGATTCCAAAGCGCATCGATGGTGACCACAAGCTCCCGCAAGTCAGCGTGAATGTGCGCGATTTGCTGCCGTCCAAGCTCGGCTACTACCGCTACAGTGGCTCACTGACCGACGCGCCGTGCACCGAAAACGTCGAGTGGATTGTGTTGAAACAACCACTCGAGCTATCGGCAGCACAGCTAACGCAGTGGCGCAAGCACTTTGCCGAGAATATGCGCGCAGTCAGCCCGTTGTACCAGCGCACGGTCTTTGCCACCCCGTAGAATCAGATATCTTTTAAGCTGCTGGCACAGGATCAGCAAGCGCCAACAACTCTATTTTTTATAGCATTCACTTATTTATGTTTTCACCAACTTATCGCACCTTGTTGAGCGCTTTGACACTTCTGGCCTGCAGCGCAGCGACGCTAGCCCAAACTGCGGCTCCGACAGCCTCGGCACCCAGCAAAGTTGCTGTCAAACCTGCTGGCATTGAAGTCAAGGTAACAGCCGAAATGACGGGTGCTGGCGTAGTTTCGAGCGGTGTCACGCTGCCACCGATTCCACCCGTGACGGGAAGCCGGCAAAAACCGGTGCCATCCTGGGGCAAGCCGCTGCCCTATCCGATCATGATTGCAGATCGACGCAATAACCGCCTCATCGAAGTGGCGCCTGACAAATCGATCGTCTGGGAGTTCCCTTCTCCGAGCCTGAAAATCTACCGTGGCAACGAAGATGTGAATTTTTCGGCGGACGGCAAACTGCTGGCGGTGAGCGAAGAGGACAATTTTGATATTCACATTGTTGACTACGAAAAGCGTCAACTTACCTGGACTTATGGCATTCCTGACAACAGAGGCAAAGGCGATGGCCTGCTGAACTACCCAGATGATGCACACCTGCTGGCAGATGGCACGTTCATCACAGCCGACATCCGCAACTGCCGCGTGCTGATCATTGACCCCAAGACCAACAAAATCCATACCCAGTGGGGCACACCTGGCAAATGTGTGCACAACCCACCCAGCACGCTGAATTATCCCAACGGTGCCACGCCACTGGAAAACGGCGACATCCTGGTGACCGAGATCACCGATGCCTGGATTTCGCGCATCACACGCGACAGCAAAGTGTTGTGGAGCGTGAAGGCACCCAACTTGCATTACCCGTCAGACGCATTTCCCACCGTGGATGGCAAAAACATCATCGTGGCCGATTTCTGGAAGCCCGGGCGTGTCATCATTTTTGACCCAGCCACACGCAAGGTGATCTGGGAGTACTTTGTCAAAGACGGCGACAAAATGCTCGACCACCCGTCGATCGCGCGCGAATTACCCGACACCGGCGATATTCTGGTGGTGGATGACTTAAACGACCGCGTCGTGGTGATTGATCGCAAAACCAAAGAATTCATCTGGCAATACGGCCAGAAAAACGTCAAGGGTTATAAGCCTGGCTTATTGAACTACCCCGATGGCGTCGATCTGGATGTGTACCGTGACTGGAAAGCGGCGCTGAAAAAATAGCGCTTTCTAGTGCACACCGTAGCGCTCGCGGTAGGCGCTAACACGCTGGCGGGTTTCAATCAGACCCGCAGCGCTGTGCAATTCAAGGTATTCCAGCAAATCGTCAAGTTTGGCGATGGCACAAACCTGCAGCCCTAATTTTTGTTGCACGTATTGCACGGCGCTGTAGTCCACATCTTGGCCATTTTCGGTGGCTTTTTCCTGCCGATCGAGCGCAATCACAACCGCGTGCGCGCTGGCACCTGCTGACTGAATCAGCGCAATCGACTCGCGCACAGCAGTGCCGGCAGACATCACGTCGTCCACAATCAACACGCGACCTTTGAGGGGCGCGCCCACCAAAGTGCCGCCTTCGCCATGGTCTTTGGCTTCTTTGCGGTTGTAGGCAAACGGCACATTGCGTCCCTGCCGTGCCAACTCCAGCGCCACCACTGCCCCCAATGGGATGCCTTTGTAAGCGGGGCCAAAAACCATATCAAACTCGATCCCACTGGCAAGCAGGCGTTGTGCATAAAATTGCGCCAGGCGTCCGAGTTTGGCACCATCGTCAAACAAACCGGCGTTGAAAAAATAAGGGCTCAAGCGCCCGGCCTTGGTTTTAAATTCACCAAACCGCAACACACCACCGTCCATGGCAAACTGAACAAAATCTTGCGCCAAGGCATCTTTACCGACTTTTTTATCTTCAGCTTTACCACTGCGTTCTGACATGACAACTTCCTTATATAAATTAACCAGCCTCAACCTCAACGGCATTCGCTCAGCCAGCAGCAAAGGTTTGCATGCCTGGGTCGAACAGGTCGACCCGGATTGTATTTGCGTGCAGGAAGTCAAAGCCCAAGCTGCCGATGTGCAAGGTCAATTTGAGCAACTGGGGAACCGTACAGGCTACTTTCATTTTGCAGAGAAAAAAGGCTACTCTGGCGTTGGCATTTACACCAAGCAAACCCCCAGCGATGTGATCGTGGGCTTTGGGTCTGCCGAGTTTGACACGGAGGGACGTTATGTGGAGTTGCGTTTTGATGGTTTGGGTGTGAAACGTTCGATCATCAGTTGTTATTTTCCCAGTGGGTCATCAGGTGAAGAGCGCCAACAAGCCAAATTTCGCTTTTTGGCTGAGATGTATCCGCATTTGAATCGTCTGCAAAACGAGCGGGACTTCATTGTGTGCAGTGATGTCAACATCGCGCATCAGCAAATTGACCTGAAGAATTGGAAAAGCAATCAGAAGAATTCTGGTTTTTTACCCGAAGAACGGGCTTGGATGACGCAACTTTTGACGACCGGTGGTCTGGTTGATGTGTACCGCCAATTGCACCCTAACGCGACCGATGAAGCCTATACCTGGTGGAGCAACCGGGGCCAGGCCTATGCAAAAAATGTGGGCTGGCGCCTTGACTATCAGCTGGCTACACAAGCTTTGGCTAACAAAGCGCAATCAGTCCAAATTTACAAAGGTGAAAAATTTTCTGATCATGCGCCCGTGACGATTGAATACGCACTTTAAATGAACGAGAAGAGCTACGCACTACTAGCGACCACTTTGTATTAGTTTTCAAAAGTAGCCTGATAAACATAGTCACCCGGCTTGAGACTTTGAAAAATGACGGCAGACCGATATTCGTCGAGTGGAATCACACGTGGAGTTGGAGCGCCGATTTTGGTAGAAACCACAGTGGCTGCGATGCCTTTTAGTGGCTGAATAACGGTCAGTGTCACACCGTGAATGGGTTGCTCACCTTTGACGGTCAGATTGAAGTCAAGTTTCTTACCCGAGACTGAGGACGTAATGCTGAGTCGTTCACGGTCGCGCCACCATTGCGCAATTTGACCCGCAGATGCCATCCAAACTTTGTCACGACGTTTTTGCACATGCGCTAAAAATCCCGGCATGGCCATGTGCAGCACGCTGGCTTCGTCAAAGTTCTGGCTGTGAACGCTCAAAAATCCGAGCGAGCTGGTTTCAAGAGCCAAGTCAAAATCATTGATCAACGCTTGAGTCGTTTGCTCAACGCTGAGTTTTTCC
>CAIYYA010000291.1 GCA_903930255.1 uncultured beta proteobacterium
CAGCAACGTGAACTGGAGTCAGCCAACCGTGCTTTAAGCCCATGGAGCCATGACCCAGTTGCTTTGCAAGCATTGAACCCTCCCAGTCAGGATGAAATGACTGCACTGATCAAACGCCGCAATGATCTGGAGGCCAAAGAGACCTTGGCAGCGCAACGTGTGGTGGAGCTCCAGGCAGACATGGATGCCCTGAAACTGGAAATTTCTCAGTACCAGGCGGCTCACCAACCGGTAACCCTGACCGATGTCCAAAAGGTTCGCGGAGATCGGGACGAGACATGGAAGTCCATCAGGAGTGGAGCACTCGCTTTGCAAGAAGCCGCCGCCGGTTATGAAAGTCAGGTAGTGCAGTCAGATGTACTGTCAGACCAACGTCACGATAAGGCACAGGCGGAGACAGAGTTTCAATTGAAATTGGATCAGCTTGAGCGTCTGCGGCTGCAATTGACCGAGCAAACGGCGAGACACCAGCAATCTACCGAGTCGCTACTGAAATTTGAACAGGCGTGGGTTGAACAGATCAGTGCCATGGGGCTGGGTGGCATGCCCCTACTCAAGGTCAACAGCTGGAACGCGTCTCGTGACAAGGTGCTAGCTGCGGCGGCCGCATTGGCTGAAGCGCTGTCGGCGCATGGCAGTTCGCTTGAACGTGCATCGCAAGCCAGCACGACTTTGGCCGACGTACTGCAATCCATGCACGCCAAAACTGAGACATTGAAATTGTCTGGCTTGATTTTGCTGGCGGATGACTGGGTAAAAACCGCAACTCGATCCCAAGAGCGAAGTGATGCGCTGCTTGAGCAAAAAATTGGCGCCCAGTCCTCGATGGCAGATTTGATCAGCCGACAAGAGAGAGCGCAGGCAGCTGTGTGTGATTGGCAGGTCGATTTCCAGAAGAATCTGGCGTTAGCCCATCTTCCGGAATCAACCCCTGTGGAGGTTGCACAGGATGCACTGGACCTGATTGACCGTATGCATGGGCAGTTGCAAAAGATTCGAGATATTCGCGTCAACCGCATCGGTGCCATGCAATTGGCATGGAAAGATTTCGATCAACAAGCCCGAGCTTTGTCTGCGACTCTTGCGCCTGACTTGGCAAACGAGCCCGCTGGTCAGTTGGCACTGGCGTTGAGTCAGCGCCTGAAAGAAGCACAGTCCAGTTCTCAGGAGTTGAACCGACTGACAATTGAATTGAAGAATGTTTCATCCAAACTTGATTCAGCCTATGCGCAAATAGCCAGTGCGCAAGCCAGTCTGAAACCATTGCTCCAGCTTTCTACAACGGCTGACAACGACAGTTTGCGCGTGGCCATTGCCAATTCAGACCGACTCAGAATAATCACCTCGCAGATTGATCTCACGCTGAAGCAACTGTCCAGTGTCGGCGATGGTTTGCCTCGCAACGTGTTGGAGAGCGAACTGGAGGCGACTGATGTCGGACTGATCTCTGTTCAGCTCTCCGACCTCCAACAGCAACTTGATGATGTGGTAGAAAAGCAAAATGCTTACTCTGGTGCTCTGAATGCGGCGAACACCATTCTTGCGAAGATTGCAGGTCAAGCCGATGCTGCAAAAGCAGAAGCCCAAAGGCAGGAAGCTTTGGCGCGCATGACAAATGCTGTAGACCGATTTATCAAAGTGCACACAGCAGCAAAACTGTTACGTTGGTCGATTGAGCGGTTTCGTGAGAGTAAACAAGGCCCAATGTTGAGCCGTGCCAGCGATGTCTTCATGGCCTTGACGCAAGGTGCTTTTTGCAAATTGTCAGTTGATTATGAGAGTGACCCATTAAAGCTGTCTGGCCAGCGTGTCAGTGGTGAACTGGTGGAGATCGAAGGCATGAGCGAAGGCACGCGAGATCAGCTTTATCTGGCTTTGCGCTTGGCAGCACTGGAACTTCATCTTCAGAAAACCATTGCCCTGCCATTTATTGCGGATGACTTGTTCATCAATTATGACGATGGCCGTGCCAAAGCTGGCTTGCAAGCACTTGGTCAGTTGTCCAAATCCACCCAAGTGATTTTTTTGACGCACCATGAGCACCTAGTGCCAGTGGCGCAGTCGGTGTTTGGCGACAGATTGAATGTGGTGAGTCTTGGGTAAGGCATTTTGAAATGTCCGGAATGACAGCTTGACCATTCATTGCAGTCGTTCAAGAGGTTGTCCCTGGTTGACGGCCATGGGCACTAAGCCGACAGCCATGAATGGCGGCTGAACGGTCTCGAAAATCATGTAACTGGCTTTCCCTGAACCGAGCACTCGTGGCTGTCGGCAACGCTGCATGGCAGCCTTTAAGTTAACCTGAAGTTCCTACCAAATCCCCCCCATAAAACCTGAATATTTCTGCATTCTCCCAATGAAGACCGTTTGATGACGGTCATTTTTTGCTCTTTTTGTGTAGTCACTAAATTTGCTTGACAAATTTCCAATTTGTTCTACAATGTTTGGCATGGCATCAAGAACAGGAACAGCTCACGTCGTTACTACTAAGCGCCAGTACAACGGCAAAGTGTATTGCACCCATTTGCTGCGGCGCAGCTACCGCGAAGACGGCAAGGTCAAAAACGAGACACTTGGCAACTTGTCGCATCTGAGCGATTCAGTGATTGATCTGATTCGCCGCTCTTTGGCTGGCGAGAGCTTTGTGCCCGTAGGGCAGGCTTTTGAAATCACCTCTTCGCGCAGTCACGGCCATGTACAAGCTGTGCAACTGGCCATGCAGCGTTTGGGCCTGGCCTCACTGCTGTCCTCCAAGCCTTGTCGTGAGCGCGATTTAGTACTGGCCATGGTGGCCTCGCGCATTGTCTCACCGGCAACCAAACTGGCCACCACCCGGCTTTGGAAGTTGAGCACTCTGTCCCAAGAGTTCGGTGTCAGCGATGCCAGTGAGGACGACCTCTACGCTGCCATGGACTGGCTGCTCGGTGCACAAGATCGCATTCAAAAGAAATTGGCTACGCGTCACTTGAACGAGGACGCTCTGGTGCTCTACGACCTCTCATCGAGCTACTTTGAAGGTTCTCACTGCCCGCTGGCCAAACTGGGTTACAGCCGTGACGGCAAACCTGGCACCTTGCAGGTCAACTACGGTCTGCTCACCGATGGCCGGGGTTGTCCGGTGGCCGTCTCTGTGTTTGATGGCAATACGTCGGACAGCAAGACGTTTTTACCGCAAGTCCAACGCGTGCGTGAGCAGTTTGGCATCCAGCGCTTGGGTGTGGTGGGTGACAGGGGCATGATCTCGCAAAAGGCCATTGATGCGATGCGTGCGGATGAAGGTATCGATTGGATCACGGCACTGCGCAGCAGTGCGATTCGCGCCCTGGTGGAGCAGCGTCAGGTGCAGATGGGTTTGTTTGATGAGCGCAATTTGCTGGAGATCAGCAGCCCAGACTTCCCCGGTGAGCGGCTGGTGGCGTGTCGCAATCCGGAGTTGGCACGCCTGCGTGCCCACACACGCGAGTCACTGCTGCAATCTACAGAGAAGAATCTGGCCAAGATCAAGGCTCGGGTAGATGGTGCCAAGTTGGCAGGTCAAGACAAGATTGGTGTGGCTGTGGGCAAGGTGGTCAATCAGTACAAGGTGTCCAAGCATTTTGAGTTGGTGATTGCTGACAAGGTCTTCACCTTCACGCGCAAGGCCGATAGCATCGCTGCAGAGGCGGCGCTGGACGGGCTGTACATCATTCGTACTTCGCTCAAGACCGAGCGCATGGACGCGCCAACTTGTGTGCGCACCTACAAGTCTCTGGCGCAGGTGGAGCGGGCGTTTCGTTCGATCAAGATGATGGATTTGAAGGTTCGCCCAATTCATCATCACCTGGAGGGCCGTGTGCGTGCGCACATCTTTTTGTGCATGTTGGCGTATTACGTTGAGTGGCACATGCGCCAGGCTTGGGCAGAATTGATGTTTACTGATGAGGATCAAGCGGCAAAACTCACGCGTGATCCGGTGGCACCGGTCAAGCGAAGCGATGCGGCGATGAAGAAGGTGCTCAGCCACACGCTTGAAGATGGCTCGCCAACACACAGTTTCCAGACTTTGATAAAGACGCTTGAGGGTGTTGTGCGCAATACCTGCCGTACACCCGGTGCAGCACAGGATGTGCCAACGTTTGAAGTCACCACCACCCCAAACGAGAAGCAAAAACGCGCCTTCGAATTGATCGCTCAGATCAAACCGTAGTCAGAACGCGGAACCCCAAATCTTGGCGGTTTCATTGGGGAAATGCGCTTATTTGGGGGAGGAACTTCAGGTTAACAGTTTAAAACTTAACCCACCGGAGCAGCTAACCCCCGGCGCTTTGCGCCGACCCCTCTCCACGAGGGGTAAATAACCTGTCTATCAAGAGGGTGTCAGGAAATCCAAACATCCGTTACGGCCTGCGGCCTACATGGGCTTCGCCCATGGGAACCCTTGCTCGCAAGCTAAACCCCGTTGTTCGTCTCGTGCGGCGTGCAAGCGCTGCGCTCAAGGCTTCGCCGTCACCGACCAGAATCACCAGTTCGCGTGACCGAGTGATCGCCGTATAGACCCACTCCCGAGTCACCAGGCGAGATGTCTCAACGAGGACAACGACCGCTTGTGAGCTACTGCCCTGCGCCCTGTGGCAGGTAATCCCATAGGCTAATTCAATGTCTGCCTCAGCAGGCTGCGGCAAGTTCCGAGGTTCACGTTCACCATCCCATTTGATGGCAACTTCAGGACCGGCGATAGAGTCCACAATGCCAAGGAGTCCGTTAAAAAGGCCATCTTGATACCTGTTTGCCGTTGCAACCACGGGGTCGCCAGCCGCCACGGTTGCCAATGGACCAAGTCTACGGGTCGGGGTGGTTTTGCTTCGAGCTTCAAGTGACTCACCCGCGTTGATGGCTTCTACCGTGGCCTTCCGTGCAGCGATCACCATCAATTCAGTTTTGAAACGCAATCGTCTTTGGACGCTCTCAAGCTGTGCAGCGCTTACGAGAAACACTCCCTTGTCCTGCCCAGTCCAAGCTTCGAGTTTGGGAGTTTGTCCTTGCCTGACGAGTGCGGATACCTTGGGGATGTCACTATCGGCGGCCTGCCTGAGTACCTGTGTAAGCCGGGCCACTCGGGAGCCTTCCGCCACGACATCATGGAAGACCCTGCCGATACCAACGGGTGGCAGTTGTCCCTCATCGCCAGCGAACAGGAGCCTTGCACCTTCAGGCATGAGACTGAGCAGTTTGTGCAGGCTGGGTGTGTCCAGCATTCCGGCCTCGTCCACCACCAGCAATGTCTTGGATGTGAAGTCCACATCCGAGGCTGGCCTCATGAATGCAGGATTTTCTGTTTGTAAGGCTTGCCGCTGGGCCATGCCAATCAGCCGGGCAATGGTGTACGCAAGGCGTGGGCGTGCCGAAGTCGATGCGCCCTTGGACAAGGTCAGGGCGGCCTTGCCAGCCAGTGCACCCATCACCACATCGCCAAATAGGCGCTCCCAGGCGGTAGCCAGAACCTTCATCACCGTTGTCTTGCCAACGCCTGCGCCACCTTGCAGGGCGGCTACAGGAAGCGTGAGCAGCA
>CAIYYA010000292.1 GCA_903930255.1 uncultured beta proteobacterium
GCATTCATGCCAACAACACCTACCCGGCTGACTTCATTTACGACAACCTGATGGTGCAAGCCAACATCATCCATGCCGCGCACACCCATGGGGTGCAAAAGCTGCTGTTTTTGGGCTCCAGCTGCATTTATCCCCGCCTGGCCGCTCAGCCCATGCGCGAAGATGCCCTGCTCACAGGCACCCTAGAGCCCACCAACGAGCCCTATGCCATCGCCAAAATTGCCGGCATCAAACTCTGCGAGTCTTACAACCGCCAGCATGGGCGCGACTACCGCAGCGTGATGCCCACCAACCTGTATGGCCCGGGCGACAACTACCACCCCGAAAACAGCCACGTTATACCCGCGCTGATTCGCCGTTTTCATGAGGCCAAAGTAGCCAATGCACCACAAGTAGCGATTTGGGGCACCGGCACACCCAAACGCGAATTTTTGTACGTTGATGACATGGCCGCTGCCAGTGTGTTTGTCATGAACCTGGACCCAGCGCTTTACCAGCGGCACACATTGCCCATGCAAAGCCACATCAACGTCGGCTTTGGCAGCGATGTCACCATTGCCGAAATGGCGCAAGCTGTCTGCCAGGCCGTTGGCTACGCTGGCCAGATCAGCTTCGACACCACTAAACCCGACGGTGCACCCCGCAAATGGATGGACAGCAGCCGCCTTAACGCACTGGGCTGGCAAGCCAAGGTAGACCTGCAGCAAGGACTGGCGCTGGCTTATCAAGATTTCTTGCAGCAAATAAGCCGCTAACGCTTGTTAGTCAAGCGCAGGCAGCTATTAATTCAATACCAAAATCACCTTTAAACCAGCGCCATTCGATCAAAGCCATGCGACTGACTGCACAACAACACGCCATCATTCGGTCGACCGTTTCAGATAGCTTTGGTGCAAGTGCGGCTGTGTGGCTATTTGGTTCGCGAGCAGATGACAGCAAGAATGGGGGCGATATAGACCTGCTGATTGAAACTGGCCAGAGCGACATCAATGCCCTTACCAGAGTAGAGATTTCATTTTTGACCCAGCTTCAAATGAAATTGGGTGAGCAAAAAATTGACGTGTTGCTCGATTACCCGTCGCGCAAACATCGTCCCCCTATTTTTGCCATTGCAAGAAATACTGGCATTTTGCTATGAGCAACGCAGTGTCAACCCTTCGGCTGCAAGATGCATGGCGTGAGTGCGAGCGCAACACCTACCACATGCGCCTAGCCGTGGATTTGCTCAACCCGATGCTGCCGATGACCGGTGACAAGTTTGAGCAGATGACTGATGAACAAATCCGGGTTCTTGATCAATTTATTCTGCGCTTTACCAAACTACAAGACGCCATGGGAAGTCGACTTTATCCGGGCATATTGGGCTACTTGCAAGAAGCCTACGAAGATCGCCCCATGCTCGACAAGCTCCACCGACTAGAAAAATTAGGCTATTTAACAAGCGCAGAAACCTGGCAAGACATGCGCAGCATTCGCAACAAATTCACCCACGACTATCCCGAAGACTGGGACAAGAATGCTGCGCTAATCAATATAGCCATGGACGCTGCATCAACCATGCTCAATATGCTGGGTACAGCCGAAACAAAATTTATTCAAAGCTGCCCAGAGTTTGATCATGGCAAGTCAATACTGACCCAGGCTTATTAGGATTTTCTGCAATAAATTGGGCGCTAACGCCCGTCAATCAAGTTCAGACAGGCATGAGTCTGTACGTTTTCGAACAAGCTACACTACCCCCCCTGCACTGTCGTCATCACTCAAAATGATCCGGCTCTGCGGTAGCCTGCCCGCTTAAAAAACATGCCCAGCCGTCGCGCCAATATTCAAGAAGACACCAACTTCAGGATCATGCGCATCCTGCAAGCCAACCCCGACTTAACCCAACGTGAGCTGGCGGCTCAATTGGGCATGAGCGCCAGCGGCTTGAACTACTGCCTTAATGCCTTGATCGACAAAGGCCACGTGAAGATGGATAACTTCACCGCCAGCAAGAACAAGTTGAAATACGTCTATCTGCTCACGCCAAGCGGCATTGCCGAAAAGATAAGTCTGACCGCACGCTTTTTAAAACGCAAGATGCAAGAGTATGACGCGCTAAAAGTCGAGATTGAAGGGCTCAAAGCAGAAGCCAATGCAGACAAGACACCCTAATGATCTCGCATTTAATCTGCCGCTAACGACCGCCAATCAAGCGCAAGCCACTATCAATTTAATAACAGCATGACTACATCAAAAGTCGCCCTCATCACCGGCATCACCGGCCAAGACGGCTCTTATCTGGCTGAATTTTTACTTGAAAAAGGCTACATCGTGCACGGCATCAAACGCCGGGCCAGTTCATTTAACACACAGCGCGTTGACCACATCTATCAAGACCCGCACATAGACAACGCCAACTACAAGCTGCACTACGGCGACCTGACTGACACTAGCAACCTGGTGCGCATCGTGCAAGAAACCCAGCCAGATGAAATCTATAACCTGGGTGCCCAAAGCCATGTGGCTGTTTCATTTGAGTCGCCCGAATACACTGCCGAAGTCGACGGTATGGGTACCTTGCGTATTCTGGAGGCCATCCGCATCTTGGGGTTGGAGAAAAAAACCCGCTTTTACCAAGCCAGCACCAGCGAGCTATATGGCATGGTGCAAGAAACCCCACAAAAGGAAACCACGCCGTTTTACCCGCGCAGCCCTTACGCAGTGGCCAAGATGTATGCGTATTGGATTACTGTGAACTACCGCGAAGCCTATGGCATTTATGCTTGCAACGGTATCTTGTTTAACCACGAGAGCCCACGCCGGGGCGAAACCTTTGTCACACGCAAAATCACCCGTGGACTGGCTAACATCAGCCAAGGGCTAGAAAACTGCCTGTATATGGGCAACATCGATGCCCTGCGCGACTGGGGCCACGCCAAAGACTACGTGCGTATGCAATGGCTGATGCTGCAGCAAGACCATGCTGAAGACTTTGTCATCGCCACCGGCGTGCAATATACCGTGCGTCAATTTATCGAGAAAACCGCAGCAGCCCTAGGCATGCAAATGCGATGGGAAGGCAGCGGCGTGGATGAAGTAGGCTTCTGGATCCCCACTAAGACCTCAGTCCCAAGTCCTCAGTCCTCATCCGAACCCGTGGTTCGGATAGACCCCCGCTACTTCCGCCCCACTGAAGTCGCGACCCTGCTGGGGGACCCCACTAAAGCAAAACAAAAACTCGGCTGGGTGCCAGAAATCACGCTAGACCAAATGATTAACGAGATGACCGCAACCGATCTGGCTGAAGCCAAAAAGCACGCGTTATTAAAACAAAACGGCTATAAAGTAATAATAAGCACCGAGTGACTATAAAATTCTAACCGAATAGAAATATGAACTTTTTCCATACCTATATTTCACCTGAAGCCCATATTGATGTCAACGATGTTTTACACAGTACGATGCTCAGTGAAGGAAGACTAGTTGCAAAATTTGAAACAGAATTAGAAGCAAGTCTCGGGATTAACAAGCTTGTTGCATTGAACAGTGGCACTTCCGCGTTGCATTTGGCTTTAGTGCTAGCGGGAATCAGCGTAGGCGACGAAGTTATTCTCCCTGCTCAAACATTTATCGCAAGTGGCGTGGCCATTAAGTATGTCGGCGCCACTCCTGTTTTTGTTGATATTCAATACAAAACAGGCAATATTGATCCAAATTTCATCCGTGAAAAAATAAATGAAAAAACAAAAGCGATCATGGTCGTACACTGGGCCGGCTATCCATGCGATATGACTGAAATTGGGGCAATCGCGGCCGAATACGGAATCCCTGTTATTGAAGATGCCGCACA
>CAIYYA010000293.1 GCA_903930255.1 uncultured beta proteobacterium
CGTCATCACCAACCGCGATGGCATCATCAAATATGTCAACCCGGCGTTTTGCAAAGTCACTGGATTTACGCTTGCAGAGATTATTGAGCAGCCCGCCAGCATTCTTAACTCGGGGTTGCAGGACAGTGCTTTTTACCAGCGCATGTGGCAGACCCTGCTGAATGGCCAAGCCTGGGAAGGTGAACTCAGTAATCGGCGTAAAAATGGCGAAATCTATTCTGAGCAAATGACCATCACGCCAATCGTCGAAGACGCTGCCATTACCTACTTTGTTGCCATTAAACGCGATATTTCAGATGAGATTCGCACCCGCACACGCCTCAAACTGGTCGAAAAAGCCATTCAGGAGATCGACCAGGGCATCCACATCATGGAGGCGCAGCCGCACGTACAGGGTCCACTAATTCAGTATGTGAACGCTGGCTACTCGCGTATCACCGGGTATTCATATGAGGAAGCGGTGGGGCAGCGCGCCGGCTTCATCCGCGGTAACGATAGCGACCCACAAAAACTCAAACAAATCACCTCTGCCATGAGCGAAGGTGCCAATATCACGCTGGAGCAGGTTTACCAACGCAAAGATGGCTCACACTTTACGGGTGAATTGCATTTGTCGCCGGTGCACAACGACACCGGCGAAGTCAGTCATTACATCGGTTTGCTCTCAGACATTGATCTGCGCAAACAAGCTGAGGCCGCGTTGCATGAGGCGCGTGACCAGGCGCTCGAGAATTCACGCCTGAAATCAGAGTTTCTCTCGAACATGAGCCACGAAATCCGCACACCCATGAATGGCATCATCGGCATGACCGACTTGCTACTTGACACCCAACTCGATCCCGAACAGCGCGATTTCACAGGCATCGTGCGCGACTCTGCGCAGGCCTTGTTAGTCATCATTAACGACATTCTTGATTTTTCAAAAATCGAGGCTGGCAAGCTTGAGATTGAGGTAACCGATTTCTCAACCGTCCAGGTGGTAGAAGGCAGCATCGAGCTACTCACAGCCAAAGCGCACGAAAAAGGCCTGACTCTGGCCAGTTTTTCTGATCCAAACCTGCCACCGCGGCTGCGCGGAGACCCCACCCGACTGCGCCAAGTTTTGTTGAATCTGATCAGCAACGCCATCAAATTCACCGATAAAGGCAGCGTTGAGCTAAGCGCCATGCCGGTGCAACTGGGTAACCAAAGCTGGCTGCGCTTTGAAGTGCATGACACGGGCATTGGCATATCACCCAGCGTGCAAGCCAAGCTGTTTCAGTCGTTCACCCAAGCCGACAGCTCGACAACGCGCAAGTATGGTGGAACTGGCCTAGGTTTGGCGATTTGCAAACGTCTGGTCGAACTGATGGGCGGTCAAATCGGCATTCAAAGCAGCGAAGGTCAAGGGTCGAATTTCTGGTTCACTGTTCCGTTGGAAGTATCCAACACTCCCGACCCCCACAGCACCGAGCAGCGGCGCCAAGCCAACGACGCAACTGACTTGCGGGTGCTGGTGGTGGACGACCATGCCAGCGACCGTAAGATCATCCACCGCTACCTGGCCTCCTGGGGACTGATGAACGACGGTGCGAGCAATGCAGCCGAGGCGCTTAAGCTGATGCGCGACGCCATCGATGTGGGCATGCCCTACAACTTGGCCATGGTGGATTACGTGATGCCGGGCATGAACGGCATTGAGTTGGCACAAACTCTGCGCAGTGACCCCAAATTTGCAGCAACCCGGTTGGTGCTAATGAGCGCCCATGACCAGCGCGAACTCTTTGAACGTGCACTTGAATCCGGTTTTGCCGATTGTTTGCACAAGCCCATTCGCCAGTCGCAATTGTTTGACAGCTTGAACGAGCATCCTTTTAGCGAACTTGCAGATTCGAGCGCTGCCCTTGAATTACTCGTATCAGCAACGCCCAATTTGCACAATTCGCTGGAGAATCGTTGCCTGATTTTGCTCGCCGAGGATAACCTGATCAATCAAAAAGTGGCGCAGTTACAAATCAATAAGTTGGGCTATGCCTTGCATATTGTTGGCAATGGACAAGAGGCCGTGCAGGCGATTGAAACTGCCGTAGCGCGCAACGTAAACCTCTATTCTGCTGTGCTAATGGACTGCCAGATGCCGGTGCTGGATGGTTTTGAAGCCACCGCCTTGATTCGCAAATCCGAGCGCAACAGCCCATTGCACATCCCCATCATTGCCATGACCGCCAACGCCATGCAGGGCGACCGTGAACGCTGTCTGGGCGCTGGCATGGACGACTACCTGAGTAAACCCATTAACCCCAGCTTACTGCAAAATCTGCTCGAAAAATGGGCCGGCCCACCACTTATCGACAAAGCAGCTATCACACCCCATGTGGTGCAGCTGTCAAGCCCAGAAGCAGCACCTGCTCAGAGCTCCCGCGCAGTCGGCCTGGACATCAATTTTGAACTTTTAAATGACTATTTTGGCGAAGATCCAGGCACCATCACCAAACTACTCATGCTTTTTGAAAGCACCACCACTGTCTTGCTTGAAAAGCTGGTGGTAGCTATGGCGCAGCGCAATGCAACCAGTGTGCATGCGCTGGCACACGAACTCAAGGGCTCATGTGGCAACATTGGCATTGAGCGCATGGCGCTGATTGCGGCCGACCTTGAACTCGCAGCTACAGCCTGTGAATGGTCTAGCCTCGAAAGTCTCCAACCGCAATTAAGCCTGGCTTTTGTTGCTGTTCGCCAAGCCATTGCTAGCCACTCGATCTCAGCATGACTGCGCAGCACTCTACCCCCAGTGCTAAAGCCAACCGACGGGCTCAGCAGCTCCGGCAAACGCAGGTTGACAAACCCTTGCAGTGGTTAATTGGCGTTTTTCTGATCTGCTTGCTGTTGATTTTTGGACTTCGCGCCTATTTCAATAATTTGCAAAACGACCTGCTCCAAAAGGGCATCCATGAACGTTCTGAACTCAGCCTTGCCGAAGACGTGGTGCGCAATTTGCAAAGCATCCAAAAAGATGTGTACCGTCTCGCCAGCAGTCACAACAGCGCCGAATACGAGCGGGTCAAAATTGGCATTGAGATTCAACTGCAAAAACTCAACTACGACCTCAACGAGTTGCATTGGGAAACGCTGGTGAGTCAGACGCCCAGCATCCGCAGCAGCACCGATGCCTTGATGCCCTTGTTAAAAAAACGCTGGCAAGCCACTGAAAACAATGAACTGAAACTTTTTTATCAAAACGAGAAAAAAATCACCCAGTTTCTGGTGCCCATGCCGACATTTTTTGCAAGCTTCGACAGTGCCGCCAATGAATTGTTTTTGCAGGGTGAGCGAAAAATGCGCGGCTATGAAGCTCAGCTACAAGAAAGCACTGACAACCTCAAAATGATTGAGGCTGTGCTGATCTCTCTGGTTGCTATTTTGGGCGGATTGGCGGTTATTTTGTTCATGCGCCGCCTCAGCGGTGCATTGCGAGATGCCCGACTGGCACAAGACGACAGTGAGCATCAGCGCGAGCAAAACGCCACCATGCTCGACACGCTGGGCGACGGCGTGTATGCCACCGACATGCAAGGCAATGTGAGCTTCATCAACCGGGCTGGTGAGAATATTTTGGGCTGGAGCGCGCAAGCGCTGATCGGACAGTCGGCGCACGATGCGTTGCATCACAGCCATCCTGACGGAAGCCCGTTTGCACTCGCATCATGCCTGTTGATGACGGTGTTGCAAGAGGGTCGATCACTCGAAGAAGAGACCTATTTTATTGCCCGGGATGGTCAATTTATTCCGGTGTCCTACCGCGCCAATCCGCTCTACAAAGACAGCGTGATCATCGGCTCACTGATTTCTTTTCACGACATCAGCGAACGCCTGGAAAACCAGGAGCGCATTCGTCTGCAACAAGTGGCGCTGCACGAAGCGCGCGATCAGGCGCTTGAGAACTCTCGCCTGAAATCTGAATTTTTGTCAAACATGAGCCACGAAATTCGCACGCCCATGAATGGCATCATCGGCATGACTGACCTGCTGCTTGATACCCCACTGAACGCCGAGCAACGTGATTTCACGCAGACCGTGCGCGACTCATCGCAAGCCTTATTGGTCATCATCAACGACATTCTTGATTTCTCAAAAATTGAAGCCGGCAAGCTTGAAATTGAAATCACCGATTTCGCCCCGGTCCCGGTGGTTGAGGGCACAGTAGAGTTGCTGGCCAGCCGGGCGCGTGAAAAATCGCTCACGCTCACCAGTTTCATCGACCCCAGTCTGCCGGTCAGCGTGCGCGGCGACCCCACGCGCTTACGCCAGGTGCTGCTCAACTTGCTCAGTAACGGCATCAAGTTCACGCACCAAGGCAGCGTTGAGCTGAATGCCTTGCGCGTCGAAACCGACAGCGTGCCCATGCTGCGCTTTGAGGTGCGCGATTCGGGTATCGGCATTTCTCCCGAAACACAGGCCAAGTTGTTTCAATCATTCACGCAGGCCGACAGCTCCACCACCCGAAAATATGGCGGAACCGGGCTGGGACTGGCCATTTGCAAACGCTTGGTTGAGCTGATGGGCGGCAGCATCGGCATCGACAGCACCGAGGGAGCCGGCTCTACGTTCTGGTTTGAGCTGCCCTTGCAAGCCTCTGATGCACAAATCCTTGAAACCAGCCGGCCTAATTCGCCACCCCATTCGCAGCAGGATTGGCGCGTCTTGGTGGTTGATGACCATGCCAGCGACCGCAAGATCATTCACAGCTATTTAGGCTCGTGGGGCATGGTCAGCGACGGTGCGGGCAGCGCCGAAGAAGCGCTCAAACTGATGCGCGATGCAGCCGAGTTGGGCAAGCCCTACGATGTCGCGCTGATCGACTACGTCATGCCCGGCATGAACGGCATCGAGCTGGCACAGGTGTTACGCCAGGACGCTCAACTCAGCGGCACGCGACGTGTTTTGATGAGCGCTTACGACCAGCGCGAGCTCTTTGTGCGTGCCCTCAGCAGTGGTTTTGCCACCTGTCTTCCCAAGCCTATTCGCCAATCGCAGCTGTTTGACAGCTTGAGCGAGCAGTCCAGCACCTCGGCCCACGCGGCGGCTCAAGCTGATCTTGAGGAAAATTCTGGCGTCAGCCCCAACCCCAGCAATTCACTGGAAAACCGGCGCTTGATCCTGCTGGCCGAAGACAACCTGATCAACCAAAAGGTTGCGCTCTTGCAAATCAATAAACTTGGCTACGCACTGCATATGGTGGGCAACGGCGAAGAAGCCGTGCAAGCCATTGCAGCCGACCAAGCCAGTGGCCTTTTGCGCTATGCCGCCGTGCTGATGGATTGCCAGATGCCGGTGCTCGACGGTTTTGAAGCGAGCAGTCTGATTCGCAGCAACGAGCAAACCACGGGCCAGCACATTCCCATCATTGCCATGACTGCCAACGCCATGCAAGGTGACCGTGAGCGCTGTCTTGCCGTGGGCATGGACGACTATCTAAGCAAACCGATTCAGCCTGAACATCTGGGTCGCTTGCTGCTGCAATGGGCGGGCCCGGCACTGCTCAACATCGCGGCACCTCCCGAAGGTCGGCCTGTGCCACCCGCACCAAGCGAATCAAACGTGAGCGCAGCAGTCAGCGGAGCGATCATCAATTTTGAGCTGCTTGACGATTACTTTGATGCCGACCAGGACGCCATCACCCATTTGCTGCAACTTTTTGTCAGCACCAGCAGCAACACCTTGAGCAAGCTCACACCGGCGGTTGAGGAACAAAACGCCACGATGATTTATGCGCTGGCACACGAACTCAAAGGTTCGAGTGGCAATATTGGTATCGAGCGCATGGCGCATATCGCCGCCGAAATGGAGAGTGCCGCCCATGCTGGCGACTTCTCAAGCATGAGTGTGCATCTCAACAACCTAAAACAGGCTTTTGCAGACGTGGCTCAAAGCGTGGCCAAGCGATAAGTCATTAGTCATTAGTCATTAGTCATTAGTCATTAGTCATTAGTCATTAGTCATTAGTCTTTAGTCTTTAGTCTTTAGTCTTTAGTCATTAGTCATTAGTCATTAGTCATTAGTTTAGAGTTGACTACCAACTACCAACTCAAAACTACCAACTCAATACCCCAACGTGTGCAAGGCTTGTGCGAAATCAGGCGTAAAGGCCTGTGCCGCCGTTTGTGACAAATGACCGGTATCGCGAAAATTAGCCTGACCAGCGCGCACCAGCCAGCACTGCTGGGCATCACACAAATGGCTCAGTGGGTCGATCAGCACCAGATTTTTCTGCGCTATCGGCTGCGCCAACTGAGCTTGCAGATGCGTGCGCAAAGCAAAGATATCGGCGTAGTTGGCTGCGGGCAAATGCCAATCGTCCACCGCCTTCCCAGCCTGCAATTGCAGGGTCGCCCAGCGCTGAGGCACATCGAAACCGGGTTGCGATACGGGTCCCATCAGCAGCACCGTTTTACCTTTTTGCAACAACTGCTGCACCAAGTCCAACGTAGGTTGCACACTCGCTACCCCGCCCCAGGAGAGTCCGAGCACCACCGTGCGGATGGAGGGAGTCATGGCCAACAGCTGGTGAACTTCCAAATTGAAATTTTGGCACGACTGCGCAATTGAGGCAGGCAAAGGCATGACCTCACCTGCCACGCTGGCACGACACGCACCCTGGGTGGCAATCAAGCCATCTTGCCCCAGCCCAGCTGCGGCATCGGCAAGCGCCGCCAGATATTGATTGGCAAACGAATCGCCCCACAGCAGCAGCGTGGGCGCAGCGGCGGGTTCGGCGGAAAAATGGCAAAAGGTTTCAGGACGCTTTTTGCGGGAGTCGGGGTTTCTGAAACAGTCGTCACGCGGGGTATCAAAAAAAACCGCCTGCGCCGCACGCTGCACGTAGCTTGGCACGCGTTCGGGCACTCCCCTGTTTTTCACGATGAACGCCCCAAAGGCGAACGCCACCAGCCAGACCCCCAGCACCGCCAACCACAGGCGCTTGCGCGTCCAGCGCGTGAGCTGGCTGCGAATGGGCTGCTCCACCCAGCGCCAGCTTGCCAACGCCAACACCAGCGAGAGCGCGCACAAACCCAGCAAATACCCGGGTGTCAAGGTAATCTGACGGTTTTCAAAATACTGTCTGGCAAACACCAACACCGGCCAATGCCACAAATACAGCGAATACGACACGTCACCCAGACGCTGCAGTAGCCCATTGCACAGCACAGCTTGCGCCCTGGGCGCTTTACCCGAGGCCATCACACCCAACGCAGCGGCAACCGGCAGCAGCGTCCAATAGCCAGGCCACACCAACTCGGCGTTGAGTCCGGTAAATGCCGCCAGCAGCGCCAACAAACTGATCAGCGCCAGCGCATTCGAGTGGGCAACGCGCGTTAAGCGCGTTGCATACCAGGCCAGCAAGCAACCCGCCAAAAATTCCCAGGCACGGGGAGCGAGTAAATAAAACGCGTTGGCCGATTCGCTTTGGCCACCACTCAGGCTAAGCGCCAGCGAAAAGGCGCTCAAAAGCCATAGTAGCGCTGGCAAAAAGCGCCGCGCAAAGCACCAGGCAAAAGCCACGACCAGTGGCATAAACAAATAAAACTGCCCTTCAACCGAAAGCGACCAGGTGTGCAGCAAGGGTTTCGCATGCGCCGCCAAGTCAAAGTAACCCTGTTCACCCGTGAAGGCCAAATTCGATAAGAAAAACAGCGCGGCGACTGCATGACGTGTGCTTTTCAGGTAGTCAAACGGCAGTGCGTGAAACCACATCCAGGCCAGACAAACCATCACCAGCAACGCCAGCGCTGGAAAAATACGCCGCAACCGTGATGAAAAGAAAGCCTGAAACGAAAAATTTCCGCGCACGTGAGCGGCAAAAATTTGCCCGCCGATCAAAAAGCCCGAGATTACAAAAAAAACATCCACCCCAGCAAAACCACCACCAAAGCCCGGCAAACCATAGTGGTAAGCCACCACACCGAGCACAGCCAAGGCGCGCAGGGCATTGATGTCAGGCCTGAAATCGGCCTTTATTGGCAACTCCGTCATTCGGCGAGAGGACTGCGATCAGCGTGGATTTTCAAAAAAGATGTAATTTGCAGCGTAATCGCTGATTTCGAAATACACCTTTTTTTCGTTGGCATCGGCTACAAAGTTGAGGTTTTCGTCTAGCACACCATAGCCGTAACGATATGGGCGTGGCGCACCGTCTTGGGTGCCCATGGCGGTCGAGAGTTTGTCAATTTTCAGAAAACGCCGTGCCACCTTGTCACCCGCATAAAACTCCAGAACTCCGTTGGTGCCGGTCCAGTTCTGAATATCACGGCTGATTTTGTTTTGCTGCTCCTGGGTACAGCCGCTTAGTAGAAATAAGGCGCTAGTGCCCGTCAGTAAAGCACAAGCAGCTCTAAAATAAATAGCATTCATGGGTTTAATCCTAGAAAAAATCAACTCGCGCGCTGGCGCAACGCCTCATACAAACACACGCCACTGGCCACCGACACGTTCAGGCTTTCGACCGCCCCGTGCATCGGAATACGCACCAGCGCGTCACAGGTTTTGGCAGTGAGTGCGCGCATGCCCTCGCCCTCAGCCCCCAACACCAACGCCAACGGGCCTTTTAAATCAGTTTGATAAAGGGTTTTTTCCGCCGCATCACTGGTGCCAATGATCCAGATGTTGCGCTCTTTCAGCTCATTCAAGGTGCGTGCCAGATTGGTCACCATGAAATAGGGCACGGTTTCTGCCGCACCGCTGGCCACTTTCGCCACAGTGGCGTTGATGCCAGCTGCATGGTCTTTGGGCGCAATCACCGCATGCACACCAGCACCATCCGCCACACGCAGGCAAGCGCCCAGATTGTGCGGATCGGTTACACCATCGAGCACCAAAATCAACGGATGCACCCGCTCCTTCATGGGCAGCGCTTCTTGCGCTGCCTCCAACTGCTCAAGCAGTTCGTCAAGCGACTTCACCTGCGTTAACTCGTGCACACGCGCCGCTACACCTTGGTGACCGTGGTTGCCACAGAGTTTGGCCAGACGCATACCGTCGGCCTCAATCAGCCGCACACCCGCTTCTGACACTTTGTCAACAAACTGACGCATGCGTGCGTCGCGACGCGTTGGGTCGATATATATCTCGACAATGGATTGCGGCGTGGTTTTTAGACGCACGCCCACGGCATGAAAGCCGAAAAGGACTTTAGGGTTAGACATAGCCTGCGATTATCGCGGCTTGGAGGCTTGAGTCCGATTCAACCTATTGATCCGACCCAATGATGTATTAAGTTCCGTTCGGACTGAGCCTGTCGAAGCCCTTCGACCGTTCGTCAAGCTCACGACCGGCCAAGCTCAGGGCGTACGGTTCAAACTTAATCGAGCCGAAGCAATAGATTCAGTTGGACGCACCCGAGTGTGCCAAGTGAATCAAATGCGCATATCATGCGCATTTGATTAAAACAAGGAATTAGCCATGTCTGTCACCTGCAGTCCGGTTCGTAAACGTCCCGTCAACCTGACGCTTAACGACAGTTTGGTAACGCAGGCCAAAACCTACACCAGCAACCTGTCCGCAACCATGGAGTTGCTGTTGGCGGAGTTTGTGTCACAACAGCAGCAAGCGCAGCACGGTCGCCAACAACTGGCCGATGCTTGTGTGGCGGACTGGAACGCGGTGCATGCCAGCGTCGGCTCCTTTGCCGATGAACACGTCTGCTTGTGATGGCGCAGTTTGATGTTCATCGCAACAAGGGTGCGTTACGCGAATCCATTCCCTTCGTGGTGCTGGTGCAGTCAGCGCAGTTTGACGGCTATCGCAGACGCGTCGTTGTGCCCTTGGTGCGGCGCAACGTGTTGCCTGCCAACAGCCCCACCGTCGGCAGACGCATGAATCCGACATTTCAGATTGACGGTATCGATGTGGTGCTGCACCCGCTGGACATGGTGTCGGTGTCGCTGGAGCAGTTAGGCGATCTGATTGGTTCGCTAGCAGAGCATGGGCAAAACATTGCAGATGCTCTGGATGAACTGCTGACACGGTCTTGGGGGTAGCACGTTCGGCCTGTGCATGAGGGAACGCGCCCACCCCTGCCACGCACATATTAACTGGCTTTAGCCTTTGAACTTGGCGGCGACGCCCGCCACTCGTTGGCCAAACAAGCGTGCGGTTTCCAAATCACCAGGCAGCATTTCAGCAGGTGCTGAATCGGAAGGCGACTGCGCCATGGCACCGGCAAACGAACCGACAAAATTGATGTCGTTGCGCTGCGCCGCTTTGCTGTTGGATGGCATCAACGCTGTGCCCACCCAGATGCCGCCTTGTTGCATGGCCAGGGTAAACAGGTAATGCAGGGTCGAGAGTTTGTCGCCATTCATGGTGGCGCTGTTGGTGAAGCCTGCAAAAATCTTGTCCTTCCAGGCTTGGCTAAACCAGGGTTTGCTGGATGCATCGGCAAATTTCTTGAATTGCCAGCTCACCGAGCCCATGTAGGTTGGGCTACCCATGATGATCGCATCGGCTTCGTTGAGTGTTGCCCAACCATCTTCAGACACATTGCCTTCGGCATCAATGGCCACCAAATCAGCGTCAGCGCCCTCAGCGACCGATTGCGCCATGCGCAAGGTGTGACCATAACCTGAATGAAAAACGACCGATACTTTTGCCATGATAAAAACTCCTTTAATACAAACAACAAAAATGTTAAGAACACAAATCAAACACCAACACTTCAGCGTCCTTGGCCTCTGTCAAGGCCACACTGGTTTCCCTGTCCAGCAGTGCGGCATCACCGGTTAGCAAAGTCACACCGTTGACCTTGAGCTCACCGCGCACCAGATGCACATAACACTTACGCTGCGACTGCAGCGGCAGAACCACGGGTTGCTGCTGATCCAGCAGCGTTGCATAAAGCCGTGCATCGGCATGAATTTTGACCGAACCCTTTGCACCATCTGGCGAAGCCAGCAAACAAAATTGCCCGATTTTGGCGCTGTCGGCAAAGCTGGTTTGCTCATAACTGGGCATCACACCCAACACATGGGGCTGAATCCAGATTTGCAAGAGATGGGTGACCGCGTTAGGGGCATGGTTGAACTCACTGTGCTGCACACCCGTGCCAGCACTCATGCGCTGCACATCGCCTGGTGGAATCGCCTTTACGTTACCCATGCTGTCTTTGTGCGCCAATGATCCCTGCAAAACGTAAGTAACGATTTCCATGTCGCGGTGCCCATGCGTGCCAAAACCTTTGCCTGGCGCAATCCAGTCCTCGTTGATGACTCGCAAGTTTCCCCAGCCCATGTGCAGTGGATCGTAATAGCCGGCAAACGAAAAACTGTGAAACGATTTGAGCCAGCCGTGATCAGCGTAGCCGCGCTCTTGTGAAGGCCGAAGAATCAGCATGTTTGCTCCTTGACTAACGTAGTTGAATTAACGAGTTCAACCGATGGCTGTACTATAAAACTTGAACGCCAATGGTTGGAGCAGCCCAATTGATGGCATCATTCAAACTATTTGAATGAACTACCCTTGCCATGCCAACTGCCCGCCAAGTATTGACCCCTGACGCTCTCGCCATGCTGCAAATTATCGCCAGCAGCGGCAGCTTTGCTTCGGCAGCGCGCAGTTTGGGCATGGTGCCCAGCGCCCTCACCTACCGGGTGCGCCAAATTGAAGATGCGCTGGACGTGCTGCTATTTGACCGAAGTTCGCGCCAGGCCAAAGCCACCCCAGCCGGACTGGAGCTACTCAAAGAAAGCGAACGTTTGCTGCACGACATTGAAGCCGTTGCCAATCGTGTCAAGCGCATAGCAACTGGCTGGGAGTCGCAATTCACCATTGCGGTGGACAGCATCATCGCCAAAGCCACGGTGATGGAACTTTGTGAAAGTTTTTTTGCACTCAACCCACCGACACACATTCGACTGCGCGACGAAACACTCTCCGGCACGCTGGAGGCACTCACCAGCGGGCAAGCCGATCTGGCGCTCGGCGTCGCCAATCCCATGCAAAACACAACGATCCACTGCAAACCTTTAGGCAATGTTCGTTTTGTCTATGCAGTTGCGCCCCATCACCCGCTCGCCAAGGCGTCCGAGCCACTCAGCGATGAGCAAATGCGCCAGCACCGGGCGGTTGCCGTGGCTGACACGGTGAGCCGTGGCCGGGGCATCAGCATTGGTCTGCAAGGTGGGCAAGACGTGTTCACCGTCGCCACCATGCAAGCCAAACTCGATGCCCATTTGCGTGGCCTGGGTTGTGGGTTTTTGCCTGAGTGCATGGCTGGTTCCTTCATTGACACCGGCCGACTGGTGGTTAAATCCACGGTACGCGAGCAACGGGTCATTCACGTCGATTACGCCTGGCGCAGTGCCAACAAAGGTAACCAGGGTCGCGCTTTGCAATGGTGGTTAAATCAACTCGAAAGCCAAACGACACGCAAGGCTTTGCTGCAGCAACATCGGGGCGTGTAAAGTCACCCCCTGAAATATTTATCATTTGGAGTAAAAATATGAAAAAAGCAACCCAACATTTCGCCATCATCGGTGCCGGCATGGCTGGTATCACTTGCGCACGCACACTCGTGCAAGCCGGGCACAAAGTGACCGTTTTTGAGAAAAGCCGAGGGGTCAGCGGGCGCATGGCCACACGCGACAGCGCTTTTGGCTCGTTTGACCACGGCGCCCAGTATTTCACCGCGATTGATCCGCGCTTCTTGCTGGCATTGGAAAGCACCGCCAGCTTGTGCAAACGCTGGAGCGCCAACTCAGTGCAAGAACTCGATGAGCTGGGCCGCGTCACAGGCATCGCCACACCCGACAGTCACGCCCACTGGGTGGCCGTGCCCGGCATGAAATCATTGGTACAAGGCTGGGCCGAACCCTTAAAAGCCGCGGGTCAAATCGAATTACAAACCTGTGTCACACAGATTGAGCGCGATGCGGTGAGTCCGAATCAATGGCAATTGCGCACCGAAGCGCTCGACGGAGCGCTGCATGTTTTCTCAGGCTTCGACGGGGTTTTGCTGGCGGCACCTTCTGTTCAAACGCAGACTCTGTTGAAATCATCGAAGCTTGCCGCCCCCTGGGTCACCCAAATGGATGCGGTGCAAGTAGCGCCCTGCTGGACGCTGATGCTGGCATTTCCGCAAGCCATGCAGCCAGGCATGTCGACTTTGGGGCCGCAGTGGAACGCTGCCCGCAGTTCGCACCACCGCATTGCCTGGGCCGCACGCGAATCCAGTAAACCGGGTCGTCAGGTGATCGAACGCTGGACCGTGCAAGCCAGCGCCGCCTGGTCGCAAGAGCATCTGCACGACGACCCGGCGCGCGCCGAAGCCAAATTGATCAAGGCCTTCACCGAAGTTACCGGCATTCGTGCCGAACCCGCGCATGTGGACAGCCAGCGCTGGTTGTATGCCAAAACGCTAAAACCACTGGGTCAAAGCCATCTTTGGGACCCTAAAAAAGGGCTCGGCGTGTGTGGCGACTGGTGCCTGGGCTACCGCGTTGAGGATGCTTTTGTCTCGGGGCTTGAGTTGGCGCTGGCCGCTCTGTAAAGCAGCCATCGCCAAATGTCGGGTCAGCGCTACATCGGGCGCTTTGCCCCATCACCCACCGGGCCGCTGCATGCGGGCTCGCTGGTAGCGGCTTTGGCCAGCTGGCTCGATGCCAAAGCCCACAACGGCTTATGGCTGGTGCGCATCGAAGATGTTGACAGCACACGCTGTTTGGCAGGTCTTGACCAAGTTATCCTGCAACAGCTGGCCGCATGTGGTTTGCAAAGTGATGCCCCACCGTGGTACCAAACGCAGCGCAGCAGCGCCTACCAGCAAGCGCTGGAAAGTTTGGTACAGCAGAGCATGTCTTACCCCTGTGCCTGCTCGCGCAAAGACATCGAAACGGCTCTGCAGATTGGTGGACGCGAAAAACTGCGCCACGCTGAGCTGATTTACCCCGGCACCTGTCGCGCCGGTCTGCACGGAAAAAGAGCGCGAACCTGGCGTTTCAAGGCTGATTTTTATAAGGAAAATTGGCCTCTAGCGCTTATGGAACAAGCGCAGAGCGCTCCTGATTTTGAAGAAAATCAAAGCATCCACTGGATGGACCGTCGACTCGGTCAACAAGAACAAGACGTGCCCAAAGCTGTAGGCGACTTTGTGCTTAAACGTGCTGATGGTTGCTTTGCCTACCAACTGGCCGTGGTGCTGGATGACGCAGACCAGGGCATAACCGACGTGGTGCGTGGCGAAGATCTGGCTGACAACACAGCACGACAAATTTTGCTGCAGCGCGCCTTGCACCTGCCCATGCCACGCTATTTGCACACGCCGCTGGTGCTGGGAGCAAACGGCGAAAAACTATCCAAACAAAATGGAGCCCAAGCGCTCGACCTCATTCAGCCTATGCACGCGCTCAATCAAGCTGCTGCAGTACTGGGTCTGACAGCCAGCGAAGCAGCGTTTCCTGCAGAAGCTTTGCCGGGTTGGGTAAGCCAATGGCAAGCAAAGCCACACCCGGTCTGAGCCAGTGTTGGCTTCCCTACAATCCAAAACCAATCACTGATCCGTTCCATGACCTCTGAGCCTAAGCCCACCACCCACGCAACGCCCGCTGAATCACCCCGGCGCGCCATCCGCAGCTTTGTCAAGCGCACCGGGCGCACCACCAGCGGGCAAACCAAGGCACTGCAAGAGCTCGGCCCGACTTATTTACTGCCCTATCAGACACATGCTCTTAATTTTATAGCTGCATACGCAGACACCACAAGCGCCGAAGGCCAAAATGTTCAACATCCTATAGTGCTGGAAATTGGCTTTGGCATGGGCGAGGCCACAGCACATATAGCCGCGCTAATGCCAGCAACGCATTTTTTATGCTGCGAAGTGCATGACCCCGGCGTCGGTGCACTACTCAAACGCATCGGCGAACAAAACCTGCACAACATCCGCATCTGCGCGCACGATGCAGTTGAGGTGATCGAACACATGCTGCCCGAGCAAAGCCTGGACGGCGTGCACATCTTTTTCCCCGACCCCTGGCACAAAGCCAGGCACAACAAGCGCCGACTCATTCAAAGCCCGCTGATTGCCAAACTCGCCTTGCGCCTCAAGCTCGGTGGCTATATCCACTGTGCCACCGACTGGCAAGAATACGCCGAACAAATTTTGCAGGTCTTGAGTGTCGAACCGTTACTGAAAAATCGCGCCAACACAGCCGATCCCAAACTGCAGGGCTATGCCCCCAAACCGCATTACAGACCACTGACTAAATTTGAAAATCGGGGTCTGAAACTCGGCCATGGCGTCTGGGATTTGGTGTTTGAACGAATTTAAACCACCCAGTCGTCAAGGTGTTGGGGCCAGTTGTGTGGTGCTTCCGGCCGGAGAATGGCCGACTTTGCTGGACTTTTTGACGGCACGTTTTCCCGGCGTTACACGCGAAACATGGCTGGCACGCCTTGAGCGCAACGACATTTTGAACGAATCGGGCGTACCTGTCAGCATGAGTCTGGCGACCCAATCGCCCTACTCGGCTCACACACGCCTGTTTTACTACCGTGAGGTACCCAACGAGGTACCCATACCGTTTGATGAAGTGGTGTTGTATCAGGACGAACACCTGCTGGTGGTCGATAAACCGCATTTTTTGCCGGTTGTACCTTCGGGTGGCTATTTGACGCAAACCGTGCTGGTGCGTCTCAAAAATAAACTGGGGTTGGACGATCTGGTGCCTATTCACCGCATTGACCGCGACACAGCGGGGTTGGTGCTGTTTTCCAAGCGTCCCGCCACCCGTGCAGCCTATTGCGCCCTGTTCAGCCAACATCAGGTGAACAAGACTTACCAAGCCATTGCTCCTTGGCGAGCCGACCTGTCATGGCCCATCACACGCCACAGCCGCATCCAGGAAGCCGGGCACTTCATGTTGCAGTGCGAAGTGCCTGGTCCACCCAACGCCAGCACGCTGATTGACGTGCTCGAAGTGCGCGGCCAACTCGCTCGCTACCAACTCAAACCGATAACAGGGCAACGCCATCAATTGCGCGTGCATATGTTGGCTCTCGGGCTACCCCTGTTAAACGACGGCCTTTACCCGGTGCTGACCCCTGAGGGGCAGCAAGACTACAGCAATCCCTTGCAACTACTGGCCAAACAGCTGGAATTCACCGACCCCGTGAGCGGCCAGGCGCGGCGCTTTGAAAGCATGCGCGAATTGAGGAGCGATCGTTTTTAGTTTTTAGCCACTCACTGGCCCGATTGGCTATACCTGACTCGCCCTGGCAGCAGCAATTGCTTGCCGTTACTGACAGATCCACAGCAATTAAACGAAAGAACACCACTATTTGTCTTGAAAATCCGATCTATCTCCAACGTCCCAAACTCATAGTTTTGCTTGCGTGCGCCGCGAAGTCAAGCTGAATCACACCCGACGCAAAGTGTGAATTACAGGGCGCAGAAGCACTTCACGCAAGCCCCACCAACCGGCACCCAAAGCCAGCACAGCTCCACTGAGCGAACCCAGTGGCAATACCCACCACGACACCATCCAGTCAAACTCAAATACATAGCGCGCCAAGACCCAGCCCAGTGCACTGGCTATGCCTGAGGCGAGAAAACCGGCCAACAAACCCAGTCCAATCAATTCGATGCGCTGCACCTGGCGCAACAAGCTAGCGCGTGCACCGACAGCCCGCATGATGGCAAATTCGCGGGTTCGCTCTTCACGCGTAGCACTGATGGCTGCAAATAACACAACCATACCAGCCGCGAGCGTAAAAATGAACAAAAACTCAACAGCGGCAATGACCTGATCGAGCACACTCTGAATCTGTTTCACAGTGGCCGTCACATCAACTGCGGTGATATTTGGAAAACGCCGAACCAAAGCGCTCTCGAAACCCGCAGCATCGGGTTGCCTGAACGCCGCCATGTATGTTATCGGGACATTGTTGAGCTGATCAACCGGATACATGGCAAAAAAATTCGCGCGCATCGATGTCCAGTCAACCTTGCGCAACGACCGGATAGTCGATTCAATCGGCACACCCCCCACATCAAAGCGCACCCGATCGCCGAGCGCCAAACCCAATGTTTTGGCGATGCCTTCTTCCATGCTGATGGCACCAACTTCATTGGCGAGCCAACGACCAGCCAGCACTGGGTTGTGTTCGGGCAGATTGGCACTATGGGATAAATTAAATTCACGATCAAGCAAGCGCCTTGCTCGTTCGTCAGTGAAATCCTCGGGGCTAACTTCATGATCATTGATGGCCACCAAGCGGCCACGAATCATAGGGAACCAATCAAACTGAGTCACACCCGCTGCATGCAGTGCACTTTTAAAAGCATCCGCTTGCTCAGGCATCACGTTGATGACAAACCGATTGGGCGCATTGGCAGGCGATGCCTTACGCCAACTTTGAATCAAATCGGTACGCAGCAGCACCAGCAGCACCAGTGCCAACATGCCCACGGCAAGGCTACTGACTTGCAGCACAGCAAACGCCGGACGCGCCGCGATCTGGCGCGTGGCCAACACCAGAGGGATCGGCGCCGTGGCATCGTTGACTACATAACGCAGCACTTTTACCAGCAACCAGCTTAGCGCAGCGAAAAGCCCGGTGGCAGCTGCGAAGCCACCCACCGCGATCAAGCCGAGGCGCAGATCACTGCTGGCAGCCAACAACAAGGTGGCAAAACAGGCAAGTCCAAGCACCAAAACCCCCATGGATGCCGGTTTAAGCCCACCAGTATCACGCCGAATCACACGCAGAGCCGGCACGCGCGCCAATTGCAATACGGGTGGCAATCCAAATGCCAGCAACAAGCTCATGCCCATGCCCATGCCAAAGAGCACAGGCCAAAGACCAGCTGCAGGCAAGCTAACGCGCAACAAGTCAGCCAATAGCATGACAAACACATAATGCACGGCAAAACCCAAAACCACGCCAATGGCACTGGCCAATAAACCCATTAGAAAAAATTCAAACGCATAGGCACTGGCAATCGTGCGCTGAGGCAAGCCCAGCACGCGCAGCATGGCGCAATCGTCAAGATGACTTGCTGCAAAGCTGCGCGCGGCCAATGCAACCGCCACGGCACTCAGCAAAGCTGCTAACAAAGCCACCAGATTGAGAAATTTTTCAGCTCTGATCAAGGTGGTGTTGAGCTCAGGCCTGCCGCCCTGCAGATCATCCACCCGGACACCACGCACGCTGCGCGACAAAATTAATGTTTGAACGGACTGCACAAACGCCTGCACGGCCTGCTCATCACCCGCAACTGCCAACCGGTAACGCACTCGACTCGCGGGCTGCACCAAACCCGTAGCGGCAACATCGGCCATATTCATCAATACGCGAGGAGCAAAGTTCATGAAACCAGCACCACGATCGGGTTCATTGACAACCATGCGCGTGACCCGCAGCGCACTATCTCCCAGCAAGAGCATGTCACCCAAGCGCAGGCTCAACGCTTCAAGCAAACCTGCATCAACCCAAACCTGACCAGACTCGGGCACGTCTCGCGTCAACACATCAAGGACATCGTCAGCACTGCGCACGCGCATACTTCCACGCAGTGGGTAACCTGGCTGCACCGCTTTCAGTGAAACCAGTTTGCTTTGACCGCCCTGCGCATCGCTGGCACGCGCCATGGTTGGAAAATTTAAATTTTGCGAGCTTTCGAGTGACAGACTGCGAGCTTGTGTCAAAAGTGATGGTGATATTGGCTCGTCACTCACCACAACTGCGTCACCGCCCAGCAATTGCGCAGCATCACGCTGCAAGCCGGCCTTCAGCCGATCAGCAAAAAAACCAACCGATGTCAGCGCCGCAACCGCCAGCATGACGGCCAGCAGCAACAAGCGCAATTCGCCAGCGCGCAAATCGCGCCATAAAGACTGCCAGCCCAATCGAAAAAATGAAATTCGCATGGTGCAACGATACCGCAGCTCATCCAAGTCCGAAGTCCCCCTTCGACATCAGCCCCAGACAGTCAAGGGAAACATCCGTCACAGAGACTGATAATGCAAACGATTCGAAGCTGTGTAGCAGATAAACCGCTTGTTGGTAGCCCTTCCAATGGCACACACCCCCAGGCGCTGTGCCAGCTCAAAGCCCATTTCGGTGATACCACTGCGCGAGACAATGATAGGAATCCCCATTTGCGCCGACTTGATGACCATTTCGCTGGTGAGTCGGCCAGTGGTGTAAAACACCTTGTCAGTGCCCGCTACGCCCGCAGCATCCTGCATCCACATCCAGCCGGCGATGGTGTCAAGCGCATTGTGCCGCCCAACATCCTCGACAAACAGCAACATCTGATCAGCACAGAAAAGCGCACAAGCATGCACCGAACCCGATGATTTATAAGTGCTCTCTTGCAAGCGAATGGCGTTCACGATGCCATAAAGCGCGGTTTGAGTCAGTGTGGCGGCTGGCAATACCAGTTTATCCACATCGGCCATCAAGTCACCAAAAACACTGCCTTGTCCACAACCCGTCGTCACCACTCGCTTTGATGTACGCGCTTCGATGTCCGAAATACCCCTGCGAGTTTTCACCGCTGCTGCGCTGACATCCCAATCAACCGTGATGGACTCAACTTCTTCAACCGAATCGACCAAGCGCTGGTTGCGCAAAAAACCTAACACCAACAGCTCGGGCTGGGCACCCAGGGTCATCAAAGTCACCAATTCACGCCGATCCACATAGACCGTCAGCGCTCGCTCAGCGGGAACAGACAAGGCGACAGATTCACCCAATTCGTTCAGAGCCGCCACTTCGCGCACCAGCGGTGCACGCGCACTCGTCAAATAGGGCCGCAAGCTCAGGGCTTTTTGGCAGCAGCAGAAGCGGCGTTGGCTGCTGGAGCAAGTACAGGTGCCGCGCCAGAGGCGGCAACAGAGGGAGCTGCTGGTGGCGCATAGACAAACGGCCCTGGGTCAACACACGCACCGGCTGGCGCTGAAGCACCCTTAACTGGTGGTTTGGCCATTTTGGCCTCAGGAACTTTTTTGTAGTGCGCGACCACTTTGTTCTGCGAAAGGCACAAGTTGTAAGCATCAAGCTTGCCAGCCCAAGCCGTTTTGGCAGCAGCCTCAGCCGCTTTTACTTTGGCTTCATCCGACACTGCAGGCAACTTGGCCATTGACGCCGTAGCGATACCCAGTGCGCTTGCAGTCAACAACATGTATTTCAGTGATTGATTCATAACATTCTCTCAAACTTGTACGGGTTGGACGCTGGCGCTCGTCGCTGCTGTGGGCGGGCGGTGAATTGGGGTTTTGCTGTTCTTGATCTCGTCATACCAGAGCTTGTGGTGCTGCTCAGCCCAGGTTTCATCGACATAACCTGTTTTCATCCCATCGTAAGCACCTTTGGTTCCCGCTGTGCCCATGTAGATATGTCCAATCATGATGACCAGCATCAGAATGTTAGACGCCGCATGCACCATGTGGGCAATTTGCATGGTGCTGCGTTCGTAAGTCAGACCGGGCAGCAGCTTGTCCATCACCAGACCAGAGATCACCACGGTCAGCCCCAAAGCAAAAACGCCACCCCAAAACACCACTTTTTCACCCGCATTAAAGCGGCCAGAATCGATTTCATGCCCTGCAAACACCCCGCCGCCCTTGAGCAGCCAATTCAAGTCGCCCTTAGCGGGCATGTTGTCGCGGGCAAAGGTGATGATCACAATCAGCAGCGACACCGCAAATAACGGGCCGGCGAAATTGTGGGCATTTTTAAGTGCGTAGGTAAGCCAGCCAAATAAGGTGCTGCCAATCACTGGAAGCAAGAAAAACTTGCCAAACGCCATGACCACACCCGACACCGCCAGTGTCACAAAAGCAGCCACATTAGCCCAATGTGCCGAGCGCTCAAACGCACTAAAACGTTCAACCATGCGACCCGTGGGACTCTCTTTGACCTTGAGAGGACCAATTTTCCAGTGAAACAAGGCAATGGCACCCAGCACAATAAGTAGCATTGCACCACCATAGGGCAGCAAAATGTTATTGCGAACTTGTCGCCAAGCTTCCCCTGCATTGGTCATACGCGAACCTGGATATTGGGTGTAGGGCTGAATCAACACCCCCGCCTCGGGAGCCTGGCTCGCCGGCAAACTGCTGTACCCAGCAACGCCAGAGCCAACCTGCCGCCACATCGGCGCATTGTTTCCGGGCTGCACAAGTGCGCGCTGACCATTGCTTTGCGAGGCGTAGCCGGGGTCTTGAGTGGCATCGGGCTTGACATCGGCGATGTTTTGGCTCGTGATACCAGGCAAATCAGTGGCTGGCGCAGGTGCAGCAGTGGGCATTTGGGCAAACACACTGCCTGCCAACACCAACAGCACACCAACGAGAGAAAAGGCTTTCATTTGGACGGCCTCCAATTAGTTCATGCGGGTGTAGTCATTTTGGCCATATTGGTTGCGCGCCTTAAGCTGCGATTCCCAGCTGGCTTTATCACCCTGTTTCCAGTCTTTCACAGCAAAGGCCTTGCCTGTTCCTGTAAAAGCCGAAGCATCACGAAGGTTTGTCTCGAGTGACTGGGGTTTCTCACCGCATGCACTCAAAGCAGCTGCGGCTGCCATCAAAACAAATAGTCGTTTCATGATTTAGCTCCTTCTGGTGCAGCCACGCCTGCCTGACCCGCTTGTTTGGCACCATAAGCGGTGCCCCAACCCCAAACTTCAGCGCCTTTGCCACGGCGCATGACCCGGTTGCGGAAGATATCGGCCACCACATCACCATCACCGGCAATCAGTGCTTTGGTAGCGCACATTTCGGCACAAACTGGCAACTTGCCTTCGGCCAAGCGATTGCGGCCATATTTTTCAAACTCCGCCTGACTGCCATTGGCCTCAGGACCACCGGCACAGAAAGTGCATTTATCCATCTTGCCGCGCACGCCAAAAGTGCCTTGCGACGGGAACTGTGGCGCACCAAACGGGCACGCATACGAACAATAGCCACAGCCAATGCAAACATCTTTGTCGTGCAACACCACACCTTCGTCGGTGCGATAGAAACAATTGACAGGGCAGACTGCCATGCAGGGCGCATCTGAACAGTGCATGCAAGCAACTGAAATGGATTTTTCACCGGGCACACCGTCGTTCAAGGTGACGACCCGGCGGCGGTTCACACCCCAAGGCACTTCGTGCTCATTTTTGCAAGCGGTAACACAACCGTTGCACTCAATACAACGCTCTGCGTCACAGACAAATTTCATGCGTGCCATGGTGTTATGCCCTCTCAATATTGCAGACAGTTGTCTTGGTTTCTTGCATCATGGTCACGCTGTCGTAACCATAAGTGGTCGCGGTGTTGATCGCCTCGCCACGTACCACTGGAGCCGCACCGTTGGGGTAGTAGGCCAACATGTCGGCACCCTGCCAGCGTCCCGAGAAGTGAAACGGCATAAACACCGTGTCAGGCCCCACACGCTCGGTGACCAGCGCTTGCACATTCAGGCGCGCCCCGGTGGGGGTGGAAACCCAGGCACGATCGCCGTTGCGAATGCCTTTGTCGGCAGCCACTTTGGGGTTGATTTCGACAAACATCTCTTGTTGCAATTCAGCCAACCAGGGATTGGAGCGGGTCTCTTCACCACCGCCCTCATACTCAACCAAACGCCCCGATGTCATGATGAGCGGGAATTTCTCGTAAACCTTATCGGCAATGTTTTTCTGTTGCACGGTTTTGAAAAGGGTTGGCAGGCGCCAAAATGCCTTTTTGTCATCGTGCGTAGGGTATTTGGCCACCAGATCGGGGCGGGTGCCGTAGAGTGGTTCGCGGTGTTTCGGAATAGCGTCGGGGAAGTTCCACACCACGGCACGCGCTTTGGCATTGCCAAACACATGGCACCCATGCACCTTCAGCACCACACGCTGAATGCCACCGGAGAGATCGGTTTTCCAGTTCTTGCCCTCGGCTGCCTTCTTTTCGTCTTCGGTCAGATCGTCCCACCAACCGAGCTTTTTCAGCAGCACATGGTCAAACTCGGGGTAACCGGTAGTGATGTCAGCGCCCAACGAGTGCGAGCCGTTCTCAGCCAGCAAAATAACGCCCACACGCTCCACACCAAAATTAGCCCGGAAATTACCACCACCATACCTCACGTGTTTGGAGGTGTCGTACAAGTTTGGTGAACCCGGGTGTTTCAACTCAGGTGTGCCGTAGCACGGCCAAGGCAAACCAAAGTAGTCACCGGTAAAGTCGTAACCGGTTTCCTTGTCTTTGCCGCCCTTGGCCCGCAAGGTCTTCACATCAAACAAATGCATATTGCGCATATGCGCCTTGAGGCGCTCAGGGCTTTGACCGGTGTAGCCACTGGTCCAGGTCGCCTTGTTGATTTCGCGCAGGATGTCTTCCACCACCGGTTCATCCATACCGCCCACTTTTTGCAGTTTGTAGTTTTTAACAAACTCTTTGCCAAAACCCAGTTTTTCAGCAAACTGGTACATGATCATGTGGTCACTGCGGCTTTCCCAGAGCGGTTCAATCACTTTTTCACGCCACTGGATCGAGCGATTCGATGCGGTCACCGAACCACTGGTTTCAAACTGGGTGGCTGCCGGCAGCAAATAGACCGCCCGGTTCGGATTCAGGTCTTCGGGCTTGCCAGGCATGGCCGCCATGGCGGCAGTGGCCGATGGATACGGATCAACCACCACCAGCAGATCGAGCTTGTCCATGGCGCGCTTCATCTCCAGGCCACGGGTCTGCGAATTGGGCGAGTGACCCCAGTAAAAAACGCCTCGCAGGTTGCTGTCCTGGTCAATCAATTCGTTCTTTTCCAGCACACCATCAATCCAGCGCGAAACTGTAATACCCGGTTTGCTCATCATGGCGGGGCTGGCAAACTGCTTTTTAATCCATTCGTAATCAACCCCCCAAACCTTGGCGTAATGTTTCCAGGCACCCTCGACGATACCGTAATAACCTGGTAATGAGTCGGGGTTGGGACCCACGTCGGTCGCGCCCTGCACGTTGTCATGGCCGCGGAAAATATTGGTACCACCACCACTTTTGCCCACATTGCCAAGCGCCAACTGCAAAATGCACGAGGCGCGCACCATGGCATTGCCAATGCTGTGCTGGGTTTGACCCATGCACCAGACCAGTGTGCTGGGACGGTTTTCGCTCATCAAACGTGCCACACGCAGCACTTGCGCTTCTTTCACACCACAAACTTCTTCAACTTTGTCAGGTGTCCAGTTGGCCATGACCTCGAGCTTGACCTTGTCCATGCCATAAACACGGTCGTTGATGTATTGTTTGTCTTACCAGTTGTTGGCCAACACGTGGTAAAGCACCCCCAACAAAAAGGCGATGTCAGAGCCAGAGCGAATGCGCACATATTCGTCCGATTTGGCTGCCGTGCGGGTAAAGCGCGGATCGACCACGATCATTTTGGTGCCGGTTTCCTTGGCGTGCAACATGTGCAACATGCTCACCGGGTGCGCCTCGGCCGCGTTGGAGCCAATGTACAACGCGCACTTGCTGTTTTGCATGTCGTTGTACGAATTGGTCATGGCACCATAACCCCAGGTATTGGCCACGCCAGCCACCGTGGTGCTGTGACAAATGCGCGCCTGGTGGTCACAATTGTTGGTGCCCCAGTAGCTAACAAACTTGCGCATCAGGTACGACTGTTCGTTGTTGTGCTTGCTTGATCCAATGAAATACACGCTATCGGGACCGCTGGCTTTTTTGAGCTCAAGCATTTTTTCGCTAATTTCGGTCAGCGCCGTATCCCAGCTGATGCGCTTATATTTGCCGTTGACCAGCTTCATGGGGTAACGCAGACGAAACTCGCCATGCCCATGCTCACGCAAAGCGGCGCCCTTGGCGCAATGGGCACCCAAGTTGATGGGCGAATCAAACACCGGTTCCTGGCGCACCCAAACACCGTTCTCAACCACCGCGTCAACCGCACACCCCACCGAGCAATGGGTACAAATGGTGCGTTTGACTTCGATCTTGCCGTCTCCGACCGCCACTCCAGCAACGCCGGCGTGTGATTTTTTAACCAATGTCAATTGCGATGCAGCCAAGCCGACGCCCACACCCAAACCAGAGCGTCGCAGAAAAGCACGACGATCCATGGTGGGCAATGCCTGCGACAAACCGCGCTGCAAACTTTGCAGCATGGGCGAACGCGCAGTTTCACCATGGTGGGCTATTTTTTTGGTAAGCAACATGTTGATCTCCGGGAAACGGGAAATACGAGGGAAACGAAATTTAGACCATCAGACCAGGGCGGTCTTGTAATACTGCATGACATGCTCGCTCAACGCATAGCCACCACCCTTTGCAGGCTTGGCGCGAGGTTCAATGGCAGGTGTCTGAAGCACAGTTGAGCGCAGCGGCAGCGCACTCACGGCCACAGCCAACGCACCGGCGCTGCCGGCTCCGGCAAACAAGGTACGACGTGACAAGCGGGACAACGATGAGGACATGAACAGTCTCCTAAAAATAATTCACTTATGCAAGCAGACGCATAGGGTAACAGCTGCGAATTTACCTGCAAATTGAAGCAAGAACAGGCGGGGAAACCCGAATATCAACGCATCAAATCAAACCCCTGTGCTTCAACCGACATAAATGCTTGCGTTAAAACAGCCACACCCGCATAAAAACGAGCCTTGGGATGCTGCTGCAAAGTTTCACACATCAAAAAAATCCACGGCTGCACATGCGCTGCAAAAAACGCTTGCTGGCGCGTCAAGTTAGCCACAGCAACGTCATCACCCGCAATCAGGTAACGCATCACTTCAAACAAATAGGCCACATGGTCTTCGGTTTCTGACATGGCCTGATCACGCCCCAAGCCCAGGCTATTCAGCTCGGTGCGCAAACGCGCCAACGGCTTTTCGTTCAAAAAACCACTCAGATAATGCGAGCCATACAAATAGACCTCTGGTTTACCCACGCCGCCAAACAGCGCGTCGAACTCGGCAGCAATTACCTCATCGCTCAGGCTGCGCGCCAGCCCAACCAGGTTGCGCCAAGGCTCTTCCAGAAAACTTCCTGGCGTCGGTGCCTGGGTCGCAGAAAGACGCAAATCTGCTAGTAATTCAGGAGCTGGCGACGCATAGTACACCTGCGCCAGAAGGCCATAAAGCTCTGCACGTGCGGTTTCTTCATCAAGCGCGCTGCTGCGCACGGTCTCAGGCATTGGAATCATGGTCAAAGCTCGCTGATTTTGGTTTCGTTGGTTGCAGAATACAAATCAATCACACGGCAATCAGCGCACATTTTCAGTCGCTCCAGCGCTGCGCCTTGAAACATGCTGTGGCCACTGAGCTTGCCCAGCATGGCTTCAATACCCTTCAGCGTGCCAAAGGGTTTGGCACAACGTACACAGGCATAGGGTTGCATTTCATTGAGCAGAACGGGCTCTTTACGCTGTGGCAACAAATTCAATCGTGGCAACAACGACAATGCTTTTTCTGGACAGGTTTTCACACACAGGCCGCATTGCACACAGTTTTTCTCAATGAATTTGAGTTGTGGCGCTTGCGCGTTGTCCTGCAGCGCCCCAGCCGGACAAGCGTTAACACAACTCAAGCAGAGCGTACAGGTGTCTTTATTGATGGCCAAACCACCCAAGGGCGAAACCGCAGCCGGCAAGGCAATGGCACTGCGTTCGTTAGGCGTCAACGCCCGCGACTGCGCTGCGTGCGCAAGCAAATGATCGAGCGCCAACTCCAGTGTCACGCGCTTATCTTGCTGCACGACAAAACTGGCAGTTGGGCTAACACCTTGAGCGGGCGCTGCCAGCAAATCCTGATCTAGCGACGCAAGATCGCGCGCATCGCGCACCTGCAGCACACGAAAATGCTCGCCCGCATAACCCAAGCCAGTCAGCACAGCCTGAGCCACTGCCATCTGGTCAAGCACGGCTTGGCGGTATTGGGGTGCTTCCTCTTGACTCATCAATACCCACACCTGGCATGCGCCATAGGCTACTGCGCTAAGCCACAACTCCAAACCAACGCTGGAGGTGTGCCACAGCGCCAATGGCAAAACCCGCGCCGGCAAACCATGTGTGCCGTATTTTTGACGTTTTTCAAGCTGGGCCGCTCGCCCCAGGTCGTCCAGTAATCGAGCCCCTGCAGCCTGGCTGTGCAGCAAAATGGCGGCATTCTTGCCGCCATTGCGTGCATAAGTTGCCAACAGCGTTTTTAGACGCACACCTTGCTCGCTGGCGCGTGGGTAGGCAAAACTCATGGCTCCACTCGGGCAAACCGTGCTACAAGTGCCGCAGCCCACACACAGATTCGGGTTGACTTTGATTTGCTGACGTTTGTGCTCGCTGCTAATGGCAGAGGCCGAACACACATCGATGCACGCGCTACAGCCAATTTTGTCGTTGCGACTGTGTGCACACAGTTTTTGCCGATAGTTAAAAAACTTGGGTTTTTCAAATTCACCCACCAGCTCGCGCAACTGCAACAACGGTTTTAGCTCACGCCCATTCCAATGCAAATAGCCCTGCGGCGGTGCGTGCTGGGTAAATGCCGGGGCAGCACGCAAATCCAGAATCAAGTCGAAGCTCTCGCTGCGCAGTTCAGCACTGCGCTCAAAGTCAATTGCACCAGCCACTTGACACAACTTGACACATTGACGACTCTTGTCACAGGCGCTCAGGTCTATCTGGTAATCCAGCCCGATGGCATCTGACGCACAAGCACTCAAGCAGGCGTTGCAGCGCGTGCATAAATCAAGGTCAATCGGGTTAACCGGCAACCACTGCAATTCAAACGCACCCAAATAACCGGTCAAGCGTTGAATTTGGCCACCCAACACCGGATAACGCCGTTCTTGCGGCACATCCAATGACCCTGCTCCCTGGGTGAAAAGTGTGATGTCCAGCGCATCACCCAGCAGCTCGGCTGCGGCTTGCGCTGCACCGAGTTCCCCCACAATGAGCAGGCGTCCAGCACTTTTGTAAGTCACGGTCGCCACGGGTTCAGGCTCAGGTAAATGCGCCAACGCCAACAAAGCTGCGATTTTGGGAGTGGCCTGGGCTGCATCACGGCTCCAACCCGCTCTTTCACGAATATTTACAAAGCGCACAGGAGAACTGACCTTGTTTTGTTCGGCCAGCTCGGCAAACAAGCGTGATTCCTGCGTGCAAGCCACCAGCACATCGTCACCGGTGCCAAGTGCCTGCACAAAATGACCAGCCTGACGACGGCACAAACTGCTGTGCAGTGTCAGCTTTTCATTCAGTGCTGCGCCCAGGCTCGATACCGACAGGGGCATGGTCTGGTTGCAGTCGCAAATCAATGTGGTCATGGTGGTTTTCGGGTGATGCCGCTGCCAATTGCGCAGGCAGGCTTACATTGGAATGGGGAAGATTGGGCGCATGCTGATCGGCGCTTGCGTCGGGTTCGTCAATCAAATTGAGAAACTGCGCACTCACCATTTTTTGCAGCATGGCCAATGGCAAAGGACTGGCTTGGCTGTAATCGTCAATATAAATATCAAGTCCGTCCATCACGTTGTAGTGCGGGTCGGTGAAAAGCTTTTTCATGGCTGCATTGCGCACATCTGGCGACACATCGCGCCCGACAAAACGCGCAAAACTAGATTCCTGGGTAAGCGCGCCTACATCGTCCAGCGTGGGTGTTGGCTGCGGTGTTTCCGTGGCCGAGGCCTGAGCCACTAAGGATGTAGCCGGCATAGCAGCAGGTGCAGACACTGGCGCTTGGGGTTCGTGCACTGTATGCCCAGCACGCACCGACTGCTTGCGCTGTGACCAGCGTCCCAAAAAGCCGTCAGCCATGTGCACCACCTTGGGGTGAGCCAAACTTTTTCTCGGTGCTGATCGATGCCGGGTTGCCAAAACGATCACTCAATGAACGAAAGCTTTCCGGCCGCTTGCGCCGCTTGGGCTCCACCACGTAATGCTCAGCCGTGAATGCGTTGAGCCATTGCAGCACCTCAGCGGGTGCCCTCACCTGCTCCACCGTTTCCTGGGCATCGAGCCAGCGACCGGCTTCGTTATAACTCAGGGTAACAATCACCGGCTTTGCAATCGGCTCTTCAGCCACACTGGGCTCCTCTTCCATGCGCCATAAGACAAACCAACAGGGCTCGTCGGTACTGCCATTGAGGTAATAACCTTCAGCTTCATCGGTGAATAATTCAACGCGCAAGCCCCCGTGCAGCCAGCGCTGCCCGCTCTCATTTTGATATAACAAACGAGGTTTGTCGCCAAATTCAGCTTCGTTTTGCACCACATCTGCGAGCTGCCAACGCCAAGGCTGCCAATAGCTAGACGAGCCAGTGTTGGCCATGCGTTGCATAACCACAGCGACTTCAATGGAGGGGTGAGTGTTCAACATGCGGATGGTGACTGTAATGGATTCGTGCTTTCAAAACCAAACAGTTGATAGCGATTTTTGCCAGCCTGCTTAGCCTGGTACATGGCCTGATCGGCTTGGTGCATCAGTTCGTCCCTATCGATGTCAAGGTCTTTAGAATAAAAAGACACCCCCAAGCTGGCAGAAACATGCAAATCAAGACCCGCAAACTCAACTTTTTGCGCAGCCGCGTCGAGCAGGCGTTTGAGTAAAGGCACGCAGTCCAATTCGTGGGGCAAATCGACCAGCAGCGCAACAAATTCATCACCACCCTGACGAGCCAAAGTATCGCCATCACGCAAAGCCTGTTTCATGCGGTTGGCTACCGTGATCAGCAAATGATCTCCGGCATCATGGCCATGCTTATCGTTAATGGCTTTGAAACCATCCAGATCAATAAAAACAAGCGCCAGCTTTTGCTCGCGCCGCTGTGCTTGTGCCATGGCTTGTCTCAAACGATCAGCAAGCAACATCCGGTTCGGCAAATTGGTGAGTGCATCGTAACGAGCGATATGCTCCAACTCATGCTGGTATTCCTTGATCGAAGTGATGTTGCTAAACACCGCCACAAACTGCTGCACCTTGCCTTGCGAGTCGCAGACAGCGCTGATGGTCAGCAACTCAGCAAAAACACCACCATCTTTGCGCCGATTCCAGACTTCTCCACTCCAGTGCCCTCTTTCTCCAAGTTCTGCCCACATAGCAGCGTAATAGGCTTTGTCATGTCGCCCGGATGCCAAGATGCGTGGATTCTTGCCCAAAACCTCTTCGCGGCTATAACCAGTGATGCGAGTGAAAGCGTCGTTCACGTCCAGCATGGCGCCATCGGCATCTGCAATGATGATGCCCTCGCGCGTGTTGGTAAAAACACACGCGGCATTGATGCGCTGCAAGCGTTCAGATTCAGCGCGCTGCGCCCGCAGTAGCAACTGGCGCCGAAAAACCGCAACCGAAAGCACACAAATTGCCAGCAAAGTTGGCAGTACAGCTCCCAAAATAAATTTGACTTCAGTCATCCACCTTTGCAACGCAAGCTCACGCTGCAGATGCGTAACCACCATCAAGGGGTAAAGTGAAGACACCCGAAAAGCCGAAAGGGACGGCCCAAGCTGGCTATGCTCAAACGCAAACTCGCCAAACTCCAGTTCGGCTGCACCCTGCACCTGCTTGCTGTAAGTTGTCTTGGTGCCAACATCCATTACCGAGCTCATCAGGCGTACACCATCGAGTCGCAGAACATCAACGCTGCCAGCTTCCTCACCTAACTGCTTGCTCATGTGATTGAGAAAATAGTCAGGATTCAGCGCAATCAACAAAGTCAGCCGACTATTGGCATCGAGTTTTTGAGCGACAGGCACAAAACTACTGATGCTTTCCGAAAGCAAAGTGCTGCCAGGTAAATTGCCCTGCGCAAAATCGCGACCCAGCCAGGGTGTGCCTACTCGCAAAACCTTGGCAGCGGCTTGTGCGGGCGGGAAATAGTCGTGCGTAGCGATCGTCAAACCGATATTGGCGTGATTTGAGCTCGCAACAATTTGCCCCGCTTCATTCAGCAACGACAGTGAGCGCACCTGCGGTGACGTGCGCAAGATTGCGTCCAAACTGCCCTCCAACTGAGAGTTTTGCTGACCCAAATAGCCCTCGGGCACAGCATGTTCCACCGCCAGACTTGTGGCATTCAGGGTTTGCGTCAAAAAAGTTTCAAAACTACGCGCCATCAACGCTGACTTTTGAAAACTGCTGCTGATGGCATCAACCCGCAACAACCAAAGCGTATAAGTGGTCATGCCAACCACTGCGCAGACAAACGCGCTCAACGCAAGCAAAAATACCAGCCAGAGACGAGCTTCACGCGTCATCAGCGTTACCTCAATTGCCGCACCGCTTGAACATGCCAGCTGCGCCTTTATCAGGTGTCTTTAGAGATTTTGATGCTCGGAAATTTGCTCGAGAAATCTTTATTTTTGGCGGCAATTGCCAGCGCCACCTTGCGTGCCACTGCCTTATAGAGGCCGGCCACTTCGCTGTCGGGGTCTGAGACCACGGTGGGTTTGCCGCTGTCGGCCTGCTGGCGGATTTGCATCGCCAAAGGCAAGGCACCAAGGTAATCCATGCTGTATTCGGCAGCCATTTTTTTGCCACCGTCAGCACCAAAAATGTGCTCAACATGACCACAGTTGCTGCACACGTGCACCGCCATGTTTTCCACAATTCCCAAAATCGGCACACCGACCTTTTCAAACATCTTGATGCCTTTTTTGGCGTCGAGCAGGGCGATGTCTTGCGGCGTGGTGACCACCACCGCACCAGTCATGGGCACACGTTGGCTCAGGGTCAGCTGAATATCACCCGTGCCCGGTGGCATATCGACAATCAGGTAGTCCAGGTCTTTCCAATTGGTCTGGCGCAGCAGTTGCTCAAGCGCCTGCGTAGCCATGGGACCGCGCCAAATCATGGCTTCGTCTTGCGCCACCAAAAAACCAATCGACATGACCTGCACGCCATAGTTTTCCATTGGCTCCATGGTTTGCCCGTCTTCGCTTTCGGGGCGACCGTCAATGCCCATCATCATGGGAATGCTCGGGCCATAGATGTCGGCATCAAGCAAGCCCACACTGGCACCTTCAGCGGCCAGAGCCAGAGCCAGATTCACCGCCGTGGTGCTCTTGCCAACGCCACCCTTGCCAGATGCCACTGCAACAATGTTTTTCACCTTGGGCAGCAAAGCCACGCCGCGCTGCACAGCGTGCGGCACAATTTTCATGCTGATATTCACCGACACATTGGCGACTCCTGCTACGCTTTTTGCTGCAGCAATCAGCTCCTTGCGAAAGCCGGGAATCTGGCTCTTGGCCGGATACCCCAGTTCCACGTCGAAAGCCACGTCGCCGTCGCTCACAGTTAAATTCTTAATGGCCTTCGAGGTGACAAAATCGCGCCCGGTATTGGGGTCGATCACTCGTTGAAGGGCTTCTTTCACGCTTTGTTCTGATACGGTCATGGGATTCTCCGAAAACCCCGAGTCTAGCCAAGCCAGCTTTGACCTTGCAGCAAAAGGAAAATCAGGGTTTACCCCGAAATGGCATTTATTCAACATTTTGCGCCGCTGGTTGGCTGCAGTCGTGCTGATAATCCGGCATGCTTCAAGACAAACTGCCATCTACCCTGCCAGCTGCAAGCGAACGCACTGCCCTGATGCTGACCGGTGGCGGTGCACGGGCGGCTTACCAGGTGGGTGTGCTCGAAGCCATTGCCGACTTGCGCCAACAATGTCAGGCACAGCACCAAGGCAACCCATTTCCTATCATCGGTGGAACCTCCGCCGGAGCACTTAACGCCGCTGCACTGGCCTGTGGTGCAGATGACTTTGATAGCACTGTGCGCATGATCGCCAACATTTGGCGCAATTTCCACGCTCATCAGGTCTACCGTGCAGATTCGGTGAGCATGCTGCGTTCCGGCGCCAAGTGGGTCACCCTGCTGTCTTTGGGCTGGCTGATTGCCAAATGGCGACGCGTTAAACCTAAATCACTGCTCGACAACAGTCCACTGGCACAGCTACTCAAGCAAATGGTGCCATTGGAGCGCCTGCCAGGGCTCATTCAAGCCGGTCATCTGCAGGCGCTCGCCGTCACGGCATCGAGCTACAGTTCTGGCGAACACATTACTTTTTTTGAAGGTAACGCGAGTTTGCCAACTTGGGTGCGTTCACAACGCCGAGGCGTGCGCGACAAGATCACCCACGCGCACCTGTTGGCGTCGAGCGCCATCCCTTTTGTTTTTCCGGCCAAAAATCTTCAACTCGACGGACAAGAAGCTTATTTTGGTGATGGCTCAATGCGCCAATCAGCCCCGGTGGCTCCGGCAATTCACATGGGAGCCGAAAAAATCTGTGTGATTGGTGCTGGGCGAATGCACGAACCCAAAACACAGGGTGCCTTGCCCAGCCTGGGCAGCTACCCCACGCTGGCGCAAATTGCTGGCCACGCGCTGTCAAACATATTTCTGGACGCTCTCTCGGTCGATGTCGAACGCATTCGCCGCATCAACCAAACGCTGCGTCTGGTGCCACCCGAATTGCGCAGTGCCAGCAACCTGCGCCCGGTGCAATTGCTGCTGATTTCACCGTCAGAGCGCATTGACAGTATTGCTGCACGGCATATCCACGAACTGCCGGGGGCTGTGCGCACGCTGCTCGGTGGTGTCGGTGTTTCGTCCAAAGCAGACGATATCAAAGGTGCCGCGCTGGCAAGCTATCTTTTGTTTGAACCGGGCTACACCCGTGAGCTGATGGCGCTTGGCCGCTCAGATGCGATGCGCCAAAGATCCGAAATTTGCGAGTTTTTCAACTGGAACGACCCAGCAGCCCTGCCACTGGTGGCAATTGCCGAGCCTGAGCCCGGTCTGGATAGGCGCCGCGACCCATTGCGCTTGCGCTAAGTAACTATTGATCCGGCTCAATGATGTATAAAGTTCCGATCGGGCTGAGTCTGCCGATGCCCTTCGACCGTTCGTCAAGCTCACGACCGACCAAGCTCAGGGCGAGAGGTTCAGACTTTATCGGACCGAAGCAATAAGCTGCCGGCACATGGCCAGCGAACAAACTACAGCGTTACGTCTTTGCCTTGTTCTGCGCCTTCAGGCCAGTCATGAATGTAGGCTTTGAGCATTTTGTTTTCAAAATTTTGGCTGTCCACCACGGCACGTGCCACGTCGTGAAAGCTGATCACGCCCATGAGCATCTTATTGTTCATAACGGGCATGTAGCGGGCATGACGGTCGAGCATCATGCGGCGCACTTCATCCATATCGGTTTCTGTCGTGCAAGTCAGGGGCGAATCATCCATGGCCGTTCGCACAATGGTGTTCACAATACTTCCACCCGTTTTAACCAACACCTGAGTCAATTCACGCACCGTCAGCATGCCCACCAATTCGCCATGCTCCATGACAACCAAAGAGCCAATGTCACGCTCGGACATGAGTTTGAGCGCATTTATCAATAATTCATCGGGCGTGGCCGTAAAAAGGGTGCCACCCTTGATGCGCAAAATATCACTGACTTTCATAGTGTTCCTCTTAGTGGTTTGGCAACCGTCCATCGATTGCAATGCTTGAAATATAGCCCACAATCGCTGCTTTTGATCAAGGGATTTCCATCATGTTGCCCTGCTTTGAATAAAAATGCTGCCCTGATCACCCACACAATCTTGAAAGGTTCACATGCCCGGTTACGCTGACCCCGGTTTTGACACCCTCTGCCTTCACGCAGGAGCGGCCCCTGACCCTGCCACCGGGGCACGCGCGGTGCCGATTCACCTCACCACCTCGTTTGTTTTTGAATCGAGCGAGCATGCCCAGTCGCTTTTTAACCTGGAGCGAGCCGGCCATGTTTACAGCCGCATCAGCAACCCGACCAACGCCGTGCTGGAGCAGCGCATTGCAGCACTTGAAGGCGGCATTGGCGCCATCAGCTGCGCCAGCGGCCAAGCCGCACTGCACCTGAGCATTGCCACCCTGATGGGCGCTGGCAGCCACATCGTGGCAAGCACCGCGCTGTATGGCGGCAGCCAGAACCTGCTGCACTACACCCTGAGCCGTTTCGGGATTGAAACCACCTTTGTCAAACCGGGCGACATCGATGGCTGGCGCGCAGCCGTGCGACCCAACAGCAAATTATTTTTTGGCGAAAGTGTCGGCAATCCGGGGCTCGATGTGCTTGACATCCCCACCGTGTCAGCCATCGCCCATGAAGCGGGCGTGCCCTTGCTGGTCGATTCGACCTTGACCACACCTTGGTTGATGAAACCATTTGAGCTGGGCGCCGACCTGGTCTATCACTCGGCAACCAAGTTTTTGAGCGGCCACGGCACCGTGATAGGCGGCTTGGTGGTTGATGGTGGCAGCTTTGACTGGGACCAATCCGGCAAATTTGCCGAGTTGAGCCAAGCCTACGATGGCTTTCACAACATGGTGTTCAGCGAGGAATCCACCGTAGGCGCCTTTTTGTTGCGCGCCCGGCGCGAAGGTCTGCGCGACTTTGGCGCCTGCATGAGCCCGCACTCGGCTTGGCTGATTCTGCAGGGCATTGAAACCCTCTCGCTGCGCATGGCCAGGCACATGAGCAACACGCAAAAAGTGGTGGCATTTTTGGCTGCCCAGCCATTTGTAGCGCGCGTTGGGCACCCCCTGCTCGAAAGCCACAGTAGCCACGCGCTGGCAGCCAAACTGCTGCCGCGTGGCGCGGGTTCGGTCTTCAGCTTTGACCTTAAAGGCAGCCGTGAGCAAGGCAAAAAATTTGTCGAAACCCTCAAAGTCTTCAGCCATTTGGCCAATGTGGGCGACTGTCGCAGCTTGGTGATTCATCCGGCCAGCACCACTCATTTCCGCATGAACGATGCCGCGCTGGCCGCCGGGGGCATCACCCAGGGAACGATTCGCTTGTCGATCGGGCTGGAAGACGCAGACGATTTGATCGACGACCTGAAGCGTGCACTGAAAGCCGCTGAGAAGGCCTGATTACTATTAAATCAAGAGCTGCTCACGCTTTATTCATAAGCGTCAGAGGCCATTTTTATACAAACTATTCACCCCGAGTACCGTATGTATTTCACCGTCAATCACACTAAAACCTATTGCTACACCGGTGGCAAGCCCTTTGATACGGCCAAGCCTACAGCCATTTTTATCCACGGGGTACTGAACGACCACAGTGTTTGGATTTTGCAAACGCGCTACCTGGCTCACCACGGCTGGAACGTGTTGGCTCTGGATTTACCCGGCCACTGCCGCAGTGAAGGAGAGCCTCCCGCCAGCGTAGAAGCCGCTGCCGACTTTATTGTGGCCTTGATGAACGCCGCGGGTCTTGAAAAAGCTGCACTCATCGGCCATAGCTTTGGCTCGCTGATTGCGCTTGAAGCCGCGGCCCTTGCACCCGCGCGTATCAGCCAGCTGGTGCTGGTGGGCACGGCTTTTCCGATGCGGGTCTCGCCAGCGCTGCTCGAAGCTTCGGTCAGTGCGCCCATGAAAGCGCTTGAAATGGTCAACATTTTTTCGCGTTCGACACTGGCCCCACCGCCCTCGGCCATGGGGCCAGGCACCTGGGTTTATGGTGCGTCAATGGCACTGGGGCGGCGCGTGCTGGCCAGCAACCCCAAGGTGAATGTGTTTTATACCGGCTTTAAAGCCTGCGATAGCTACCAAAATGGCGAACAAGCCATGACGCAGGTCAACTGCCCTACTCTTTTTGTCTTGGGCAGCCAAGACCAGATGACGCCCCCCAAAGCCGCGTTGGGTTTGGTCAAGCTGGCCAAGTTTGCCAAAGTGGTCTATTTGCCAGGCGGTCACCACCAGATGAACGAAACGCCCGAGGAAATGCTGGCAGCATTGACCGGGTTTTTAACTTCTAAGCAATCAATTTCATAGCGCGTCACGCATGATCATCTTGCTCCAGAGCCCTTTTTCCCATAAATTTTTAGTGCTGAGTTCGTGCTGCAAAAGCAAGGCATTGAACAGCGGCGCCAGGGGCGTGGCGTCGGGGTTGGCTAACAACACAAAACGCGCAGCCTCGTCGCCCAGCTCCTCTTGCAGCTGACCGATCCAGTCCATCTCGCAGAGAGTTTCCAGAACCGGCTCAAGCTGCAGCGCATCCACCTGCAACCGTTCAGTCAGTTGCACCATCGTTAATCCCTGCGGTGCAGCACCACGCACCCGATCGAGCTGCTGCAGTGTTTCGAGCGCCAGCAAAAACTGCCAGCCATGGGCACGCGCGCGGCGCGGCACACCCGAGAGCAAGCTGGGCAAATACGCCGTGATTACTGCGCCCCACAAGACGATGACCCAGGCCAGATAAATCCACACCAGCAAAATCGGCACGGTAGCAAAGGCACCATACAACACCGAGTAAGTTGGCACCTGGTTTAAATAAATCACCAGCAATTTTTTGGCTACTTCAAAACCAGCCGAAACAAACAAGCCCCCCACCCAGGCATGCGCCCAGCGCACCCGGATGTTAGGGACGTAGTGAAACAACGCCGCCATGCCGCCTGCCATCATGAAAAATTGCAACACATCGAGCAACAACTGCACGCCCCCAGGCATGGCTCCGACAATGCCTTTGGATGCAGAAACAGCATAGGAAGTCAGCGTCAGACTAACCCCAAGCAGCAACGGCCCGAGCGTCATGGCTGCCCAATACACCAGCACACGTTGCCCCAGAGGTCGCAATTTGCGCACGCGCCAAATGTCGTTGAGCGTGCGGTCAATAATCAACACCAGCATGGATGCCGTGACCAGCAAGATCACCACACCGGCACTGCCAAGTTTGCTGGCTTTGCCAGAAAAGCGCGTTAAATAACTCAAAACCTGGCGCGCAATGCTGTCGGGCACCAAGCTTTCGAGCAGCCACTTTTGCAACACATCTTGAAACTTGGCAAACATCGGAAACGCGGTAAACACTGCCAGCGCCACCGTCATCAAAGGAACCAGGGCAATGATGGTGGTGAAGGTCAGGCTGCCGGCAGTGATCCCCAAGCGGTCTTGGGTGAAGCGTTCGCGCAGTGTATGGGCGGTGTTTTTCCAGGGAAAATGTGTCAAAGTAAGCCAAAAAAGCGACAGCCGCTCACGCCATGTTTTCTTGCCTGGCATGTCTGATTCCACTTGAAGTTTCGGTAAATTCATGGCCGCTATGATGCCACTGTCACAAACCGCCCCAAAAACAGACTGGTCCAAGCACCCATGCAGCCCACATCTTTCGTCAATAACACCCGTATTCTTGCTGTTGGCAGCCTGCTGGGGCTGATCATTCTGGGCTTGATGTGGGAGATTTTTCTGGCCCCACTGCGTCCAGGTGGCTCTTGGCTGGTGCTTAAAGTGTTGCCGCTGTGCGTGCCCCTGGTGGGGCTGCTAAAAAACCGCATGTACACCTACCGCTGGGTGAGTCTGCTGGTGTGGCTGTATTTCACCGAAGGAGCGGTTCGCGCCTATAGCGACAAAGCGCCCAGTAATTATTTGGCCATGATCGAATTGGTGCTCTGTTTGCTGCTGTTTGTTGCCTGTGCACTGCATGTGCGGCTGCGCCTGAAAAATGCAAAACCACCACCTGTTGAACCCGAACACCATGCAAACGCTCCTCACTAAGCTGCGAAATATCGTCGGCGCTGCCCATGTTTTGACCGAAGGCGACCTGAGCGCCTGGGAGCAAGACTGGCGCAAACGCTCAGCAGGCAAAGCGCTGGCCGTGGTACGCCCAGGCAGCACCAACGAAGTGGCACAGGTGGTCAAAACCTGCGCTGATTTTTTGACAAACAACCCGCACAGCGCGATCAGCCTGGTGCCCCAAGGCGGTAACACCGGCTTGGTGGTGGGCTCTACACCCGATGCGTCGGGTCAGCAGATTGTGCTGAGCCTGCAACGCATGAATAGCGTGCGACGCGTTGATGGCGCCAACCTGACCCTGACCGCTGAGGCGGGCTGTATTTTGCAAACCCTGCAAGAACGCGCCCATGCCGAGGACTTTTTGTTCCCACTGAGCTTGGCAGCCGAAGGCTCTTGCACCCTTGGCGGTAACTTGGGCAGCAATGCTGGTGGCACCCAAGTGTTGCGTTTTGGCAATGCACGTGAGCTTTGCCTAGGGCTGGAAGTTGTCACCGCACAAGGCGATATCTGGCACGGTTTAAGTGGCTTGCGCAAAGACAACACCGGCTACGACCTGCGTAACCTGTTCATTGGTTCCGAAGGCACGCTGGGCATCATCACCGCGGCAACCATGAAGCTCTACCCCCTTCCCTCTGCGCAACTGACCGCTTGGGCAGCACTGCCCTCGCTTGAAGCCGCAGTGACACTGCTGGGGCTGGCGCAGCGCCAGTTGGGTGCTGGCCTGACCGGTTTTGAGCTGATGGGGCAATTTGCCCTGAGCCTGGTGGACAAGCACTTTAAACACCTGCGGGTGCCACTTTTTGCCGACTGGCCATTTTGTGTGCTGCTGGAGCTCTCTGACAACCAGTCTGAACCCGATGCGCGCGACCTATTCGAGCAACTGCTGCAAGACGCTATGGCAAACGGCTGCGTGGCCGATGCGATCATTGCAGAAAGTCTGGAGCAAGCCCAAACCCTCTGGCAGATTCGCGAAAGCATCTCGCTGGCGCAAGTCGAAGAAGGCCTAAACATCAAGCACGACATCTCTGTGCCGGTGTCGGCCATCGCTGAATTTGTCAAAGTGACCGATACCATGCTGCAAAACGCCCTGCCCGGCGTGCGGCTGGTTAATTTTGGCCACCTGGGCGATGGCAACCTGCACTACAACGTTCAGGCTCCGGCGGATGACGATGCGGCCGCTTTTTTGCGTGAGCACGAAGCGCCAGTGAACCGCATCGTGTTCGACTCCGTGCTGCAGTTTGGTGGCTCAATCTCGGCCGAACATGGTATCGGTAGCCTGAAAGTTGAGCATCTGGCGCATTACAAATCAGCCACAGCTTTAGGCTTGATGCGTGCCATCAAAAAAGCGCTGGATCCGCAAAACCTGATGAATCCAGGGCGGGTTCTACGCATCTGAGCTGCTGCGCTGGCAAGGTTGGCAAATACGAACAACCCGCAGCTTGTTCTACTCAGCATCCCACCCGCGCGCACAGGCAAGCCCTAGACGGAAAGTCCCTATAAATTAAGGGTTTGCACCAGCTTTGCAACAATTCTCCGATGAATCCAGTTTGCCACACCCTGCCTCCTAGTCAGATCAGTCTGCACTGGCGTCATAGCTTTGCCGCTTTGGGGACGGACTTTTACGCTGAGCTGAGCCCGGAGTCTCTTGAAGCGCCGTATTGGGTGGGACGCAGCCCAACTGTGGCAAATTTGCTCGAGCTCAACACCAGTCAGTTTGCGTCGGATGAACTGCTGCAGGCCTTCAGTGGCAACCAGCAGTTGCCTGGCAGTCGTCCGCTGGCCAGTGTCTATAGCGGGCACCAGTTTGGCCAATGGGCCGGGCAACTCGGCGATGGGCGTGCCTTATTGCTGGGTGAAACCAATGGTCTGGAAATTCAACTCAAGGGCGCTGGTCTCACGCCATACTCACGCCGTGGCGATGGGCGCGCCGTGCTGCGCTCAAGCATTCGCGAATTTCTGTGCAGTGAGGCCATGCATTCACTGGGTGTGCCCACCACACGCGCTTTGTGCGTGACCGGTTCAGACGACGAAGTTTGGCGCGAAACCCCCGAAACCGCTGCAGTGGTAACCCGGGTGGCGCCTAGTTTTATACGTTTTGGCCACTTCGAGCACTTCGCAGCCAAGAACCAGCTCAAGCAGCTGAAAATCTTGGCTGATTACGTCATCGACCGGTTTTACCCAGAATGTCGAAGCAAGCCAAAATTTGCCGATAACGCCTATGCTGCTCTGCTTGAAAAAGTGAGTGAACGCACTGCCGTGATGGTGGCGCATTGGCAGGCCGTGGGCTTTTGCCACGGGGTCATGAACACCGACAACATGAGTATTTTGGGGCTGACCATTGACTACGGTCCATTTCAGTTTCTCGACAGCTACAACCCGCTGCACATCTGCAACCACAGCGACACTCAGGGTCGCTACGCCTTTGCGCGCCAGCCTAACGTGGCTTATTGGAACCTGCATTGCCTGGGTCAAGCGCTGTTACCGCTGATTGGTGAGCCGCAGATGGCGATGGCAGCACTTGAATCCTTTAAAACGCTGATGCCGAAAACGCTACACCGTTTGATGTGTGCCAAACTGGGTTTGCCTGAAGCATCGGTGACGCAGTCTTTCATCGACGACCTGCTGGCAGCGCTGGCGCAAGATCAGGTGGACTACACCATTTTTTGGCGCAGGCTCAGCCATGCGCAACTGGACGGCAACACCGAACCGGTGCGCGAGCTGTTTATCAACAGCATTGCTTGGGACGCCTGGATGCTACGTTATTCAGAGCTATTGGCGCTTTCTGATCGGGCGCTTGCGGCTGATTTAATGCTCAAAACAAACCCCAAATTTGTGCTGCGCAATTACCTATGCCAAGATGTCATTGAAATGGCCAAGCATAAAGATTTTTCGGGGGTAGCAGATTTATTGGATGTCGTCACCCATCCTTTTGCCGAACATCCGACAAGAGCAGCCTGGGCTGGTTTTGTTCCCGACTGGGCCAGCCAGATAGAAATCAGTTGCAGTTCTTGAAGGGATACACCATGACTTACCCGATCGAAAAAACAGATGCCCAATGGCGCGCAGAGCTGACAAGCCAACACGCCGAACCCGGAGCCTTTGAAGTGACCCGGCGCGCGGCAACCGAGCGTTCTTTCAGTGGAAAATATGCGGCACACTGGGCCGACGGCAGTTACCACTGCATCTGCTGCGGCCACACGCTGTTTGATTCAGCCAGCAAATTCGATGCACACTGCGGCTGGCCCAGCTTTTCGCAAGCGCGGCCAGGAGCCATTTTGGAAAAAACAGATCGCAGCCACTTTATGACCCGGGTTGAAACGGTGTGCAGCCAATGCGGTGCGCACCTGGGTCATGTTTTTGATGATGGCCCCACGCCCACGGGTCTGCGCTACTGCATGAACTCGGCCTCGTTAAAATTCAGCACTTCATGAAAATACTGATCGACTTTTTCCCCATAGCGCTATTTTTTGGCGCCTACAAGTTCTATGACATTTATGTCGGCACAGCCGTGCTGATGGCAGCCACGGTGCTGCAAATGGCCCTGATTTACCGCATTGACCACAAATTGCAGGCCATGCACAAAATCACGCTGGCGCTGGTGCTGGTTTTTGGCACCCTCACATTAGTCCTGCACGATGAACGTTTTATCAAATGGAAACCCACTGTCTTGTATGCCGCAATGGCGCTGGCGCTGGCGTTGGCCGTTTGGGTCTATAAAAAGAACTTTTTGAAAATGCTGCTGGGTAGCCAGCTCACATTGCCCGAACCGGTATGGATGCGCCTGAATATGGTGTGGGTGGTTTATTGCATCTTCATGGCCAGCATCAATGGCTACGTGGCCGCCTACTACAGCACTGAAGCCTGGGTCAATTTCAAGCTTTGGGGCTATGCCTTTCCACTGGTTTTTATTGTTGGACAGGGTTTTTATATTTCACGCTACCTGACGCCTGATGCGTCCAAATCCTCATGAACAACGATTTACCCTGCCCCACCGCCCAAGCACTGCAAAAGCAATTGCAGGATGTGCTGCAGCCCCTAGCATTGGAAGTGCTTGACGAAAGCCAGCAACACCACGGCCACGCCGGAGCGAATGGGACTGGCTTTGGCACGCACTTTCGGGTGCGCATTACCGCACAACAATTTGTTGGCAAATCTGCCGTTACACGGCATCGGCTTGTGTATGATGCGTTGCAAAAATTTATGTCCCAGGGCCTGCATGCACTGGCCATTGAGGCGCACGCACCAAGCACCAACTAAATCATTTCAACTTCACTTTTTTTATTTTTTCAAATGGGAACCGCATGAAAATTAAATTCGCAACGAGTCTTGCCTGTGTCGCTATTTTGGGCACTTTGAGTCCGCTGGCTCTCGCTCAAAACGTGGCCATCGTCAACGGCAAAGCTGTGCCACAAACCCGTGTAGAGGCTCTGAGCCAGCAAGTGGCTCGCTCAGGCCGTGCCATCACACCCGAAATTCAACGCCAGATCAAAGACGAGGTGATCAGCCGTGAGGTTTTCATTCAAGAAGCTCAAAAAATGGGGCTTGACACCTCTGAAGATTTCAAAAACCAGATGGAACTGGCACGTCAAACCATCTTGATCCGTGAACTGTTTGGCAATTATCAAAAGACCAATGGCGTCACAGATGCCGATGTGAAAGCCGAATACGACAAGTTTGTGGCTGCCAACCAAGGCAAGGAATACCGTGCCCGCCACATTTTGGTTGAAAAGGAAGCCGAGGCCAAAGCCATCATTGCACAACTGAAAAAGGGTGGCAAATTTGAAGACATTGCCAAGAAAGCAAGCAAAGATCC
>CAIYYA010000294.1 GCA_903930255.1 uncultured beta proteobacterium
CGGACATGGGCCATTTCGGCAAAAATCCAATTCGGTTGGCCTGGTTTTTGATTGTTATGCCAGCTTTAACACTGAATTATTTTGGCCAGGGTGCCCTGCTATTGGAAAACCCGCAAGCTGTAAAAAACCCGTTTTTCATGATGGCCCCAGCTTGGGCATTGATACCTTTGGTCGGTTTGGCCACACTGGCCACCGTGATCGCATCGCAGGCGCTAATCACAGGCGCATTTTCAGTCACCAAGCAGGTCATACAGCTCGGCTATTTGCCACGTCTGCAAATTTGGCACACCAACGTCAAAGAAACCGGTCAAATTTATATGCCGTTCGTTAACTGGGGCTTGTTTGTTCTGATTGTGCTGGCCGTGATGCTCTTCAAGTCTTCGAGCAACCTCGCCGCCGCCTACGGCATTGCTGTGACACTCGACATGCTGATCACCACCACCCTCACATTTTTTGTGATTCGCTATGCATGGAACTACCCCCTGGCGCTCTGCGTTGCAGCAACGGCTCTGTTTTTTCTGGTTGACCTGGCCTTTTTTGCATCCAACATGATGAAGTTGTTTGAAGGCGGTTGGTTCCCCCTTTTAATCGCAGCCGGTGTTTTCAGTTTGATGCTGACCTGGAAAGACGGAAGACGTTTGCTCAATCAAAAACTCAAAACGGATGCGATTGACCTGAACAGTTTTCTGGAAGCTGTTTATGTCAGCCCACCTGCTCGAGTTGAAGGCACTGCCGTATTTTTAACCGCCGAACCCGGCACAGTGCCCAATGCCATGCTGCACAACCTCAAGCACAACAAAGTGCTGCATGAAATCAATTTATTTGTCACTGTGCGCAACCATGAAGTACCCTGGATTGGCATGGACAAACGGCTTGAAATTGAATCACTGGGGCACGACTGTTGGCAGGTGATTGTGAACTATGGCTTCAAGAATGACCCTGATTTACCTAAAGCGCTGCAACAGCTAAAAGGTCGCGGCTGTGAAATTGAGACCATGACCACCAGCTACTTCCTTTCGCGAGACACCGTGGTTCCCTCGATTGGCAGCGGCATGGCGATGTGGCGCGAAAAATTATTTGCCCAAATGCATTTGAACGCCAGCGGCGCGGCCGACTTCCTGAATCTGCCCAGCAATTCTGTGGTTGAACTCGGCAGCAAAATTGAAATCTAACCCGCTCGCCTTGCTGTTACAGCTTGTGATAGCACGTCCAGTACGCCCAGCGAGTCACTCCAGCCCAAACAGGCATCGGTGATGCTCTGACCATACGCTAGTTTGTCAATTTTGTCCTTCCCTGGCGTGAATTTTTGAGCACCCGCGTTAAGATGGCTTTCAACCATTACGCCAAACACGCTGGTTGACCCAGCGGCTATTTGTGCGGCGATTGCTGTGGCCACATCGCGCTGTTTTTCATGCTCTTTGCTGCTATTGGCATGGCTGCAATCCACCATCAAGGTAGCTGGTAAGCTTGATTTTTCAAGCTCTGAGCAAGCAAGTGCCACGCTGACCGCATCGTAATTGGGGGTTTTCCCACCACGCAAAATCACATGGCAGTCATGATTGCCATTGGTTTGCACAATCGCCACTTGACCATTCTTATGCACTGACAAGAAATGATGCCCGCCTGCGGCAGCTTGAATAGCATCGGTTGCTATTTTGATGTTGCCATCGGTTCCATTTTTAAACCCAATCGGTGCTGACAATCCAGAAGCCAACTCGCGATGTACCTGACTCTCGGTGGTACGCGCACCAATAGCGCCCCACGAAATCAAATCACCCAGATACTGAGGTGAAATCACATCCAGAAATTCGCTGCCGGCGGGCAACCCAAGACGGTTGATCTCTATCAGCAGTTGTCTTGCAATGCGCAGACCTTCGTCAATGCGAAAACTCTCATCGAGATAAGGGTCGTTAATCAAACCCTTCCAGCCAACGGTTGTTCGTGGTTTTTCAAAATACACACGCATCACAATTTCCAGCGTATCTGCATATTTGTCGCGCTGCACTTTGAGCTGACGCGCGTAGTCCATTGCAGCAGCCGGATCATGGATAGAGCATGGACCAATCACCACCAAGAGTCGATCGTCTTTCTTGGCCATGATGTTGTGGATATGGCGGCGGGTGCTGCTGATCATCTTCTCTACCGATGTTCCTGCTATCGGGAAAAACCGGATCAAATGTTCGGGTGGTGGAAGCACAGTGATGTCCTTGATGCGTTGGTTATCGGTCTGGCCGGTCCGGTCAGTCGCCTGATGAAGCGCATTCGAGCCCCAGGCATCAGAATTGGCATTGGCTTTAGCAGTCATGGAGAAGTTCCTCAAGATGTTGAATTCACAAAGCAAAAAACCGCCGGGGTTGCCGGCGGTTTTTGAAAGATCAGGACGTTTTGTTTGGTTACGTTGCGAACTCTCTACCGCCGAAAAGCGCTTGAGAACCAAAAATAGCTAAAGAAAAACGTGGCTGACTTCATGGGTTTGAAATGTAGCACAAGCATCAGCTCGGTTTGTGAATTCGACTCACCAATGCCTTGGTGAATTCAGCAGTGCCTGCGCTACCACCCAAATCGCCAGTGCGCACTTTGTCGATATTCAGTGTCTCATCAATGGCCGTGCGTAACCTTGTTGCCATCTCAGGCAGTTTGCAATGGTCGAGCATCATGGCGGCGGCCAACATCAAAGCAATCGGATTGGCAATCCCTTTGCCTGCAATATCGGGAGCTGATCCATGCACCGCCTCGAAAATTGCAGCATCTGCGCCAATATTGGCTCCCGGTGCCATGCCAAGCCCACCCACCAAACCGGCCACGAGGTCAGACAAAATATCGCCGAATAAATTCGTTGTCACCAACATGTCAAACTGCCAAGGATTAAGCACAAGCTTCATGGCGCAGGCATCAATGATGACCGTGTCAAGTTCAAACTTGCCCTTGTATTTGTCTTCATAGAGTTTCAGACCCGTTTCAAGAAAGATACCCGTCAATGCTTTCATGATGTTGGCTTTGTGCACGATGGTGACTTTTTTGCGTCCCGTCACCACGGCGTGCTCAAACGCATACTCCAGCAAACGCATGCCACCGGCGCGTGTGTTAATACCGGTGGCCATGGCCACTGCGTGCGGATCTTCGTCGATCTTCACATAGTGCTCGTGCCCAATGTACAAACCTTCCAGGTTCTCACGAACCACCACCAAATCAATCTTGTCAAAGCGTCCGCCTGGAATGATGGTGCGCGCTGGGCGCAAGTTCGCGTAAAGCTGAAATTCTTCGCGTAAACGCACGTTCGACGAGCGATAGCCACTACCCGACGGTGTCTCTAGCGGACCTTTGAGGGCAAGTCGAGTATGGCGAATACTGTCGAGAGTGGCCTTTGGCAAAGGATCACCCGCTGTTTGCAAGCCGCCCAATCCGGCAATCTGACGATCCCACTCAAAGGGCGCACCCAACGCATCCAGTGCGGCCAAAGTGGCATCAACAATTTCAGGACCAATGCCATCACCTAGAATCAGCGTGGCGGGAATCATTTTGGACATCGTTAACCCTTCGTGGCAATTTGAAATGATAAAACCAGTGTATCTGGCCAAAAAACCGCGAAACTGACAAATGGCTAGGAGGCTGTCGGACTTTCGCTATCGAAGCGAAAATCGACCCAGCGAGCACATTATTTGCCGGATTTGCAGGCTAATAGCCTCGCTATTGGTCAAAAAGACGGTGGAAAATGAGCATCTGCGGTCGGTTTGCAGCTGATGCACCGAAAGTCCGACAGGCTCCTAAGCTGTGCCACCAACCGTCAACCCATCCAGACGCAACGTAGGCTGCCCCACGCCAACAGGCACACTCTGCCCTTCTTTACCACACGTACCAACGCCGCTGTCAAGCCGCATGTCGTTGCCGATCATGCTGACACGCTTCAAACACTCGGGGCCGCTCCCAACCAGTGTGGCGCCTTTGACAGGATACAGAATTTTGCCGTTTTCCACCCAATACGCTTCACTGGCAGAAAACACAAATTTACCGGACGTAATGTCGACTTGACCACCCCCAAAATTGGTTGCATACAAGCCCCTTTTGATGCTCGCCACAATCTCTTGGGGTGCCATATTGCCCCCCAGCATGTAGGTGTTTGTCATGCGCGGAAGCGGCACATGGGCATAACTTTCGCGCCGCCCATTGCCAGTCGGTTTGACTCCTGTCAAGCGTGCATTCATGCCGTCTTGAATATATCCTTTGAGGATGCCATCTTCGATTAACACGTTACGCTGGCTGGTATTTCCCTCGTCATCCACATTCAGTGAACCGCGCCGATCGGCAATCGTGCCATCGTCAAGCACGGTCACGCCCTTGGCCGCCACACGCTGACCGATACAACCGCTGAAAGCACTCGAACCTTTGCGATTGAAGTCGCCTTCAAGCCCATGGCCAATGGCCTCATGCAGCAAAATGCCCGGCCAGCCAGAGCCCAACACAACTGTCATTTCACCAGCTGGTGCAGCGCGGGCTTCCAGGTTGGTAAGCGCAGCATGCACGGCCTCATCTACATATTTGCCAATCAGCGCATCGTCAAAATAGGCAAAACCGAAGCGCCCGCCCCCACCCGCAGAGCCCACTTCACGCCGACCATTTTGCTCAGCAAATACAGTAACACTCAGGCGCACCAGGGGACGCACATCAGCGGCCAAAGTGCCGTCGGCACGCGCCACCAGCACAACATCGTACTCAGCAGCCAAACCCGCCATAACCTGCGCAACGCGTGGATCTTTGGCACGCGCAAGTTGCTCCACTTTTTCCAGTAGTTTCACTTTGGCGGTACTGTCGAGTGAGGCGATTGGATCAAATCCAGCATACAAACTGCGTGATTTAGCTATTTTTTTAGTAGCTACTCGTGCACGACCAGATTGCGCTACAGTCGAAATTGACCGAACAGTTCGGGCTGCATCCAAAAGCGAGGCTTGGGAAATATCGTCCGAATAGGCAAAGGCCGTTTTTTCACCACTGACTGCGCGCACGCCAACGCCTTGGTCAATCGAAAAAGAGCCCGTTTTGACAATCCCTTCCTCCAGGCTCCAGCCCTCGCTACGCGTGTACTGGAAATAAAGGTCAGCCTCATTGACTTTATGGGCTTTGATCTCTGCCAAAGCACGCCATAGATGCGATTCATCCAAGCCGAAAGGGCTGAGCAAGAGCGATTTGGCAACATCGAGGCGAACGAGGGTGGGTTCAGGTGAAATCATCAGGTGATTCTAGAGCGAGGAGCTGTACCCCCACCAACATCACGACTGCACCAAACGTTTTGACTTGGCGATCGACATCAGCACACCCAAACCCAAGCCTAGCGTGACCATCGCCGTTCCGCCATAGCTGATAAAAGGTAGAGGCACTCCGACTACCGGCAAAATACCACTGACCATACCCATGTTCACAAAGGCATAGCAAAAGAAAATCATTGCCATGGCGCCACCTAGCAAGCGGGTAAACACAGTGGGCGCCTCCAAGGCGATCACCAAAGCACGCAACACCAGAAAAACAAAGGCAAGGATGAGCAACAAATTACCAATAAATCCAAACTCCTCAGAGAAAGCCGCAAAAATAAAATCGGTCGTTCGCTCCGGTATAAATTCAAGATGCGTTTGTGTTCCCTGCATAAAGCCCTTACCCCAAAAACCACCCGAGCCTATGGCAATCATGCCCTGAATGATGTGAAAGCCTTTGCCTAAAGGATCTCGTCCAGGGTCCAGCAAAGTGCAAATGCGCTGCTGCTGGTAATCGTGTAAGAGCGGCCAGCGCACCCCGTCTGCACATAATTCGGGCTCAAACAGCACCAGCAGCGTCATCCCGACAAGCCCCAGCAGCAGCGGCGGCCCCACCAGTTTCCAGCTTAGGCCGGCAAAAAATATCACTGACAAGCCCGCAGCGAGCACCAGCAGTGCCGTTCCCAGGTCAGGTTGCTTAATGATCAAACCGACCGGCAACGCCAACAAAATTCCAGCCACCAAAAAGTCCAGCGCTCGCAACTGACCTTCGCGTTTTTGAAACCACCACGCCAACATCAACGGCATTGCAATTTTCAGAATTTCGCTGGGTTGGATGATCACTCCGAGATTTAGCCAACGCCGGGCACCTTTTTTGGTGACACCAAACACAGCCACCGCAATCAGCAAAGTAACCCCCAAAATATAGAGCGGCACAGCCAATGTCATCAAGCGCTGTGGGGGTATTTGTGCCACCACAAACATGATAAAACCAGCGAGCAAAATGTTTCGCGAATGATCCGCAAAGCGCGTGCCATGGTCGTAGCCCGATGAATACATCGAGAGCATGCCCGCACAAGCCAGAATAAACACCACAAACGCCAGCGGCCCGTCAAACCCTGAAAACCAGGGTGACAAGCGGCGCAGCAAAGAGGGGCGTTCAAATAGCAAGGTCATACAGCCACGGATTATCCAGCCAAGACTTGGCTACCGATATAGCCCGTCGGGCGGAACCCGCAGCGGTATCGTCACCGGCCCGTCATTGCACAAACTCACCTGCATGTCGGCAGCAAACTCACCGGTTTGCACCACGGGATGCATCTTTCGCGCCTGAACAACAAAATAGTCGTACAGGCGCCGACCTTCAGCGGGCGGCGCTGCCGCCGTGAAGCTGGGTCGGTTGCCACCTGATACGTCAGCAACTAAGGTAAACTGACTAACGATCAACAAGCCACCAACATCGCCCCGCCCGTCCATGTCCTGCACGTTGTGGTTCATTTTTCCTGCAGCATCGCAAAAAATGCGCAACTTCAGCAGCTTGGCCAACAGCTTATCGCTCTGCACTTCACTGTCGCCCCGCTCGGCACACAACAGCACCAGCAAACCGGCATCAATTGCGGCAACAGGCACACCTGCAATCCCAACGCTGGCTCGGCTAACGCGCTGCAGCAAGGCCATCATGCGCCACACCTTTTAACCATGACGTCAACAGGGCAAGAACGCTGTCGTGATTGGCTCGTCTTTGAAAAAATGGTTACATTGCAGCTCATTAATAAGCAAAGCCTTATTTAAAGTTTCACTTTCTAACACCACCCGCAAGCAAACAACCAAACAGGAGCCCCACTTATGAGCGCAGAACTATTTCAAGCCGTATCCATCGGTGACGTTGAACAGATACGGCAGATGATAGCTGCTGGTGTGGATGTGAACACACGCGATTCAGACGGCTTGACCTTGTTGATGCTGGGTGCCAATGCCGGCCATTTGCCGGTGGTTCAGGCGTTGCTGGAGGCTGGCGCCGATGTCAATGCCAGCGCTGCCATGGGCTGGACAGCGCTCACCAAGTCGATTTTCAACGCAGATTTGCGACACGGATTTTTCGACGTAGCCCAAGCGCTTGTGCATGCTGATGCTGACATAGAAGCCCCCCTCAACTTTGGTATTCGCCCCTTGATGCTGGCTGCTGGTTATGGCGAAACCGCCATCGTTGATCTGCTGCTACACGCAGGCGCCGATGTGCTGGCCAAAAACGACGGCGGCTACAGCGCCTTGATGATGGCAAAACAAAAACACCATGTGCATGTGATCAATTTGTTGCACGAAGCCGAGCAATTGGCAGGCGTTGGCGAAGGCAGTTGTTCCAGCAAAAACGCCCCTAATAGCAACGTCATCACATTTTTGAAACGCACCTGAAATGATGCGCTGCCAGCTTCTTCTGCCGATGAAAAAGCACTGACACCGCAGCAAAGACGAGCATTGCCATTGGCAATAATGAATTACGATCAGGTCTTAAGCGCTGACCTTCGTACAGGAATCGAGAATAATGAAATTTTGGCTGAAACGTCCATCCGGAAACGGTTATACGTTGTCGTTGAGCCTGTTAATTGGCGGTGTGCTGGCCTCTGTCGTTATCGCATTTTTTCTGAGCCATCGAATCAGCAGCCAAACCGAGGCTCAATACCAGCGCTTGGCAGAGCGGGTAGTCGCCGAAATTTCACGTCGCTTGACACTTCCGGTCTATGGTCTCAATGGCGCGCGTGGCTTATATGCTGCCAGCCACCAAGTGACACGCAGTGCGTTTTCTGACTATGTTTTTTCACGCGATCTGCCCAATGAATTTCCTGGGGTACGCGGCTTGGGGTTTATCGAACCTGTCGAGCGCAGCCAACTTGCCAACTTTGTCAAAACCGAGCAAGCCGATGGTGCGCCAGAATTTTCGGTACATCATCTGGGCGACACCAGCAACAACACACTTTACATCGTTAAATTTATGGAGCCAGCGATTGACAACGCAGGAGCCCTAGGTCTTGACGTTGGTTCCGAAGCCAACCGCCGTGCAGCCATTGAATTGGCCATTGACAGCGCAGAGCCCGTGATGACGGCACCCGTTGGACTGGTGCAAGACACGGGGCAGTCTGCAGGACTCATCATCTATGTGCCGATTTATCACAACGCGCAGCGCTTGAACTCTGCGACCGAGCGCCGCGCCGCCTTACGTGGCCTGGTTTCAGCCCCTATTGTTGTTCCCGAGTTGCTCAATGGTCTAGACGATGTTTCTGGGGGCACGCTAACGCTCAAATTAACCGACCAAAGTAGCCCTGGAAAAGGCAACCCGTTGCTATTTCAAAACGCACTCCAGGGCAGTCAGCAATTTCAGTCGGTGCACACCCTGAACCTGCAAGGCCGCCAACTGGTTCTGGAGGCTGCCAGTTCATTCAGTTTTGAGGCCGCGGCGGTCAACCCGGTGCCCTGGTTGGTTGGCTTAGGAGGCAGTATCACGAGTGTCTTGCTGGCTCTTTTGCTCTGGCAACAAGCCAACGGTCGCCAACAAGCTGAGTCCTTGGCGCAGCACATGACGTCTGAGCTGGCTCGACTGGCTTTGGTCGCTCAAAATATCTCCAATGCGGTTATTTTTACCGATCGGTCACGGCGTATCACTTGGGTCAACCCTGGGTTTGAAGTCATTTCAGGTTACAGCGCTGCCGAAGTGATGGGACAATCACCCAGCATACTGCAAACATCGGCAACAGATCGTCACACCATCGCACAAATGCACGAGGCACTCGAAAGCTCGAAAATATTTCGTGGTGAAGTTCTGAACCAGCACAAAAACGGCACCCTGTATTGGCTTGATTTGGAGATTCAGCCCATTTACGAGCGAGACGGCAGCCACAGTGGGTTCATGGCAATTGAATCTGATGTGACCGAACGCAAACTTGCGCAAAATCAGCTTGAAAGCTTGTTGCGGGATAACAGTGCGCTTCTCAACACATTGGATTTATTTGGCATTGTCTCGACGGCTGACCATCGCGGAGTCATTACCAGTGTGAACGACGCATTCTGTGATATCAGCGGCTATAGCCGCGAAGAGTTGCTTGGGCGAACACACCGAACGATTAATTCGGGACAACACCCGGCAATTTTTTGGCAGAACATGTGGCAGACAGTTGCCACCGGCATGCCTTGGCGTAAAGAAGTTTGCAACCGCACCAAAGACGGCCAACTCTATTGGGTGGATACCTTCATCGCTCCGTTTATTAACGACGATGGCAAGGTTGACAAATATGTATCCATTCGCGTGGATATCACCGCACGCAAGAAAGCGGAGGCGCTGGCACAACGCAATGCTGACTTGCTGCAAGGCTCAATAGAAGCGCTGGACGATGCCTTTGCGCTGTTCGATGACCAAGACAAATTGGCTCTATGCAACCAGCGCTACCGCGACATCTACCCACTTTGCGCAGACCAGATCCAGCCAGGCAACACCTTTGAGTCCATCATCCGCATTGGCGCTGAACGCGGCCAATATCTAAATGCGATTGGGCGTGTAGACGAATGGGTGGCTGAGCGAATGGCGACCCACCGGCTTGACAAGTCGCGCCTAGATCAGAAGCTCGCCACTGGCCGCACCCTGCGCGTCATGGAGCGCCGCATGCCCAACGGCTATACCGTGGGTTTTCGAGTTGACATTACCGAACTCGTGCAGGCCAGCGAGGCCGCCCAGGCCGCATCACAGTCCAAGAGCCAGTTTTTGGCCAATATGAGCCATGAAATTCGCACCCCCATGAACGCCATCCTGGGTATGCTGACCTTGCTGCGAAAAACACAACTCTCCCCAAAACAGGCCGATTACGCCAGCAAAAGTGAAAGTGCGGCCCAATCGTTGCTCGGACTGCTGAATGACATTCTGGATTTGTCAAAAGCTGAAGCTGGCAAGATGACGCTCGAGGAACAGACCTTTTCTTTACCGGATCTGATGGCCGATGTGCAGGTCATCGTGACTGCCTACGTCGGATCCAAGTCTGTCGAATTGGCGTTTGACATGGCGCCAGGCTTGCCCAAGCATTTAATCGGTGACAGCTTGCGTTTAAAACAGATATTGATCAATTTGTGTGGCAACGCGGTCAAATTCACGGACTCCGGACTGGTCACGGTGTCCGTCCAGGATATCGATTGGGCGAGCGACAAAGTGATGCTGAAATTTGCCGTGCAAGACAATGGCATCGGCATTGCGCCAGAAAACCAGGCCAAAATTTTCAGCGACTTCACCCAAGCTGAGGCATCAACAACTCGACGCTTTGGAGGCACAGGCCTGGGGCTAGCGATCAGTCAGCGATTGATCTCCATGATGGGCGGCAAGCTTGAGCTCTTTAGCATACTGGGCAGTGGAAGTCGCTTTTATTTCACGATCACCTTAGGCATAGCCGCGCGCCCAGTTTCTGAGCAGCCCACAACACTAACCAACAAGGTAGTTAGGCTGGGTCTGGACGGAATGCGCATCCTGGTCGCCGAAGACAATTTTGTCAATCAACAAATTGCCTGCGAGCTCCTTGAATCCGAAGGCGCTTTGGTGACCTTGGCCAACAATGGACAGCAAGCGTTTGACCTGATTGCGCAAACTCAGTCAGCCTTTCATGTGGTACTCATGGACATGCAAATGCCTGTCATGGATGGACTCACTGCGACACGTCAGATTCGACTGACGCTCGATGCGAACACCTTGCCCATTGTGGCCATGACAGCGAATGCCATGGACTCAGACCGCGCAGCCTGCCTAGAGGCCGGAATGAATGACCATGTGGGCAAACCTTTTCAAATGGCTCATCTGAGAATGGTGCTACAGCGCGTCACCCATCACCCGGGGATGTCCGTCTGATGTGGCTATGAAGGCCAGTACACCTCAGCAGGACAAGACGCACCACCGCGCTGTGATGTCGTCTGCGTCTCTTCAAGTCCTGGTTTTAGTTATTTTCGTGCGTTGCCCAAACTCGCCATATATTGGGCAACTGCCTGCATTTCCTCAAGACTGAGTTTTTGAGCCACTTCGACCATTTGTCGATCGGTTGCTCGACGACCACTTTTAAAGTCAGCGAGTTGCCCCAAAGTATAAACATCATGCTGTGCTGCAACACGCGAAAAACGGGTGTTACCCAAACCACTCGGTTGATGACAAACAGCACACGCCTGCATTCCGCTATCGGTGTTGCCTTCATTAAAAATCTGCTTACCAATGGCTAATTCAATTTCCACATCAATAGAGCCATAATTGTGAAATCCAAACAACCAAGGATTTCGACATGGCCAGAATTGCACGAGGGGAAGAAGTTGTCGATCGTGCGATGCAAGTCATCGCCAACGCAGTAACTGTCGAGCAATTGCGTCAAGCGCAGGCGGTGATTCTGCCGCTGCGATTTGCAATGAGTTTGGAGCAGACCGCTGAGGTGACCGGACTCTCTGTCGGATGGGTCAGCAAGCAGCGCAACCGATTCATCCAGGGAAAAGCTGTAGGCGATGGAACTGTTGCTGCGCGCGCAGGGCGACG
>CAIYYA010000295.1 GCA_903930255.1 uncultured beta proteobacterium
CAAAGCAGAATCCGACACCAAGCTCAAGAATGAACGCCTCAATCTCGCGCAAGATCGCAGCCTCCAAATCCTTCTCTGCGAAAGTGTCTTTCAGACCAAGAAAATCAAGCAAGTACGGGTCGCGAAAGACCAGATCAGGTGACAGTTTGTCTTCCTCCCGCAGTTGTTGAAGCTCCGCCGTGATCAACTTGTCTGGCTTCTTTGACAAGGCTGTGCGCTCAAACAGCATGGATTGAATTTTTTGGTTCAGGGTGCGCGTGTTCCATTGCTCCACGCGGGACATCTCAGCGTAAAAGTCGCGCTTGAGCGGATCGTCAAGGTAAATGATTCTGCGCAAATGCGTCCAGCTCAATTTTGCACTCAGGGCGTGCAAAACCTTGGCCTCTGGAAAAACCTCGGCACAGCGGACCATGTTGAACAGATTGCTCTTGGTAAAGCCGCGCCCAAACTCGACCGTCAATTTTCCACTCAGTGCGTGGAAAATCTCATCACCGTAGCTCGCGCGCTTCTCCTTTAGGATGTCCAATCGAATACGCTGACCAATTTGCCAGTAAAGCAGAACCAGGCCTGAGTTGACAACTTGCGCGACGTTCTGCCGCGTGGTCAAAATCAGCGCCCGCAAGTCGGTCAACAACTGGTCTGGTGCAGCAATAGCATTTGACGAAGTGGTCAGGTTTGGCACAGCAGGTGCCAAAGCCGCTGGCGGAAGCTTTTTGCCAGCTGGTTTCTTGGCTGGCTTGGTAGCCACTTTAGCGGCTGGTGATGTGGTTTTCTTGCTGGCGGTCATGTGTGCCTACGATTCAAGCTTATGTTTTATCTGGGTTACACACCGCGGCCAAGACCTGTATCCAGGGCTGTGGTTCGGTGGTGAGGGTGTCTTTGACCCACTCGCGGTAGTCGTCAAACACACGGCCAATCTGGCGGCTGCGGTGCTCAAATCGGCTGCGTTTGACGGTTTCGATTTGACTTTCAAGGCGTAATTCGAGCTGAACGATTTGTCGCTTTTGCAATTGCTCTAAATTTTGTAGCGTGTCGCACAAGCGCAGTGCGGACTGAGCCGCGAAATCGCCTTGCAACTGAAGCATGTGGGCACGCATGGTGACCACTGCGTCTGGTAATGCCGATTGCAGCACTTGCGTGTTGGCAGCCAGTGCTTCGGATGTGCCACGGTTGGGCAGGCCACCGGCTTGCAGACAGGCACGTTGAGAAAACGTGGCAAACGGCTCCAGGTTGAAGGCCCCAGCATTGCCAACACGGCAGGCCACTTGCCACTCCACCAACAAGGGCTGGCCCTTGCGGTTCGGAACCAGACTCATGAGAACAAAGGCTTGCTCGCCAGGATGCAGTTTGTGGTTTTGCACCACGGGTGCGCTGTGGCGGGGAAAGTGGTTGAGCACTCTGTCGCCCAGCCATTCCAGCACTGGGTGCTGAGGCCAGAGGTAATGCAGCTTGGGCCAGGTGTCGTCTTCGGCTTTGGCTTGGCGGGCGGTTTCTATGGAAGCAGCCATGCGCGTCGGGTCAGCGCACAGGGAGTAATGGTCGTTGGTGGCTTGAGCTTCGCGCGGCAATTGGCGCAGGCGGTCTTGCAGGTCAGCGGGTGCGGTGATGGCAATGATCTGCTCCGCATCATGCGCAGACCATTGACACAGCATCTCGGGCTGGTTGATTTGCTTCAGCGCGAGGTAGGCGTATTGGTAGTCGCTTTTGAAAAGCGAAGCGGGCTCAGTAATGTGAGAGAGGCTATTACCGTTGTTGGTCGTCGTACCGGTGGCGGTTTGGGATGTATCGGTTGGTTCAGCATTGCCAAGCCAACTGGCACCGAACAATTTCATCATCGCATCGGCTTCGTTGTCATCGTCTGATGCAGCTGCGGCGTCCAGCGTGGTTTCTACTTGCTCGGGGGTAAGGCCATCGGCCATGAAGGCGGCGACTTTTTCAGCTTCTTTGTCGGCATCGAACACATTGAGGAACGCGGACGGATCGCCCAGATTGGATGTGGCTTGTTCGTCTTTCTTTTCCAGAATCTCCAATATTCGAAGGTCCCCGCGAATCTTGTCGTTGGCCGATTCGGTGAACAAGTAAACGATTTTTGGCTGGTGCTTCTGGCCATAGCGGTCCACACGGCCATTACGCTGCTGGAACACCATGAGCGACCAAGGCATGTCGAAATGCACCAAGCGGTGACAGAAGTAATGCAAATTCAAGCCCTCGCTGGCCACGTCGGAACACAGCAGCAACCGCAGTGGGTCATCCAGACGCCCAAAGCGCTCTACCAAGTCTTGTTGCTCAGTGTCAGCCATCTGGCCGTGGAGCAGTTCGATCTGGTTGGCCTTGAGCTTGAGGTCTTCACCCAACTGGTTTTGCAGCCAACGAAGGGTTTCAATACGCTCAGAGAAGATGACCAAACGGTCACCAGCATCGGTTTTTTGCCAGCTGAACTCGGCTGAGCGCAAATGTGCCAGCAGTTTTTGGTATTTGCTAAAGGAGTTTGCTGTGCTGTCTGTGGTGATGACCTTGAGCGCATCAGCCAACTCTTGCAGACCTTGAACCTCAGTGGCTTCGTCTGCAGTCGGGTTGACTTTTGCCTGCAGTAGCTGAACACGTTTTTTGGTGGATTCCAATGCGGCAGCCGGGCTGGAGAACAAGCCTTTTTGCATGCCAACGCGTTGCAGCTCTTGCTGCTTGCCAGCACGGTGTTCACCACCCTGGGTGAACGGCACGGCAAGCAGAGCACGGTAGACCGCTTCTTCTTGGGCGCTTGCTGGTTGGCGCAGGCAGGTGGTGGTGCGCTCTTGAAAATCCGCAGTGACCTGGTCCTTGATGTCTTTCTTGAACCGACGGACTACCAAGCCCTTGCTTTTGAAGTCGTCTGGGGAGTAATCGTCAGGGTCTGAAATGGCGGTAGGGTCGAGCAACGCCATCAGGGAGGCAAAGCTGCGGGCAGAGCCATCGTGCGGGGTGGCCGACAACAACATTAGGGTGTCAGACCGGGTGGCCAGCAAGCGCGCCAACTTGGCTCGGCGGGAAACACCTGACTCCCCTGCCCTGGCCGCCACGTTGTGGCATTCGTCAATGACGATGATGTCCCACCAAGCGTTTTCCAAATAGTTGCGGTACTCCAAATTGCTTTTAAGCGTATCGATCGAGATGATGCTGCGGTCGAAGTGGTTGAACGGGTTGTGGTTGGCAGGGATGCGGTTACGCACTCGGGCCAAGCCCACAGAATCAAGCCGCACCAAAGGAATAGAAAAACGGCTCCACCACTCCTTTTGGAACTGGGTGAGCATGGCTTTTTGGGTAACCACCAGAATGCGTTTGCCGCGGCCACGCTGGATTAACTCGGTGGCCAAAACCCCAGCTTCAAGCGTTTTACCCAAACCGACCGCATCGGCAATCAGGATACGAGCACGGGGTTGACGAAGTGCCTGCATCGCAGGGTCAAGCTGGTAGGGCACCAGATTCATCACGCCTCGGTGGCCCAAATGAATCTGATCGTCATTGGCAACGCTGCGGCGGCGTTGGCTCTCCAGATACAACAGGGTCGAGTTGTAGGTGGGGCTATCGTCGGGTACCAATGCAGTGGTGGCCGGGTCGAGTACCTCGATTTTGTCTTCTAATTCAGTCAGGAACAGTGCTGATTGCCCTCGAACCAGATCGGAGATGCCATCGCAAGTCAATAACCAACCGCCATCAGTAGAGGGGTCAACGCGGCGGATGAGCCATTCTTCGTCACGGATGACGGCACGGGTGCCGGGGGCCAAACTTCCATCGGAATCAAACATACTTGCCCGCAGCCTCCAGAAAACATCTTTGGACCTTTGATCGTAGAGCAGGCGGTGCCAGCACCTGCACATCCGCCCCAAACCGCATAATGTCGCCAATCAGCTCCCTATCGTCAGCATACGGAAACGACAGCACATAACTGCCATCTTCCTCAAACACACTCTCTTGCATCGGGTGCCAAGTCTCCCCCGCCACCCAGCGCGCCCGCTCAGGTGTGAATTTCAGCTTGGCCCAGGCTTGAGCCGCACCATTAAAGATGCCGTAACTGTTGCCGAGCGACTGGTCAATGGCTTTGTCGGTGACCTCTTTGGCGCTTTTATCGAGCACCTCAAGCTGGCTGATGGCATCGACACTGAAGTTGCGAACATCATCACGCAAGTGGCACCAAGCGTCCAGGTACCAGTTGTCTCGGTAATGCACCAAGCGCTGGGGTGAGACTTCGCGCTCGGTGGTAATGCCGTTTTGTCGATTGAAATGCCAGATTTTGAGACGCTTGCGCTCCATGGTGGCCGCAGCGACCAACTCGAATGATTTGGCAATAACGATGCGTTTACCAGCATGAACGATGCGAATGCGCTTGGCTACGTCTTGGCTAGTCAGACCGTGTTTGCCCATGAGTTGGGTTAAGCGCTGTTGAAGAGGTTTAAGTTTGGCACCCAGCAGGCCCGGCTCAAGTTGCTCCAGCAAATGTTGGATGGTGACCAAAGATAGGATTTCTTCTTGGGAAAACCACAAGCCGGGCAATTCACTTTCACCTTGACTCTTGTCCAGGGTGTAGCCACCCAGTTCGCGGTCGTATTCAATGGGAACGTGGAGTTGGTCGCGCAGCTTGGCAATGTCGCGTCGGAGGGTGGCTTTAGAGACCTCCAGCGTGGCCATCAGATTCTGTGCGGATACGGCTGTGCGACTGCTCAACAGGCTTTTGAAACGGTACAAACGCACTAGCTCACTCATCAGGTCTCCCTTTGCATGACGATTGGCTTTTTGGGCTTCTTGTTGTTCATCCAAATCATAGCGCAAGTTCTTACAAATAAACGGCTCCACAGGGCTTGGTCTTGTTTTCAAGCCTCGATTTGTCCCCATGGAACCGGCCCCTGACTTCACTCTGTGTGACAGCGTGATCGTGATGTGGCTTTGGTTGGCTTCAAACTGGTGGATTGGCCGGTTTTTGCTTGCCCCTGCCTTCTTGTGACTTTTTGCGCAGGAAAGCAGGAATGTCTTCACCGGTTTCATCACCGCTGAAGCGTTCCTCGGACTTGGAAGACAGTCGGGTGGACATGCGCATGGCAGAAAAGCGCACCTCCTTGACCATCATGTCCGGATCACGCTCGGCAAGCTCTCGCAATTGCTGCAATTTGTCTTGCAACCAGGGGTGGGCACCAAAGCGGGTTTGCAGCTGTTTCATCAATTTGCGTGCGCCCTTGAGGTCCCCCTGCTGCACCAGGCCCCGTAATGCCTGGCTGACTTGGGCAAATTCAACTTCTTGCAGGCGGTCGTGCACTGCTTGGTCGAAGGGTAATGCTGCAAAGCTTGGAGCATCAAGCGCAGGTAAGCTCAACATGGCTGCATGAGCGGTGAGGGTTTTGCCCTCCAGGGTGGTGGCTTGCAGAGATGCCGCCAACAGGTCGCGATTTTGGTTGACGGCGGTGGGGCTGACGTGCAGGCGCAGCATCATCCAGGATTCGGCTCCCCAGGCCAGGTCACTGAGGTGATAAGTGCCGTCCGTGGCTTGTTGAACCAGGCCCACAGGCTCAATGATCACACCCGGTGCAGGGATGAGCTTGATGTGAAGACCGCGCAAGCACAAGGACTGCAGAAGCTGAAATTCTTCGTCAAAGCTGTCATACAGGTCTTCAGCGGTCTGACCGTAATACTGCTGGCCACCACCAGCACGCGCCATGGCGATCATCAGGTCTTCATTGAAGCCGCGACCCAAGCCAACCGTGGTTGTGGTGACGCCCTTGGCCAGCCATTCACTGCAATGCTTCTCGATTGTGGCGATGTCGCACAAACCGTTGTTGGCTTGACCGTCAGACAACAGAATGACGCGGGAAATGCTGCCGTCGATGCCGCCTTCGAGCTGTTTGGCACCAGTCTCCCAACCACCAAAGAGGTTGGTGTTGCCGCCACTGTGGACCCCAGCAATGGCCCGGCGAACCGAATCGGCTGATTTCACTGGAGCCAAGGGCATCAGAACATCAACCTGGCTGTCGTAAACCACGACCGAGAGTTGATCTGCTGGTGTCATACAGCCTGCAATGTGACTCACGCAGCGCAAAGCCTCCTGCAGGGGTTGACCGTCCATGCTGCCAGAGCGGTCGACCACCACGGCCAGTCTTTTGGCGGTGATCTTGGTTTTGCTGGTTTCGGGTTGGTCAGGTGCTTGAACGCGAACCATGAGTTCAATGACACCACCCTCAGCAGGAACAGCGGATTTCACGGGGGACAGCAATACGGTTGGTTCAATCATGGCACTTCTCCTTGGGGTTAGAAGGGAGAAGTTTGAACTTGGTCGGGTTCAAGGGGTGCACCTGCAAAGCTGTACTTTCAACCAGCAAATTTAGTTCAAAAAGGCAAGACACAGTGTCACGTGGTGAGCTTCTTCGTTGGTAGCGTGTAGGGTATGACACATACAAGCACCCACATCATCCGGTATTCACCCCGCCCAAGAGCGGCTTATCAAGGGAAAGTAAACGGCAGCCTCTACGGGCCATCGACCAGCGGTTTGCTAGAAACCACAGAAGCCTGGAACCTGGCGTTTCTCTCCAACGACTTTGAGACCCGCCTGCACCACCCGGATCCCTACTTCACCACCAACGTGCGTCGCACAACACAAACGCTCCTAGACGGCAGTGCCGTAGACCTTACCGAGTCCTTCCCCCTATCAGAGCGTGTGGCCTGCCTGTTGAGACTACCTGCCCCGCGGTTTGTTTATCTGGTTCACAGGTTCGCCCATCTGGAGCAACTTCCAATGTACAGGGCCTATGGGGACGAATGGCTGGTGACAATTGAAGAGCGCTCTCACATATGTTGTGTTGACGACTGGGAGCCTGACAGCATCACAGATTTGGCACAGGCGCAAGCGGTGCTGGCGTCATTGAAGTGAATGGGGCGCAGTACTGAGTCAGCTTCCTACATTCAGTTAACAGTACTATCAGGTGCCACCGTCGTGCATCAACTAAGTTGATCCTTGCGCAACAGCCAACTCCATATCAATCCCCTGTCGAACCACCGGGCTGCTTGCCCAGATCCCATGACTTCTACCCATCAAACCACCTTGCAGCCCGGCTTCCTGGCTTTTCATGGCAATCGCTCTGAAGACCTTGCCGAAGTGGTGATTAACTGGATGCGCCGCCACCCTTTAAGCCCGCTCGAAGAAGAAATCGTTCTGGTGCAAAGCAACGGCATGGCCGAGTGGGTGAAGATGGAGCTGGCCCGAATGGGTGGAGTCTGTGCATCCACCCGGGTCGAATTGCCCTCGCGCTTTCTGTGGCGCACCTACCGCCAGGTGCTGGGACGCGAAGCCGTACCCAGTGACTCCCCGCTGGATAAGGTGCCCATGCTTTGGCGACTGATGCAACTGCTCCCGGGTTTGCTGGCAGAACCCAACTTTGCACCGGTGGCGGGCTTTCTCAAGGCCGATGAACCGGACCGCATGCTGCAGTTGGCCTCAAAATTAGCCGATCTGTTTGACCAGTACCAGAACTACCGCTCCGACTGGCTCGATGCCTGGGCCAGAGAGCAGGACATCTTGATCCTGGCGAACGGCTTGACGATAGAGTTGCCTCTAGAGCAGCGCTGGCAACCACAACTGTGGCGCGCCGTACTGCAAACCCTGAGCGCTGTGCAGCAGCAAAGTATCCGCCCAAAATTGCACCAGCGCGTATTGGAGCACCTGAACTCAGGCGAGCCTTTTGCGCAAGCCATAGCGCGCCGGGTGATTGTGTTTGGCATGAGCCAGATTCCCTGGACCACCTTGCAGGCACTGGCTGCTTTGTCTGGGCACAGCCAGGTCATCCTGGCCATCCCCAACCCTTGCCGCTACTACTGGGGCGACATCATGGATGGGCGCGAGTTGCTCAATTCCCTGCGCAAGCGCCAACCGTTTCGGCAAGACCGCGACTTGTCCTGCCTGCCCCTCGAAGACATGCACGCCCATGCGCATCCGCTCTTAGCCGCCTGGGGACGTCAAGGGCGCGATTTCATCCGCCAGCTCGATGTTTTTGATGATGCCCAGCAGAGCAAGCAGCAGTTCGATCTGCCACGCATTGACCTGTTTGATGAGACACCCGAAGATGAGCACACTCCCTTGCTCAAGCAGGTGCAAAACCGCATCCGTGATCTGGCACCGCTGTCGGATTTGGAGCACCCGCCCAGGCCACTGGCTGCAAGCGACCATTCGATCGTGTTCCACAGTGCCCACAGCAAAGTTCGTGAACTTGAAATCCTGCACGATCAACTGCTGCATTTGCTCGCTGCTCCCGCCCAAATTCCTGCGTTGAGCCCGCGCGAAGTCATTGTGATGGTGCCCGACATTGAGCAGATGGCACCCGCCATACGAGCGGTCTTTGGTCAATACAAGCGCCATGACGCGCGCTTCATCCCCTTTGATATTGCCGACATGAGCGCCAAGACCAGCAGCCCCCTGATTGGGGCCATGGACTGGCTGCTTCAATTGCCGCAAAAACGCTGCTGCATGAGTGAATTGGTCGATCTGCTGGAGGTTCCGGCCATTGCCTCGCGCTTTGGAATTGACCAGGTATCCCTGCCCAGGCTTACCCAATGGATGGAAGGCGCAGGTGTTCGTTGGGGGCTGAACTTGGCGCATCGCAGCGAGTTGGGACTGGGCGCCTGCGGTGACCAGAACAGCGCGTGGTTCGGTCTACGTCGAATGCTCTTGGGCTACGCCAGTGGTGCAGTTCCCGCGCAAGATGCCGCGGGTGATTTTGGGTTGAGCGACATTGAACCCTACGCTGAAGTAGGCGGGTTGGAAGCCACACTGGCGGGCTCGCTGGCGCACCTACTCGACAAATTAGTTTCATGGTGGAGCGTGGCGGGCGCGCCGGCAACACCTGAACTCTGGGTCGCTCATTTCAGAACCCTGCTGGCTGATCTGGTCAAGCCACAGTTGGACACGGACCGTGACACCTTGCGCGCGTTGGAGGATGGACTGCTGGCCTGGCAAGTGGCTTGTGAGCAAGCGGGCTTTGACAAAGAAATCCCTTTGCTTGTGGCGCGCTCGGCCTGGTTGCAAGCAGTCAATGAACCCAAGCTGAACCAGCGCTTTCGTGCTGGTGGGGTGACGTTTTGCACCTTGATGCCCATGCGGGCCATCCCGTTTGAGGTGGTATGTCTACTGGGAATGAACGACGGCGACTACCCACGCCGCAGCACCCGCAGTGATTTTGACCTGATGGGATTGCCCGGATTGAGCCGACCGGGCGATCGCTTGCGTCGTGACGATGACCGCCAGCTGATGCTTGAAGCTCTGCTCTCAGCCAGGCGTATGTTGTATGTCAGCTGGAGTGGCCACAGCGTGCGCGACAACAGCGAGCAGCCACCCTCGGTGCTGGTCTCTCAATTGAGGGATTACCTGAAAGCGGGCTGGGGCAAGGACGCGCTAACGCAGCGAACCACCGAGCATCCCTTGCAGCCCTTTAGCCGACGCTATTTTGAAGTCGCCAGCCCACTGGTGACCTATGCCCGCGAGTGGCGCACCGCACATGCGGGCAGACCGCTGGTCAGCACGGCTGAGTCCAGCACTGAGGCTGATACGGGTGCCGACGCGCTGGAGATGCCCTCGTGCGTCTTTGCTGATACAAACTCAAGCGAAGCACTGGCTGCTTTTGTGCCTGACCCCAATGTAGCGGTGACGCTGGGGCAGCTCACCGGGTTTCTGCGCAACCCGGTGAAAGCTTTTTTCAAGCAACGTCTGTTGGTGTCGTTTGAAGAAGCGCAGGAGGAGAACGCGGATGAGGAATGTTTTGAGATCGACGCTTTGTCGCAATATACATTGCTGCAAGATTTACTGGCCAAAGCGACCATTCAGACCCGTCCCGATCTGGAACACGCCAGTGTGACGCGCGCGCTGATTCGCTTGCGCAAAGCTGGCGAGTTGCCCATGCAAGTTTTGGGAGACCTCAAACAACAAGAATTGGAAAGCATATTGAGCACCATGCTGCAAGCCTGGCATGAGGCGCAGGCCCGGTTTCCTGAGGCGGCACAACGACAGTCGGTCCGCGTGCAGGTGGGCGCGGTTCTGCTAGAAGACTGGATGGATCACTTGCGACAGGCAGGTGCGCAGACTGATTCAGGGGGCACTCACGAAGAAGCCAAGGTGATGGCCTGGCTGGAGCTCCAACCCAGCAAACTGCTCAAAGGTTTAAAGAAACCCGTGGCGAACCCTCAGAAGTTACTGGGCGCGTGGGTTCGCAGTCTTGCCATGGCCGCCAGCGGGCACCTCGCCCAAGCGGTTCTGGTCGGGCGTGATGGGGTTATCAACATCTCACCGGTCTCTCAGGAGGAGGCGCAAAACACGCTGGAAACTTTGCTGAGTCTGTGGCTCCAAGGCATGAATGCGCCTGCGCCATTACCACCCAAGACAGCGCTGGCCTGGCTGGACGACCCCACGGCCGCGGTTACGCAATACGAAGGCGGCTACATGAGTAGAGGTGAAGTCGATGAGCCGTGTCTGGCCCGGATGTTTCCCGACTTTGAATCACTTGCAGCCGATGGCCGGTTTGAACAATTGGCTCAGCAGGTCTACACGCCCTTGCTGCGTTGGGCAGACACGCACGTAAGCGCCCGCTTTCACACCGTTGAACCCACCGAGGCGCTCTGATGAATACCAAAACCTACAAAAACAGTGCTGTCATGCCTGACAGTTCCGGCACAACTTCAACACCTTCAAGTCAGGCACTGGATGCCGAGTTCCTTGATTTGTGGGGCAGTCGCCTGATTGAAGCCAGTGCCGGCACTGGCAAGACCTGGACGATTGCGGCGCTGTACCTGCGCCTGGTTCTTGGTCACGGCGCCTCCCATGGGTTCGAGCGCGCCCTGCGTCCTGCAGAAATTCTGGTGATGACGTTCACCCGCGCGGCCACACGTGAGTTGTCGGACCGCATCCGCGAACGTCTGCTGGGCGCGGCCCAGTGTTTCCGTGGGGAAAGAGTCGTCGAGGCCCACGATGTGTTCCTGTCCAACCTGATGTCAAGCTACGCCACAGATTCAGAGCGCAACCGCGCCGCCTGGGCTTTGGCGATGGCTGCCCAAAGTATGGACGAAGCCTCGATTCACACCATAGATGCCTGGTGCCAGCGCATGTTGAAAGAGCACGCCTTTGACAGCGGCAACCTCTTTGACGAAGAGCTGGTGGCCGATGAAAACCTCTTGCAGATCGAAGCGGCCCAGGATTACTGGCGCCAATCCTGCTACCCATTAGCCCAGGAGCCGTTGGCGCAGGTGCTAGACATCTGGAGTGGCGTGGATAAGCTGATCAAGGACATCAAGGAGCTTAAAGATCAGGCCATTCCGGCGAGTGCTGGCGATGGGACACTGGCCGAAGTCTTGAGTCAGGCCACGGCAGAACGGGCCGCAGAGCTTGGCGTGCTCAAACAAGGCTGGGCAGAGCGCGCGCAACGCATGCAGGATTGGCTGGACGGTCAAACCACCCACCAGAAAAAGGATTGGGATGGACGCAGACTCAGCGCCAAGAATTACAGCACCTGGCTAGCCACCTTGAAAGACTGGGCCAATGGCTCCAGTGAGGAGGAGATACCTGATCTTAAGACCGGTTGGGAGCGTTTCACGCCTGAAGGGCTGTTGCAGGCGCGCAAGGCAGAGGCCCCTGCCATTAAATTACCGCCGGAATTTGACGAGTTTGCGCAATTGGTCAGCAACATCGAGAAACTCCCGGCGATTACTGTTCCGGTTCGCCTACACGCTAGCGCCCAAGTGGCCAAACGGCTGCTGCAGCTCAAACGTCAAAGCAATAGCTTCGGGTTTTCGGACATGCTGCACCGTCTCAATACCGCTTTAAAAGGCGAAAAAGGCCAGGCCCTGCGTGAACGCATTCTGGCGCAGTACCCGGTCATCCTGATCGATGAGTTTCAGGACACTTCTCCCTTGCAGTACCAGATTTTCGAGGAGATTTACGACACCCAAAGCAACGACCCGCACAGTGCGATGCTGCTGATCGGCGACCCCAAGCAATCGATTTATGGCTTTCGCGGGGCTGACATCTACAGCTACATGCAAGCGCGCCGGGCAACAAGTGGTCGGCACTACATTTTGGAAACTAACTACCGTTCCACACAGGCGCTGGTCGATGTAATCAATCTCTGTTTTGGCACTGCCGATACGCAGCGTGCAGAAGGCGCCTTCATGTACCGCACGCCCAATGACAACCCCCTGCCCTTTGTGGCGGTTAAGGCTTGCGGGCGCAAGGAGAATTTGGTGAGCGCAACTGGCCCGGTTCCTGCGATGACGCTGGTGCACGACTTGGAAGTGCGCAACACCCGTGACATGCGTCAGCTCTTTGCGGCGCGTTGTGCCGAACAGGTGGCTACCTGGCTCAACGACCCGCAGGCTGGCTTTGCGCAAGCCACCACTGCGGCTGAGCACAGTAGTTTGACGCCCTTGCGACCTGCCGACATCGCCATCCTGGTACGCACCGGCAAGGAAGCTGCTGCGGTGCAACGCGAACTTGCGCGCCGCGCCATTGCCTCGGTCTATCTCTCTGACAAGGATTCTGTGCTCCTGAGCACTGAGGCACGTGATCTCGTGCATTGGTTGCGTGCGGTCTCAATGCCTCATGATGTGCGCCTAGTACGCGCTGGCTTGGCAACCCGCACGGTTGGCCTGAGTCTCGATGAGTTGGGGTGGCTGGCTAGCAATGATGAAGCTTTTGATGTGCGCTGCGAGCACTTGCGCGAGTTGCGCTCCACCTGGCAGCTGCAAGGTGTGTTGGCCATGCTGCGTCAGACCTTGCATCAACTTGGTTTAGCGGCTCGGTTCCTGATTGAGCCCGATGGTGAGCGCCGCCTGACCAATTTCCTGCACCTGGCCGAGTTGCTGCAAAACGCAAGCAACACGCTCGATGGTGAGCAAGCGCTGATTCGCTGGTTGCAGACCGAGATCAGCGAAGATAGCGCTCAAAGCGATGAACAGATCGTGCGACTGGAGAGCGATGCAGATCTGGTCAAGGTGATTACCATCTTTAAGAGCAAGGGGCTTGAGTACCCTGTGGTGTGTTTACCCTTTGCCACTAGTTTTCGGGAAAAAGATACCAAAACCACCTCCTACGTCAATCTTGCGGACGGCAAGGGTCAGCGGGAGTTGCGCCTTCAATTCAGCAAGGAAGAGCTGGCCCTGGCAGACCGGGATCGATTGCGGGAAGACGTGCGGCTGCTTTATGTGGCCCTGACCCGGGCGCGTCATGCCTTGTGGGTTGGCTTTTCTGCGCTGAAAGTGGGGAAAAGCACGAAGTGTGTGTCCCACAAGAGCGGCTCGGGCTACTTGTTGGCAGGAATCGAACCCCTGGAGGCCACAGATTGGCTGGAGCCCCTGGAACAGTTGGCGGCCTTGAATTCACAAATTGTGTTGCAGGCAGCATCGATGAGCACCGCCTGCACACCACTCAAACGCGTTGCGATGGAGGCTGATTTGCAGGACCCGCCGCAATACCGTGCTGAGTTCGAGCGCAACTGGACGATTGGCAGCTTTTCTGGGCTGACCAGAGGTCTGGCTACTACACCGATGGGCCGTAGCCTGTCGCCCCTGCAGGTCAACCGGCCCGCAGACGATGAAGTTCAATCCGATGACGGCGCACCAGTCATCCTTGCGAAGATCACTCAGCAGCAAACCACTCTAATGACCTGGCACCAATTTGTCCGTGGCCCCGAGTCGGGAAATTTTTTGCATGAACAGCTCGAATGGCTCGCCGCTGAACGCTTTGCCTTGCCAACCAATGAAGCACTGGTTGCCCGGTTGCAACGCAATTGCGCCCGCAGCGGACGAGAAAAACAGGCCGAACTTGTCACATCCTGGTTGAAACAGGTAGTGCAGACCATGCTGCCCGGGCCACAAGTGGCCCTGACGGATCTCATCAACGTGCTGCCAGAAATGGAATTCTGGCTTCCGGCCGATCAAATGGAGGCCAAACAGATCGATTCGCTGTGCCGCCAGCACCTGTTGCCCGGTATCGACCGCCCTGCTCTGGCCGATCGCCAGTTACACGGCATGCTAATGGGCTTTGCTGATCTGGTGTTTGAACACGATGGCAAATACTGGGTGCTGGACTACAAATCAAATCACCTGGGCGATGGTGAAGCGCACTATGACAGCGCGTCTTTGGCCGTCACCATGGCGCAGCACCGCTATGACGTGCAAGCCGCTCTCTATCTGCTCGCACTGCATCGACTGCTCAAATCCCGTCTGGGCAGCAGCTACCTACCCGAAGAACACCTGGGTGGAGCGGTTTACCTGTTTCTGCGTGGAATCAAAGGCACTGAGAGCGGGGTTTGCCTGATTCCGGCGTGTCTGCCACTTCTGGATGCACTGGACGCGATGTTGCTTGAGGACGTTATGCCACTATGAATACTTTGATTTCTCCCCCCGATCTGAGTGACACGGCCGTGAAGATCACAGCCCCACTGGATACCCTGCATCGCTGGGCTGAAGAGGGATGGTTGCGCCGACTCGACAGCGCACTGGCGGCGTTCATGCGCGAACTCGATCCCAACGCCCCGCCCGAGCTGCTGGTGAGCACCGCCCTGCTGGCCCAGATGGAGGGACGTGGCCACACCTGCCTGCCTTTGGCAGTGCTGGTGTCGCAACCCAATGAGGTTCTGGCCTGGCCCGAGGCTGTGCAGGAGGAGTTGACCGAATTTTGGGCCACCCTGCCCGTCCATTTGGATGACTGGCTGGAGGCCTTGCGATCCAGTCACCTGGTTCGCTCGGTCACGACGCAACTGATTGACGATGAACTAGATGCACCCGATAACGGGCAACCACTGGTGCTGGGTGGCACGTCAACGCAACCCTTGCTGTATTTGCGACGTTACTGGCTGCATGAGCGCCAGGTGGCCCGCAGCGTGCTGGAGCGCACTGCGGCAAGCCAGCCGGTCGATGAGGATCTGGCCCGCCAATGGCTGGATCGCTTGTTTGACCCGGCAGATCACACAAATGGCAGCGTTTTGGAAATCGATTGGCAAAAGCTCGCCTGTGCCGTTGCCCTGCGCGCAAGCCTAACGGTGATCACTGGTGGGCCGGGGACCGGGAAAACCTATACCGCAGCGCGTTTGCTGGCCTTGCTGTTCGCCACGCATGCGGACCCCCAGCACCTACGTGTGGCCCTGGCGGCGCCAACCGGCAAGGCTGCCGCTCGACTGCGCCAGTCCATTGATGCATCCCTGCAGGAATTGAGCACACGCTTAGGCACGGACCTTGATCTGCCCACGTTTACCAAGCGTATGGGTGCCGCCAGAACCATGCACTGGTTACTTGGAGCACGCCCGGACACGCGGGAGTTTAGGTTCAACGCCAGCCACTTGCTCGATGTCGACATTCTGATTGTGGACGAGGCCTCGATGATTCATCTGGAGATGATGTCTGCTTTGCTACAAGCCATGCCACCCGGGGCTAAACTGATTCTGTTGGGGGACAAGGACCAGTTGGCCTCGGTAGAGGCCGGCGCCGTACTGGGGGATCTCTGCCGTGATGCCGACAAGGGTGGCTACAGCACAGAAACGGCGCGTTACGTCCAGTTTGTGGCTGGGCAGGTTCTACCCGCTGAGTTCCTCACCACCGAGGCTCGCTCCACAGCGCTTTCGCAACAGACCGTGATGCTGCGCAAGAGCCGCCGCTTCGGCGGGCAGATTGGCCAGCTCGCTTTGTCCGTGAACAGTGGCAACAGCGAACAGGCGCAGCACCTGATTACCCACGACACAACGGGGGCGCTTCAAGCCACCTTTCACCCGAGCGTGGCCACCGTTTTAAGCTTGGCGGTGCATGGTCGGCCCGCAGCCGCCGCCAGTTATGCCGATTACCTGCAGTTGGTCAACGTGCGACCCAAAATGACAACATCGGACACAAGCTTGCACAGTGCTTGGGTCAAGGCTGTCTTAGTGGCTTTTGATCGCTTTCGGATACTTTGTGCTGTGCATGAGGGAGACTGGGGCACACGAAGTTTGAATCAAACCGTTCAGCAAGCCCTGGCTGAGGCCCATTTACTCAAACCCCGAGGTGAATGGTTTGCCGGCAGACCGGTGATGGTGACCCGAAATGACCCTGAACTGGGGGTCTTCAATGGTGATGTTGGCGTTGCTTTGCCTGGCAGCCAGGGCAATGCCTTGCGGGTGTATTTTTTGGATGGTGATAGCCTGCGCTCGGTCGGGGTGAGCCGCCTAGCGCATGTGGAAACCGCCTTTGCCATGACTGTTCACAAGAGCCAAGGTTCTGAGTTTTTGCATACGGCACTGGTGCTGCCGCAAGGCGGCGCCATGGTCCTAACGCGTGAATTGGTGTATACCGGCATCACCAGAGCTCGGGAGAGTTTCACCCTTGTTGAGGGCCAGTCTGGGCTTTTGCACCGGGCCATCTTGCGACAGTCTCAGCGCGCCAGTGGGCTAGCCCTTCAACTCGGGGGTTCGCTGGTGAAAAATTGCAACAGTAAACTGCCCTGAACAGTATCGCGTATTCTGCAAGTCAATCACCCCGCCCTTCAGCCAAGGTTTCACGCGCATTTTGATGAAACAGGCTAGCCAACATGTTCACCAACCAAGGATTGCACTTGCATACAACCCAATGTGACGGTTGTGGTGCCGTGACACCAAGTCATGACATTACACATTATGGTTCGATCGAAAGTGGATATAGAAACCTGTGCAGCCTTTGCTTTAATGCGGATGTCGCCGAACGCTGTGGTCTTGACGAATTCGAGAACATTCGGCTTGAGCCGATCACAATGACTGACGATACAGGCCAGTCGCGCGAATTCCATTTCGTGCCCCGTTTGCTGGGAAACATTCTGTCCCTGGAGGCTTTCGAGCTTCAAGACAGCGTTCCCGCTGGCTACCAGTTTCAAATCATTAGCGATCCTGAGGACGATTTATTTGCTCTTCTGGGGCGCATGGTTGAAAAGATACGGCGGGCACTTTCTGTCAAATACCTCTGCGAGGATCCCAGGCACGGACTTCAAATTGCAGATCAATTGGTTCAAGGGCATATTGAATCGGACCCATCCGTCGACGAACGTACGCCGCTACTGGTGATTGATGGCAAAGAGGTCACTTGGGAAGAATTGGGGCAGATGCTGATGACATTTGAAGGTTGGCAATTCAAACTGGAACTGATTGATCGCAGTGATGAACCCTGAATTCTGCGAAAAGAAATTTTCAACCTAAGCTCACCTTCGAGTTAAGGAGGGCACTCGAATTGATTGGAGTGTCGGTCAGCGGTTGGTGGTTAGGCGACGTTGCCTTCCTGAACATCTAAAAACATAGCCTTAGTATGCTAATAACTTGATATTTTGCGTTACTATTGCAAAATGTTGATTTATTATCATGTATCAAGGTGAATTCAATGCTGATAGAGTTCCGCGTTAAGAACTTCCGAAGCCTGCGCGACGAACAGGTGTTGAGTCTTGTTGCATCCAAGGATAAGACCCTGCAGGACACCCATACACAAGCAACAGGCATCAGCGCTGCCCCGACTCTGCTGCGCAGTGCGGTGGTGTATGGCGCAAACGCGAGCGGCAAATCCAATCTCATCAAAGCGCTGCAATATATGCGTGGCGTGGTGACTGAGTCGGCGACGGCGATCCAACCTGGCCAGACCTTTGCAGTGCAGCCATTCCGACTCGATGCCAATTCTGCCAGTCAGCCCAGCGAGTTCGAAGTAACTTTCCTGATTGATGGTGTGCGTTACCAGTATGGATTTGCCATGACCGCACAGCGCATCGTGAGTGAGCATTTGCTGGTTTACAAGGCTTTCAAGCCCCAGCGCTGGTTCACGCGCCACTTCAACACAGGTACCGGAAAAGATGTCTACGAATTTGGCCCTGGTCTTAAAGGTCCCAAGAACCTGTGGGAAGGAGCGACCCGACCGAACGCATTGTTCCTGTCAATGGCTGTGCAACTCAATAGCGAAGCCTTGCGCGCGGTGTTCGACTGGTTCACGAGTCGACTGGTCATCTTCAATGAGCAAGCCCAGCTCAGTCCTCAGGTGTCTATCCAGATGCTCAAGCAGGCAGAAGGCCGCAAAGAAATTTGCAACTTTCTCTCTGCCGCCGACATCAGCATCGCCGACATC
>CAIYYA010000296.1 GCA_903930255.1 uncultured beta proteobacterium
AAATTGCCCACCTGCAAAAGTTCATTGCCCGCTTCAAAGCCCAGGCCAGCAAAGCCAAGCAGGCCCAAAGCCGGGTCAAGGCGCTGGACCGCATGGAAAAAGTGGCCCCGCTGCTGGCCGAAGCCGACTTCACCTTCGAATTCAAGGAACCGGCCAATTTGCCCAACCCCATGCTGTCCATGAGCGGTGTGAGCTTTGGCTACCCGCCACCCGAAGGCTCGCCCGAAGGCACGCCACCGACCGTGATCGTGCATAACGTCAGCAAATCGGTGCTGGCAGGCCAACGCATCGGCATTTTGGGCGCCAACGGGCAAGGCAAATCGACCGTGGTGAAAACCATTGCACGCGACCTGCAGGCGATCCGTGGCGAAATCACCGAAGGCAAAGGCCTGAACATTGGCTACTTTGCCCAGCAAGAGCTCGACGTGTTGCGCCCTGCCGACACCCCGCTGGAACACATGATCCGCCTGGTTAAAGACATGACAGGTGCGGGCAAAATCGCCGGTCAGGCCACGCGCGAGCAAGACCTGCGCAGCTTTTTGGGCACCTTTAACTTCAGCGGCGACATGGTCAAGCAAGCTGTGGGCAGCATGAGTGGCGGTGAAAAGGCCCGTCTGGTCTTATGCATGATGGTCTGGCAGCGACCCAATTTGCTGCTGATGGACGAGCCCACCAACCACCTTGATTTGGCCACGCGTGAGGCGCTGGCCATGGCGCTGAATGAATTTGAAGGCACGCTGATGCTGGTCAGCCACGACCGTGCTTTGCTGCGCTCGGTGTGTGATGAGTTTTGGCTGGTGTCGCGCGGCGGCATCGAACCCTTTGACGGCGACCTGGACGACTACCAGCGCTACCTGCTCGACGAAGCCAAACGCCAGCGCGAAGCCATCAAAGAAGCCAGCAGCGCTGCAGCCAAAGCCGAGCGCAAAGCCCAGGTCGAAGCCGCTGCGGCGCTGGCCAAGGTCAAGCACAAACCCGCGCCCTCGGGCTCACTGAAACGCAAACTTGCCGACATTGAAGCACGCATCGCCACACTCAATGGCGAAGGTGCTGCGATCGAGGGGCATTTGTCGCAATCGCCACCGCCATCCGATTTTGCCAACCAAGGCAAACGCCTCAAGGCGGTGAACGAAGAACTTCAGACCCTCGAAGAACAGTGGCTGGCCTTGTCAGAAGAACTGGAATCAGGCCAGGCTCATTGACACATAGTTTGCCAACGCCAGTCGCAAGGCATCGATGGCAATGGGTTTGGTCAAAAAGTCGTTCATACCCACACTCAAACAGCGTTTGCGGTCTTCTTCAAAAGCGTCGGCGGTCAGGGCAATAATGGCCGTGGCAGGTTGGGCGTTGGCGGACTCCCACTGGCGTATGCGCTGCGTTGCTTCGTAGCCATCCATCACAGGCATTTGCAAATCCATCAGCACCACGTCAAACGTCTCGTGCTGCATGAACGCATCAAGCGCCTGCTGTCCATCGCCAACCACGCGTGCTGTCAAGCCCAACTGCGTTAGCAGTGCCTTGACCACCATGCAATTGATCGGGTTGTCTTCTGCCACCAAAACATGCCCTTGCAAACGACCTGTGCTCTCGTGGGCAAGCTCGACAGCAACACTCCCGCGATCAGACTGACGTGTGTTTTGCCCCACTTGCAACAGCGCCAGGCGCACCCGAAACCAAAAGCGCGAGCCCTTGCCCTGTTCGCTTTGCACGCCAGACTCGCCGCCCATCAAGTCAGCCAGACTGCGCACAATCGAAAGCCCCAACCCGCTGCCGCCAAATTGACGAGTGGTCGAACTGTCCGCCTGCGAAAACGGTTGAAACAAGTCAGCCAGCTTGTCTTCGGCGATGCCGATGCCACTGTCTTCGACTGAAAACTCGAGCACACCCGAAACATCGTCGCGTTCGATTTCCCGCACAGCCAGGCCTATTTTGCCGCTGACAGTGAACTTGATGGCGTTTCCGCTCAGATTCGAGAGCATCTGGCGCAAGCGATGCACATCGCCGACATAGCGCTGCTCAAGGCTCAGATGGGCACATGACTCAAGCGTCAAACCCTTGGCAACGGCGGCAGCATGAAACAAAGCAGCGGTTTCTTCCACTAGTTGGGTCGGATTAAAAACACTGCGTTCGAGCTCAATTTTGCCGGCTTCGACCTTCGACAAATCGAGAATATCGTTGAGCAAAGTCAGCAGGGTTTGACCCGAATTTAAAATAGTGCGGGCAAAATTGCGCTGCTCGCTACCCGCCTGGCTAGTCACCACCAGCATCTGCGCCATGCCCAAAATACCGTTCATGGGTGTGCGGATTTCATGGCTCATGGTGGCCAAGAATCGACTCTTGGCGAGGTTGGCGGCTTTGGCCGCCTGGGTGGCTTGCTGCAGCTCGGTGATGTCTTGCGTCACACCCACAATCGCCACTAAATTTTCTGCTGTGTCGAGGATGGCGCGCCCACGGGCTAACAGCCAGCGCACCTCAGCGTCGGTGCGCTGAACACGAAACTGGGCGTTGTAGATGCCTTTGTTGTGCATGGCTTCACGCCCTGCCGACAAAAAAGCCGGGCGATCGTCTGGCAGCACCATGTCACGAAAATCCGGGTAGCCAGTTGGTGGCTTGGGGCCCAACAGAGCCTGCAGATCTTTGCCCCAACTGGTTTGATCGGTCGCAATATCCCAGCGCCAATCCCACAGGCGCGCCGCCTCCAGTGCAAAACGCAAGCTTTTTTCAGACTCTTCGCGCAGTGCTACCTGGGCTTCGAGATGCTGTTGGTATTGCTGAAGCTCAGCCTCGGCCTTCAAGCGCAGGGTGATATCGCGAAAACTCCAAACCCGCCCCACCACTTCACCGTCCACCAAGTGGGGTTGCGAGTAGCGCTCCAGTGAGCGACCATCGATTAACTTTAAGCGGTCAAAGCTATTCAAGCGCACCTGCACATTGATCTCGCGCACCCTTTGTTTGGCGGCCTCACGCTCTTCAAGCTGGTTGAGGCAATAGCGCAAAAGTTCTTTACCCGAATTGCGGTTTACCACGGCTTGGGGAATTTTCCAAAAATCAACAAAACGTTGGTTGTAGGTGTCAACCTGACCCGAGCCATTGAGCACCAGCATGGCATCGGTGGCCGATTCGAGCACCGCCTGCTGCAACGAGACCGCGCGCCGCAGGTCTTGAATGAGTTTGGGAATCGGTAATAGCACCAACCAAACCGAGACAACGCCAATAAACCAGCCCGTCAGCGCAACCCCGGTAAAGTAAGGCGCAGGTGCCAGCCCAACGGCATTCAGCACAAGATAGAGTAACCACGCAACAAAATAACTGATGCAAAACACCAGACCCGTGCGCAAATTCACCACGACCGACAAAATGACTGAAAGCGCCAGCGCCGTTGCGGCCGACCAGGGCGGTAAACCCGCGTAAATCAAATACACCAAGACCAGCCAAAGCCCGATCGAAAACAAAATCAGCGACTTTTGCGGCTGCCCATTGCGGCTGATGCGCCGAGCGCCCAGAATGAGAAACACCATCAACACCGTCAAAATCGCCGATATCAGCTTTCGGTGAAACACAAACGGCACACCGATCGTCAAGAAAAACCCGCAAAGCAGCAAAAAAATGCCATAAAACCGATCCAACAACTGGATGTTGGCGGTCTGGGTTTGATCGGTAATCGACTTCATTCGGTAGGGGATGTTTTCAAGCAAGTTCAGTATACGCGCCCGACATAAAAAACTGGCACAGCGCGCCATAGAATCACACTCTGCATTTATTTTGTCTAAGGGAAAAACACCATGATTCTGGTTACTGGCGGCGCTGGCTTTATTGGCGCCAATTTTGTTCTCGACTGGCTGGCTCAAAACGACGAACCAGTGATCAACTTGGACAAACTCACCTACGCGGGCAACCCCGAAACCCTGATAAGCCTGCTAGGTGATGCCCGTCACACCCTGGTGCACGGCGACATTGGCGACCGCGAGTTGGTGGCACAACTTCTCAGCACCCACTCACCGCGCGCTGTCATCAACTTTGCCGCTGAAAGCCATGTGGACCGCTCTATCCACGGCCCTGGTGAATTTATCCAGACCAACATCGTTGGCACCTTCAACCTGCTTGAAGCGGTGCGCGGATACTGGTCTACGCTGGCAGCTGCTGACAAGGATGCCTTCCGCTTTTTGCATGTGTCCACCGACGAAGTCTATGGCTCCCTTGGCAAAGACGACCCGGCCTTTACCGAGTCGAACCACATTGAGCCCAACAGCCCCTACAGCGCCAGCAAGGCCGCCAGTGACCACCTGGTGCGCGCCTG
>CAIYYA010000297.1 GCA_903930255.1 uncultured beta proteobacterium
CCATGTCGATTTGATGGGAAAGGAAAAAATCAGTCCGGCCTGGGCTTACCACCCCATTAAGTTCATGCGTCGGGCATTCAACCTGGCCGTGCAGTGGGACTTTTTAGAAAAAAATCCACGCAAACTATGGGGTGCCCCCAAAGGTCATCCAAGACGTGGCAGGAAGCGACAAACGTTGGATCGGTGATTGTTCCGAGGTTTCAGGCGAAGGCGGCGTAACCGTGGAACGTGCCAAGTGGTTGAGGTGACTGCTTGGCTGCAAGGTGTTGCGGTTGCTACGCTGGTCAATCACAGCCTTGCTGTTGCCTTTGGTGTGTGGATTAGATGTTTTCAATAGAGGTTGAAGCTGAAAGCCCAGTATGAATAGAAGTGTCCTCTATGCGCTAGCTGCAGCTGCACTTTTTGGTGCAAGCACACCATTTGCAAAGCTGCTGACCGGTGACATGCCGCCGGTGCTGTTGGCAGGACTTCTCTACCTAGGTAGCGGCATAGGATTGACACTGGTGCGCCTTATCCGAGATGGTGGACTCAAAACGCCAGGTCTCCCTGGCAATGAATGGCCTTGGCTTCTGGGAGCCATTTTCTTCGGCGGCGTGATTGGACCTGTGCTCCTGATGTTTGGGTTGATGTCCACCAGCGGCACAACCGCGTCTCTTTTGTTGAATCTGGAGGCCGTGCTGACAGCGATCATTGCCTGGATGGTGTTCAAGGAAAATGCTGACCGGCGCATCGTGTGGGGCATGCTCGCCATCGTGGCGGGTGGTGTCGCACTGGGTTGGCCGACCGATTCTCCGGTTCAAGCCCGTTTCAGTGGACCCGTGTTAGTAGGATTGGCCTGTTTATGCTGGGCCATAGACAACAACCTCACACGCAAGGTGTCTGCTTCAGATGCGCTTTTCATTGCGGGCATCAAGGGGCTGATTGCAGGGTCAGTGAATACCGCGCGGGCGCTCAATATGGATGCAGAATTGCCGAACATTGCGACATTGTCTGCAACCATGGCCGTGGGCCTGATGGGCTACGGGATCAGCCTCGTGCTGTTTGTACTGGCTTTGCGCGGTTTGGGTACCGCACGCACGGGCGCCTATTTCTCAACTGCGCCGTTCCTTGGGGCGGCAGTGGCACTGTTTGTTTTCTCCGAAACGACATCTCTGGCATTCTGGATTGCAGCGGTGTTGATGGGTGTGGGAGTATGTCTGCATCTCTCAGAGCACCACGTCCATGAGCATTTGCATGAAGTTGTGGAACACGAGCACGAACACTTTCACGATGAGCACCATCAACATGCACATGATCTTGCTGGGGGTGAAAGCAGGAACCATAGTCACCCGCATACGCACATCCCCATCAAGCACAGCCACCCGCACTACCCCGACATTCATCACAGGCACGTGCATTGAGCTTCGGTAACAAGATCCGTGCAAATTCGGTACCCCAATCAAGGAGAAGGGCAATGCAGAACCCCAAGGAACACTGGGAAAAGGTTTATCAGACCAAGCAACCGGACGCAGTCAGCTGGTTTCAGGAGCACGCAACGCGGTCACTTGAACTCATCCGTTCTGTTGGGACGTCACTGGACGCCAACATCATTGATGTCGGTGGTGGTGCTTCAACTCTGGTTGACGACCTACTGAGTAGTGGCTTCAAAAACGTAACGGTATTGGACTTGTCGGCCAGTGCCTTGGAGGTTGCGCGCACAAGACTAGCTTCCGCAGCTGATAGCGTCGCTTGGATTGCCGGGGACATATGCTCGGTGAGCCTACCAGAC
>CAIYYA010000298.1 GCA_903930255.1 uncultured beta proteobacterium
AAGGTAAAACCGGACATGCCAACGCTGCGCTTGGCGGTGGCGCGGCAACGCAGACATTGGTTCGAGGGCTTGTGGGCCCACGCGGGTGAGCCCGTCTCCCTCAAACCAGCGTGAAAAACTCTAATGGACAATCTCGGTTTAGCTTACCTAAATGAATTGGAGTCTGCCGCAGACCGTATTCGAGTCACGCAGGCGCTTGCGGCCATTCATCAGGAAGGCGAATTTACTCCCAATGTTTGCAAGCTAAATGCATGATCAGGCCGCCTTTCGCTATTGTCATATGCGGATTTTGATGAAGTCCCTTTTCCTGAGCTCTACGCAAGTTGGACATTTGCACCGGGTTGTGTTGATTTACCGACCTTCCGTACCTATACAAGTTCACTGAACCCTCCCATTCTTCATCGCAAAGAACTACTTGTTGCGCCATCACACCCGAATCGGGAGCAATAGATAGCTTGTACAAAAACTGCTGAAGACTTGGGCTTCTTTGATGACACGACAACAATTGGATTTCGACTGAAATTGGCAACGCACCGCTTGCCCAAACTTGCGTTTGAATTTACGCTACACGCATACCAACTGCAATGGCGTTGAAATGAGCGACAAAAAAGACACGACACACATACTGATTGACAGACAATTGTCATTTTTCAGCGTCCACGCAAATAGGGGGTTTTCTGCCAGGCACTAATTAATGCAACCTGCCACTTTGAATAACGGGTCAACCGAATTACGATCAACCAAGCCAGGATCAGTACTGTCGACGCGAGTGCATCATTCGTCATAGGAAGATTGATTACTCTAGACCTCGATTCTTAACCTTCAGTTCAGATACTTTGGCTTATTATTCAAAAATGCATCGTCCAGCAGATTTTTGGCCACCTCATCGTCAACAGTCTGTAAGGCGCCCCAATCGGATTCTTGAAGTGCAGCATCAAGCAGATGCATGAAACCCTTAAGTAAATCTATATTCATAGTGACTTCAACGTTCCGTATTTCGCTTGGATTGAGTATTTTTTCTTCAAATCTAATTTTCAGTGATCCGTCCTCTTGTTGATTAAGGTGAACGGTAGTAGCCAGCAAAGGCTGTTCTCCTATCGGGAAAACTGAGACTTGATGACTGAAAGGCTTTTGGAAGTCTCCCAACTTCAGTAGTTCTTGTTTTTTGAACTGCTCCAGTGCTTTGACGTTCGCGCCATCGTGACTTGGCTCTTGAAATTTTGAAGTACCCACTTGTGTTGATTTACGTACCAAGTGCGGAAACAGTTTCTTCATCATCCTGCGAGTCAGCGACACACGAAACTCTTCACCGGTCAGCGTATTGAGTCTGACCAGAATTCGATCCTGCTCTATTTGATAGACGACTTGCAATTGATGAATACTCATTTATATATTTTAGTCAAATGTTTGACTTTTCGATTGCAAAATCAAGGTAATCAATATTTGCGAAACATTGTTTACCAAAGTGCAATTTTTTCTGCTCGGGTGGCAGAAGGTGGCAACAATGGGGAAGAAAGAGAAAGAGCAATGTCAAACTCCGACCACCTTGCCGCAATAAGCTCAGTGGTTCCTACAAAGGTCAGCGCCATCAGCTTCATGGCCAGCCGAGTAATCGCAGCACCTTGGTAGCCCCGATATGCCGCAACAAATCGGACAACTCTTTACTGTCAATGCGCGCAAGGTTCATTTTTTGACGAGAAGCCAAAACATCGCTGGGTTTGATGTCAGTTGCCGGATTGCGCTTGGCCATCCCACCATGCGCGATGGCGTAGCGAAACACCTAGCTGGACGTTTGTAGTGCGCGCTTGGCCAAATCGTTGACGCATGGCAACCTGCCAGTTGTTATCGTCCACGATGGGCTGAAATATGCAATCTGTGGATGACTGCTACGGAGATGTCGGGGTGGTCGGATGCTGGAATTGGATCTGCGACCGGAACGACCGGTATGGAGAACTCGACAGAAAATCCTCGCTCGCGGCGAAGGGCAGCAATCGCTGCAGTCCTGTCTTAGACTTTGCCGCCGCCAATGTCGGCCATATGGATCTGTCGTGGTCAACTGAACGGCAGCTTTATGGAACCTCGGCATTGCAAATCTTTCTATTGCCCGGAAGCTGCCACCCGTGTGCACCCGGTTGTGGTCGATTGGAGGTGCCACGATCATCGAAATCAACGCGACATTGCCGACCTTCAAATGCAGGTCTGAACGGCCGGTATCGCTGAGGCATTTCGGAATACTGGCTGACGGCAATGGGTCTTTAAGCGACGATCAAGGGCGCAGTCCAACTCGCAGTTGTTTGTAGGGTTTGGACAGGAACAGTAGCCAGGTTTCCACTGGAACAGGTGGCGGGGGTTGGATTGGAATTGATGGCGCTTTTCAGTGCTATGCATATATATGCATAGCAGCGACTATGCGTAGAACGTGAATATGTATAGGCAGGTAAATTGTCGCCGTCAAGCCCCCTGTAGCGGACGGCAGCAAGGGCCGATGACAGCTTCACATAGTCACAGCCCCTCCAGGAACCTCATCAGTGAGTCCGAAGCGCGAAAGCGTTTGAGTTTCGTATCCGGTTCCTCGATGTTTCCGAGGGCCTTTTCCTTCATGCTCAGGTCAGCCTCTACGTATTGGTGCGTTGTGTTCACATTCTCATGGCCGAGCCACAGGGCGATGACGTTGAAGGGCACACCTGACTGCAGCAGGTGCAT
>CAIYYA010000299.1 GCA_903930255.1 uncultured beta proteobacterium
CATTAGGCGCGAAGCCGCAGACAGTGCTAACGCGTGTCCCAAGCCATCTATCGATGCCTGTGGGAGGGCAAGGCGAAGCAACAACATGTCGTATTGATATGGAAATGGAATAAAGCATCAATTTGTTCGCAGTGCCGAGCGCAACGCCTGCCCAATTTGTGGTTTGTGGGCAAACGGGTCACTCGGCGAGCGACCTTGCAGCACATCGTGCATGCGGCTCTGCACCCCGTCCAACATTTTGGGATGACTGAAAATATAAAACTGACCCGCAGCAACCGCGTCAAAAACCATTTGCGCCACCTCTGCTGCTGTAACTTTGCCTGAATTAACGGCTTTCTCACTCATGGTCTGACTAATGAGTTGGCTCTGTGTCATTGCCCCAACCCCACCGTGTGCAACTTCGGGGCGATTGCGCTGGCTTTGACTAATGCCCGTCGGCACAAAATAGGGGCACAGCACCGAAGCACTGACCTGCTCGGTTACCAGTGCCAGATCCTGGTACAAGGTTTCACTCAAACTCACAACGGCATGCTTGCTGGCGTTATAAACCCCCATATTGGGTGCATTCAGCAAACCAGCCATGCTGGCCGTATTCACAATGTGGCCACGGTAGCTCGGGTCTGCTTTGGCAGCGGCCAGCATCATCGGCGTGAAAACACGCACACCATGCGCGACACCCATCAGATTCACCCCCAGCACCCAAGCCCAATCGGCAGCCGAGTTTTCCCAAACTAGGCCACCACTGGCTACCCCGGCATTATTGAAAACCAGATGTGGCGCACCAAAACGCGCCAAGGTAGCCAAGCCCAGGTCTTCCACCTGGCCGGCCTGAGACACATCGACCTTGAGCGCCAACACGTCGGCACCCAAGGCACGCGCCTCAGTCGCAGCAGCATCCAGTGCGTCTTGTTGCACATCGGCAAGCACCAATCGCATGCCCAATTGGGCACCTAAACGAGCACATTCAAGGCCGAACCCAGAACCCGCGCCGGTCAGCACTGCGGTTTTGTTTTTCAAATCAAGCATTGAATTTCACTCATTCAAAGGATCAGGCCGGCCGCACCATTTCCAAATGCGCAATACCGTCTTCCATAAAGGTGTGCTGCACATCCTGAAAGCCGTGTTTGGCATAAAAGTCAGCCAGTTGTGTCTGCGCACCAATGCGGATCGGCTGTGGCCCCCAAAGCTGACGGATGGCTGCTATCGCCTGCTCTATCAGTGCATGCCCCAGACCCGTGCCGCGCGCGCTAGGCCGTGTCAGAACACGGCCAAAACTGGCCTCAGCAAACTTAGACCCGGCCGGCATACACCTGGCATAAGCCTGCAACTCACTATGTTGCACACCCAATAAGTGCATGGCTTTGCTGTCGGCGCCGTCCATGTCCTGAAAAATGCAGCGCTGCTCAAGCACAAAAACCTCACTGCGCAGGCGCAATACTTCATAAAGCACATCCACACGCATATCATCAAAAGCCAACAAGCGCCACACCACCGCACTGGTCTCCCACGGTGCTGCCGTGCCAATCGACCAAAGTTTGAAAGTCATATGAGTTTGACCAGCTGTTTGCCAAAGTTTTTACCTTTGAGCAAGCCCAAAAATGCTTCGGGGGCTGAAGCAATGCCTTGCGCTATGGATTCACGTGCGCGCAATTTGCCAGTAGCCACCAAAGTGCCGAGTTCTTTCAGCGCTTCAGGCCAAACCTCCATGTGTTCACTGACGATAAAACCCTGAACCTTGAGTCGACTCACCAAAATCAGCGCTGGATAGGCCAAAGGCAATGGCGCACCATCGTAGCCAGCAATCATGCCGCAAACTGCAATGCGGCCAAACGCGTTCATGCGACTCAGCACAGCATCGAGCACCATGCCGCCGACATTTTCAAAATAGCCGTCAATGCCGTTTGGACAAGCGCCCTTGAGTGCTTTGGACAAGGCACCAGCATCGGCATGCAATTTATAGTCAATGCAAGCATCAAAGCCCAACTCATCTACGGCATAAGCACACTTATCTGGCCCACCTGCAATACCCACCACACGACAACCTCGCGCCTTGGCAAGTGCGCCAAACGCACTGCCGACAGCACCTGTGGCCGCACTCACCAACATGGTTTCACCTGCTTTGGGCTCAATGATTTTGACCAGCCCATACCAAGCCGTCACACCCGGCATGCCGACTGCGCCCAAATAAGCGCTTAGCGGAATATGCGAGATATCGACTTTGCGCAAAGCCCCGGGTTCACTGGCGTTAACCACACTGTATTCTTGCCAACCACCCATACCCACCACCGTGTCGCCCACAAAAAATTTGGGATGACGCGACGCCATCACCACACCTGCCGTGCCGCCTATCATGACTTCGCCCAAGACCTGAGCCGCCGCGTAGCTCTTGCCCTCGTTCATGCGGCCACGCATATAGGGGTCGAGACTTAAGAAGTGGTGCAGCACCAGCACTTGCCCATCCAGCAAAGGCGCTATAGCCACACTCACCAACTTGAAATTAGTCAGCGTGGCAGCAGACTCCGGGCGGCTTTCCAGAAGAATTTGTTGATTCATAGGCATTTTGATGACTCCTTGTTACTGAACATCCACGGGGGATTATTGTGCTATTTATTCAACAGCTGTCAATGCTTGCCAGATATGCGCAAGAGGCCAAAATCACTCAAAGCGTTAGCACCGTGCAACCGGTTGTTTTACGGGCTTCAAGGTCGCGGTGCGCTTGTTGCACGTCTTCAAGTTTGTAGCGCTGGTCGATGTTGATTTTGACCTTGCCGCTGGTCACTATGTCAAACAAGTCATCGGCCATGGCCTGGGTGCTTTCGCGGGTCGAAATGTGGGTGAACAGGGTTTGGCGCGTCAGATAGAGCGAGCCTTTGGGGCCCAGCAAACCCGGTGCAAAGGGTGCCACCGGGCCAGAGGCATTGCCAAAACTGGCCATCAGACCAAACGGAGCCAGACAATCGAGTGATTTGTCCCAGGTGTCTTTGCCCACCGAGTCGTACACCGCCTTGACGCCTTTGCCACCGGTGATTTCTTTCACGCGCGCCAAAAAGTCTTCGCTGCTGTAGTTAATGACAAAAGCCGCACCGTTTTCTTTGGCCAGTGCACATTTGGCATCTGAGCCGGCGGTGCCAATCAATTGCAAACCCATCGCGCGTGCCCATTGGCAAGCAATCAGACCAACGCCACCGGCAGCCGCGTGAAACAGCACAAAGTCGCCCAGATGCAAACCACCCTGAGGTTGCGTGCGTTTGAGCAGGTATTGCGCCGTCAAACCCTTGAGCATCATGGCCGCGCCGACCTCGAAACTGATGGCATCAGGCAACTTGCAGACACATTTGGCAGGCATCACCCGCACATCACAATAGCTACCCGGTGGCTGACTGGCATAAGCAGCACGGTCACCCACTTGCAGATGCGTTACGCCCTCGCCCACGGCTTCGATCACACCAGCGGCTTCCATGCCCAATTGCAGCGGCATGGGCAGCGGGTACAAGCCGCTACGCTGGTACACATCGATAAAGTTCAAACCCACCGCATGATGGCGAATGCGCACTTCTCCAGCGCCAGGCTCGCCCACCACCAGTTGCACCATTTTGAGTTGCTCAGCACCACCGGCTTGGTCGATTCGGATGGCTCGCGTCAGGAATGAAGTCATGTTGAAGGTCTCCAGAATAGTTGTTCAATAGCGCAATGGTGCCACGAAACGGGTGCGAATCAACGTGGTGTGGTTTTGCATCTCAGAAAAACAAGGTTTTCAACCCGGCACGGCGACAGGGTCATGCGCATGCGGTTTTGGGGTCAAAACACGCACGAGCAAGACCGCTCGGAATACCAGCGACAGGCTGCGTGCGCCTTTGCCCCCAAAGCCGGTCACATGACCCAATCACCGCGCCTACCCCTATCCCATAGCAAAGCGCATCGCCCGGCTGATTCATCAAGAATGGTGATGCTTGGGAAACGCACGGAGGTATTTCGATGTCGGTTGAATTCATGGAGTACGGTTTGGATAAGAGGGTTTTGTTGGCCCAATGCCATCTTTGGGAGCAATCAAATCATGGCTACGACCAGCAAAGCGCGCTCTATCAATATCTTCCTGCTTGACGGCGAGACAGACGGCGTGCGGTCTGCGCAAATTGCCATGTCAACCATCCACGCCATCGCTTTCAAACGCAGCCAGTTGGTTCGTGTGCGAACCGAGTTCAAAGAAATTGCCCGCCCCGGTGTGTATTTACTGCTTGGTGAAAATGTGGAAGGCGACCGGATCGCCTACGTGGGCGAGTCTGAAGACGTAGCCGAGCGTTTAAAACGTCATACCACGGTTGATACCAAAGACTTCTGGATTGACACCATCGCCTTTGTCAGCAAAGACGAAAGCCTGACGAATGTGCCATGCTGGAATTTGTTGACCAAACCAAAACACTGACCAGCGCACTGGGTTTTGACCTGTTCAAAGTTACCAGCGGCAAACTAAGCCCACAGTCCAACGCTCAGAGCGAAGCGGCAGCAACCGACAACGACAGCCCGCCATTTCGTTACGTTGGTGGCGACTTTGACGCCACAGCCATTGTGTCGGGCTCAACCGGTGAGTGGGTCGTGAAAGCCGGGTCAAAAGCAAGGCTGCAAGAAGCTAACGCGCTACCAAAGAGTGCCAAGGCACGGCGTGCCGTGTTGCTTGAAAAGCAAGTGTTGTCGGCGGTGGCTGTGTGACTGGGCCACAGGTTTGGAAATTCAATGGTCAGACTTATGGCGACTGGGAGGCGGCACGATCTGTTGGTGAAGCAGCGATACAACCTGCACCTGATTTGCTTTCGCTGCTGAAATAGAACGGATTTGTAGAGCAATAACGGAAATTTTTCTATTTCTCAAATTTTAAAATGATAGCGCCTTACGCTTATTTGGTAAGCATTACAGGCGATTCATATGGAATATAAGCGTAGGACTTGCGATTAATGACTTAGCTTCAAAAATTGGGAGAGGACATTGTGGAAATACTGCTTTTATTTTTCTTAGTGTGGTTGCCGTGTTCAATATTGGTCGGTCGGCTTGCGTCTAAGCGCGGGCGTAGCGGTATGGGATGGGGCTTCCTTTGGCTCCTGTTGTCACCCGTGATTTGTCTGCTTGCCTTGTTGGTGCTGCCAGATGCTAAATATCCGACTGCGATGCCTGCCACATCAGCGCCGCCGCAAGCCATGACTACCGATATCCACCCACGCAACCGAAGAGCTTGAAGATGACAACCTTACTATCCTCGACCTTGAAAACATCATCCTCACCGGCCAAATCGTCGCCCGCCAGCGCGACAGCCAAACCCGCGAAGTCAAGTACGTCATCGACGGCATCACCCTTGACGGCGAGTCAGCCCAAGCGGACGTCAAAGCTGGCTTCAGCGGCAAACTTATCGTCATCACCTGTTACCTCGGCTGAGCACCATTGCGAGCACTGCGGCAGCAGCGCCGTCCAACTCAAGCACGTCACCCGCAGTTTTGACAAAGGTGCGGCGCTGCTGCTGGTGGAGTCGATCCCGATGTGGTCGTGCCCGACTTGTGGCGAGTCGTATTTTTCCGCACAAACGCTGCACGAAATTGAACGAATCAAAACGCTGCGCAAGTCAGTGGCTGTCAAACGGTCAGTTCCGGTGGCCGCATTTGCGCTGGCTACTGCTTGAAATCGGTGCGATTGTTGCTTCTACTACTTATAAGCGTATTACCCCTCCAGTGCCCGTCCATAAAGCACATGACGCTCTGATTATGAGAGCGGTTAGGGTAAGTTAGCAGGTTTGTGAATTTTCCCCGCCAGCCAACGCACCGCCGCGTCAAATCAGTCGGGTGATGCGTTTTGCGGAGGTCAAGGCGGAGACCGCACAGCGGTCGGGGGACACGTAGCAAAACGCATTGCCCGACTGATTCATCAAGAACGCTGAGGTGTTGCCAACGTACGGTGACATTGCCTTACGCAGCACCGACTCGCACTCACCACGTCGAATTGCACCCCCACGAAACCATCACACGAGATGGGCTGATACATTAATTCCCCATGCACAGAAAACTTTCCCTCTCCGCCGCCCTGCTGCTCACGCTGCCTCCGATCATGTGGGCAGGCAATGCCGTAGTAGGTCGTTTGCTGAGTCAGATGGTGTCACCCATGACACTCAATCTGCTGCGCTGGAGCATCGCTTTTGTGCTGTTATTGCCGCTGGCAGCACCTGTGTTTCGTCGGAAAAGTCCTTTGTGGTCAAGCTGGAATCGTTTCGCAGCATTGAGTTTTCTCAGCATTGGCGGCTATAACGCCTTGCTATATTTATCGCTCAACACATCGACCCCGATCAACGTCACGCTGGTGGGATCGATTACGCCAGTGTGGATGCTGCTGATCGGTCAGCTGTTTTTCGGTATCTCCATCAGTGCACGGCAATGGTTGGGTGCTGTTCTGTCCATCAGTGGTGTGTTGCTTGTGCTCGGTCGGGGACAGCTTGACGTGTTGCTGCAAGTGCGCTTGGTGCCAGGCGACATCTACATCTTGCTGGCCTCGGCTGGATGGGCATATTACAGCTGGATGCTGGCCCACCCGACCACCGAGCCCCCAGAAATCAGGCGCAATTGGGCCGAGTTTTTGCTGGCCCAAATTGGTTTGGGACTGGTCTGGTCAGGCTTGTTTGCCGGGGCTGAATGGAGCCTTGGTTTTGGCAGACTACAAGCCAGTTGGCCGCTGCTAGGCGCGTTGCTGTTTGTCGCGATTGGCCCTGCCCTACTGGCTTACCGCGCCTGGGGAGCCGGTGTCGCTCGGTCTGGCCCGAATATGGCCGGCTTTTTCATCAACCTGACACCCCTGTTCACAGCCTTGCTGTCAAGCGCTTTTCTGGGTGAAACACCTCACCTGTACCATGCGATGGCCTTTGTTTTGATCGTGGGCGGCATTGCCGTGTCGTCACGGCGTTAGCTTAACAATGAAGTTGCATTGATCAGGCCACACGCTCCCAAATGGTCACCTCAGACAAAGTGTGCTGAAATTTGCGTCGGGTTTCACGAATCACAAATGGCACTGACTGTGGCCCTTGCAAAAGCTTGAAATGCTGACCCAAAATTTGGTGCAGACCATCAAGTGTGCTGACACTCTCTCCATCACGCTTAAAGCCACCCAGCCAAGCTTCTTTGGGTGTGTGCTCTGGCAGCCAGGTATAAGGTGAGGTGATCATCAACAAACCACCTATATTCAAGCGAGAGTGGATCGTACTGAGCAATTTTGCCGGATCGTACAAACGGTCTATCAAGTTGGCCGCAAGAATAAAGTCGTAGTCAGCAAAAATCGGCTTCAGATTGCACGCATCTCCTTGCAAAAAATTCACTTTGTGGCGCTGCAACTCCAGCCCCAATCCACTCAGTGTGCGCTCCTGATAAAAGACCAGCTCACCCTCATCAGCCAAGGTGTAACGCAGCACACCGTGCTCGGCCAGTTGCACCCCCTGCCCGATGAAGCGGGTTGAAAAATCGATACCCGTCACCGCATCGAAATGTTTGGCCAGCTCAAAGCTCGCGCGACCGCTGGCGCAACCCAAATCGAGCGCCTTGCGGGCGGGTTTGCCAGCCATGGCTGCAATGCCTATTTGCGCCAAAGTGGCGGGGAAATTGGCCACACCAAAATAGTTTTCACCATAATGGAATTCGGCATACTCCGAGAGCAGCTTGTCAGTTTCATAATGGGACGAAGGCAGTTCGACAGGCGCTTGCGCGACCACATAGCGAAACCCGGCATGCTGGAAAAAGTGACGCCGAAACGCATAACGGGCACTTTTCAAGGCCTCATTACCGCACGAGATCCACGAGCCACCTTTGATCAAATTGTGTCGGCCATCGAATGTTGGCACACTGAAATCGTCGTAGTGAGGGTGCACGGCAAAGCCATCAAACGGATAAATCGGAGTTTGTGTCCACTGCCAAACATTACCGACCACATCAAAAAAATCACCCTGGGCAAACGTGTTGACCGGGCAACTAGAAGCGCCATGATCGAGATGAATATTCGCTCCAGCTTGGGCATTGCGTGGCACTTCAGACAGATTGGCAGCCTCATACAAACGCACCCACTCATCCTCCGTGGGCAACCTGACAGGCAACTGTGTCTGGGCTGCTTTCCAATGGCAAAACGCCAGGGCTTCGTGGCAATTGACTTCGACCGGCCAATCCCATGGCATGGAAACTTCTTCAGTCATTAAGCGCAGCAACCATTTCTCACCTTGCTGGCGCCAGAAAGTGGGATGCAGCGCTTGCGTGTGCTCACGCCAAGCCCACCCCTCTTCCAACCAATGCTGAGCAGTTGTGTAACCACCCGCATCAACAAAACCCAAATACTCCTGATTACTCACCAGATAACGGCTGGCCTGAAATGCAGCCACTTCAGCCGTATGCTGACCAAATTCATTGTCCCAGCCATAGGTGTTATCGGTCAGCGCTTTGCCAGACGACACCGTGCCGCTGGTCACTGTCACCAGCGAGTTTTGTGGCGCAATGCCCTGTTGTCGACAGGCTTGCCAAGCCGAATGTGGCTGCACATAACGCAACTCATGCTGTCGAATCAACACCGACGACGTTTCGAGATGAATCCGCTCGTGCTCAATGCCCATCAAGATCGTCCACCACGGGCTACTGGCAACGATCGGCAGACTCAGCGGCATGTCACACATCAGTTGATCAACCACGGCGCGCACGCGTTGGCGATATGCACGCACTTCGTCAACTGCAGGCCAGTCGTAATGCGCTGAATTCAGATCGTCCCAGCTCATCTCATCGACACCTACTGCAAACATCGACTCCATCTTGGGATCAATACGCGCTGGAATCAGCCGAGCCAGTAGCAGTTTGTTGATAAAAAAAGTGGTGGTATGCCCATAATAAAAAATCAAAGGGTGGCGCAGTGAAATTGACCTGACGTAATAAGCCTCATCTTCGCGCAGAGTTTCAAAAAGCTGTTCATAGCGATCCAGCGTCGCGTGAAAATAGCCACGAATTTCCTCACGTTTGGCGGCAACATCGTCTCCACTTAAAAGCGGTGTTCTTGGGAAAATCTGGGCTTGAATCGAGGTCATATAAAAATCCTATGGCTTGCACCCTGTTCAATTGAACTGAAAACTGTCGATAGATTTGCTGGATGTTTCAGGCTGCGCCGATGCTCGGCACCAAACTGCCTGCATCTCGCCCCCCTTTAAAAGCGGCAGTAAAAGCCAGCATGCGATCAATTGGCAATCGGGCGCGAGGAATTAGCACCGGGTCAACCAAGATCTCATTCGCACCCGTTTCCAGCACGCGTGCCACATCCGCCAGACCATTCATGGCCATCCAGGGGCAATGTGCACAGCTTTTGCAAGTGGCACTGTTGCCAGCGGTGGGCGCTTCAAGAAAGATTTTGCCCGGATTGAGGCTGCGCAACTTGTGCAACATGCCGTTGTCGGTTGCCACAATAAAGGTTTTGGCATCCATTTCACGTGCGGCCTGCAAAATGGCCGAGGTCGAACCCACCGCATCAGCCAGTGCCACCACTGAAGCAGGAGACTCAGGGTGCACCAGCACTTTGGCATCGGGATGCTCACGCAGCAAATCTTCAAGTTCCTGTGATTTGAATTCATCGTGCACGATGCACGAACCGCCCCACATCAGCATGTCGGCACCGGTTTCACGCTGAATGTAGCCGCCCAAGTGGCGATCAGGTGCCCACAAAATTTTGTGCCCCTTGTCTTTCAATGCCCGCACAATTTCAAGGGCGCAACTTGAAGTGACCAACCAGTCAGCACGGGCCTTTACTGATGCGCTGGTGTTGGCATAGACCACCACGGTACGATCCGGATGTGCATCACAAAAGGCGCTGAAATCTTGCACCGGACAGCCCAGATCGAGTGAACAGCTAGCCTCAAGATCGGGCATCAGCACGCGCTTGTGTGGTGACAGGATTTTTGAGGTTTCACCCATGAAACGCACACCCGATACCACCAGCGTCTGTGCCGCGTGGTCACGCCCAAAACGCGCCATCTCGAGCGAATCGCTCACCAACCCACCGGTTTCTTCGGCCAAATCCTGCAAATCCGGGTGCACATAATAATGAGACACCATCACCGCATTTTTTTCTTTTAACAAGCGGCGAATTTGGTCTTTCAGAGCTGCGCGTTCAAACGCTGATGGTTCGACCGGAACTCGCGCCCAAACATGTTTGGTAGCACAAACCGAGCCACTGGCCGCGCTATCGGACTGCGGTTGTTCGTAGTCAATTTCTTTCAAATCAGAAGAAGTGACATTCATACAACTTCGGATGCAAAACGCATTGAAAAATCAATCGCCCGAACGTCTTTGGTCAAGGTGCCAATCGAAATCCGATCAACACCGGTCGCCGCAATAGCGCGCACCGTGGTCAAATTAACGCCACCGGATACCTCCAGAATGGCGCGTCCGGCATTGATGTGCACAGCCTCACAAAGTTGCGCCAGGCTCATGTTGTCCAGCAGCACCATACGAGCACCTGCAGCTAACGCCTCCTGCAACTGATCCAAGGTTTCAACTTCAATTTCGACAAAGCTGGCACTTGGAGCCAGTTGTGCGACGCGCTTTAACACGGCGGTTACACCACCCGCGGCAGCAATGTGGTTTTCCTTGATGAGCACCGCATCGTACAAACCAATACGGTGGTTCGTGCCACCACCCGTGCGTACCGCATATTTTTGCGCCAGACGCAGGCCTGGCAAGGTTTTACGTGTATCGACGATCTGTGCGCGTGCGCCCTGCACTTCCTGCACGGCACGCACATAGTCATGGGTTTTGCTGGCAACACCACTCAGAAGCTGTAAAAAATTCAGCGCTGTGCGCTCAGCGGTCAGCAGGGCGCGCGCCGAGCCTTCCATTTGCAGCACCACCTGATCGGGCTCGCAAAGTTGCCCTTCTTCCACGCACCAGTTGATGTGTACCGAAGGGTCTAATTGCTGCAGTGCAGACTGGGCCCAAGGAGATCCACAAATAACTGCGGCCTCGCGTGCCAGAACGCGCGCACGCGCTCTGCGCTGTGGGTCAATCAATCCAGCTGTTAAATCGCCAGCACCATCGGCAGCGCCAACGTCTTCAAGAATGGCGCGTTGCGCATCGGCTTGCGCCAATGCAGCCACAGAGGCAGCAGAAAAATCAAAAATGTCAGCCATTCAAATCACCTTTGCACTGTTAAGCCAATTCAACCGTGGGTTCGCGCCCCATCAAGCGCACAACGGCTTGCACCGGGGTCATTTGGCCATCCAGCAAGGCCACCACAGCCTGAGCGATAGGCATCTCGATTCCCAACAAGGTTGCACGTTGCACCACAGTGCGGGCACTGTAAACGCCTTCAGCCACATGTCCCAATGAAGCCACAGCCTGCGTCAGGCTTTGACCGGCAGCCAAAGCCTTGCCGACCTGCCGATTGCGTGACAAATCACCTGTGGCCGTCAGCACCAGATCACCCAAACCACTCAAACCCATGAAAGTTTCAGGGCGCGCACCCAAGGCCAACCCCAAGCGTGTCATTTCGGCCAGCCCTCGGGTGATCAGGGCCGCGCGGGCGTTCAAGCCCAAACCCAGGCCATCACACAAGCCGGTGGCAATAGCCAACACGTTTTTGACCGCTCCGCCAACTTCTACACCAACAATGTCATCGTTGGCATAAACGCGAAGTGTCGGGCAATGAAAAGCCGCAACCAAAGCCCGACGCACTGACTCATGGCGGCTGGCAGCCACCAGCGCAGTTGGCTGAGCACGCGCCACCTCGAGTGCGAAACTCGGCCCACTCAAAACACCAGCGATCAAATCAGGCGCTTGCTGCGCTTGTATTTCATGGGATAAAAGACCAAAAGATGCTGCAACTGGCGCTTCAAAACCTTTGCACAGCCAAGCCACAGGCGCTTGGCAGCGCTGCAACTTGGCCAACATCTGGCGCAGTGCGGCCATCGGCGTTGCCACCACCACCAAATCAGCATCAGCGAGCAAAGAACTGGTAGCAGCCAATTCCACTGAACTAAAGGCCAAAGTCTCGGGCAATAACACACCAGGCAAGTAGCGCTGATTGCTGCGCAGCAGCTGCAGCTGCTGCAACTGCACTGGGTCACGCGCCCATAACGTGACGTTGTTCCCAGCAGTGACGTTGCCAGCAGCACTGGCAGCCAACGCCGTACCCCAAGCGCCCGCACCAAGCACTATAATTTTCATAGCTTATTACGCAATGAATACAAGCGCTGGAGGCCTAAAAGACCAAGTTTATTGTGTGACCTGTGGTTCCGTCTGAGCCGCTTGTTGCTGCTCGTACATAGCCTGAAAGTTGATTTCTGACAGGTGCACTGGTGGAAAACCACCTCGCTGAATCAGATCGGCCACATTGCCACGCAGGTAGGGATAAACGATCTGCGGGCAAGCAATGCCCATGATCGGACCCATTTGCTCGGCTGGCAGATTGCGAATTTCAAAAATTCCAGCTTGCGTGGCTTCCACCAAAAACACGGTTTTGTCTTTGATTTTGGTTTGCACGGTGGCAGTCACGGCGACTTCAAAAATGCCTTCAGCAACTGGGGAGGCATTGACACCGAGCTGGATATCCACTGTGGGTTGCTCCTGTTCGAGCAAGATGGCAGGTGAATTGGGTTGTTCCAGCGATGCACCTTTGAGGTAAACGCGCTGAATCTGGAAAATCGGGTCTTGTGTGTCGGCCATAGAGCTCTTTCAGTTAAAAATTAGTTTTTCAGGCAGTCTGAAGCAAGGGGGTAAGTCCACCTTGGCTATCCAGCGCCACCAAATCATCGCATCCACCCACGTGGGTTGCACCAATGAAAATTTGTGGAACGGTGCGACGCCCGGTCAAAGTCACCATTTTGTCGCGCTCTTGCGGGTTCATGTCGATGCGAATTTCTTCAATTTGTGTGACACCCCGAGCCTTGAGCAATTGTTTGGCACGAATGCAATAGGGGCATACGGCGGTCGTGTACATGGTGATCGTTGGCATGCAATGGACTCCCGTGCGCTCAGGCTTTAACAATCGGCAAATTGGCGCTGCGCCAAGCGCTCATGCCACCCGCCAGCGACTGTGCTTGTTCGTAACCCAGCTTTTTTGCAATGCTCAATGCCCGACCACTGCGCGCACCCGACTGGCAAATCAGAATCAAGGGGAGTGCCTTATTTTTCACGGTTGTTACCAATTTTTGATCGAGTTGACCCAAGGGTATGTTTTTCGCACCCAGCACATGCCCAGCTGCAAATTCAGCAGGCTCACAAACGTCCACCAGCACCGCTTTTTGATGATTCATCAACTGCACAGCAGCATCGGGCGTCAATGCACCTTGCCCTGCCCCCTGCAACACCGGCATGAGCAACATCACGCCAGCAGACAGCACAACCGCAATTAACATCCAGTTATCAAGAATAAATTTCACTTCAGCATCCTAGTAGGTGGTCGGGAGACAAGCCGCGCATTTTAGAATGCATATTGGCCATATGTGCGACACCTGTCACGCAAAAGCCTTATCCACATTCATACCATCATGCACAAACTTGTCCTGATTCGTCACGGCGAATCCACCTGGAATCTTGAAAATCGCTTTACCGGCTGGACCGACGTCGACTTGACGCCCACCGGTTTGGAGCAAGCTAAAAACGCAGGTCGCCTGCTGAAAGCCGAGGGCTACGAATTTGACGTGGCCTACACCAGCGTACTGAAACGCGCCACGCGCACCCTGTGGCATGTGCTCGACGAAATGGAGCGCACCTGGCTGCCTGTGGTGAACAACTGGCGCTTGAATGAACGCCACTACGGTGCCTTACAGGGGCTCAACAAATCCGACATGGCCAAACAATATGGTGATGCCCAAGTGCTGATCTGGCGCCGCAGTTATGACACGCCACCGCCCGCGTTGCAAGCCGATGATCCGCGCTGTGAACGCGCTGATCTGCGCTATGCCAAACTCGCCGCAGAGCAGGTTCCCCTGACAGAGTGCCTGAAAGACACAGTAGCCCGCGTGATGCCGCTTTGGCATGAAACCCTGGCTCCGGCTATTTCGCAGGGTCAGCGCGTCGTCATTGCAGCACACGGCAACTCCATTCGTGCCCTCGTCAAATACCTGGACAATATTTCTGACTCAGACATTGTCGGATTGAACATTCCCAACGGCATTCCGCTGGTTTATGAGCTTGACGCTGCACTGCAACCGATTCGCCACTACTATCTAGGTGATGCAGAGGCCGCCGCCAAAGCAGCAGCAGCAGTAGCGGCCCAGGGAAAAACCTGAAATCAGCCAATTCGCTTTAGCTAACTCGGATCATCATGGGTCACAAACTGAAAATCACCGGCTGGATCGCTATCGGAGTTGTCGCTGGCGCGCTCACTACCGTTTCTCTGCAAACGGTGGCACGCAACACGCTGGCACCGTTACCACTCGAAGAACTGCAGCAATTGGCAGCGGTATTTGGCATGGTGAAAAGCAACTATGTCGAGCCTGTCGATGAAAAAAAACTCATCACCGACGCCATTGCTGGCATGGTGGCGGGGCTTGACCCGCACTCGGTTTATCTCGATAAAAAAGCCCTGAAAGACTTCAATGAGGGCACTACCGGCAAATTTGTCGGGGTGGGCATTGAGATTTCGCAAGAAGACGGCCTGATCAAAGTGGTTTCACCCATTGAAGGCTCACCGGCATTTCGCGCCGGACTCAAACCCAACGATTTGATTATCAAAATAGACGATACCCCGGTTAAGGGTCTGACGCTCAATGAAGGTGTCAAGCGCATGCGTGGCGAACCCAACACCAAGGTTCAGCTCAGCGTTTTTCGCAAAGACGAAAATCGCACCTTTCCGGTGACGATCGTGCGCGAAGAAATTAAAACCCAGAGCGTCAAAGCACGTCTCGTCGAACCTGGCTATGGCTGGATTCGCCTTAGCCAGTTCCAAGAGCGCACGGTGGCCGATTTTGCACGCAAGATGGAAGAGCTTTACAAGCAAGAGCCCAAACTCAAGGGTTTGGTGCTCGACCTGCGCAATGATCCGGGGGGCTATCTGGATGCCGCTGTTGCCATTTCTGCCGCTTTTTTGCCCGAAAATGTGACCGTGGTTTCAGCAAACGGACAATTGGCTGAAAGCAAATTTACTTATAAAGCATCGCCACGCTTTTACCATCGCCGAGGTGGCGCCGATCCACTCAAACATCTGCATGATGTAACACACGGTGCACTAAAGTCCGTACCCTTGGTGGTGTTGGTGAATGAGGGGTCGGCATCAGCCAGCGAAATCGTTGCCGGCGCGCTGCAAGATCATCAGCGTGCCAAATTGCTTGGCAGCCAGACTTTTGGCAAGGGTTCCGTGCAAACTGCGGTTTGCCTGGATTCTGCTTTTCGCATGGACAACTGCCCCTCGGCTGCCCTCAAGCTCACCACCAGCCGCTATTACACGCCTAGTGGCAAATCGATTCAGGCCAAGGGTATCGTGCCGGACGTGATGGTAGATGAAACCCTCGAGGGCAACCTGTTTGCCGCCTTGCGCACGCGTGAGGCCGACTTGGAAAAACATCTGGGCAGCGGACAGGGCAATGAAGCCAAAGACGAAGTGCGCGAGAAGGCTCGCGAAGAGGCACGAAAAAAACTCGAAGAAGAAATGAAAAAGCCACCTGCCGAACGCAAAATTCCTGAATATGGCTCTGACAAAGACTTCCAGTTGCAGCAAGCACTCAACCAGCTCAAGGGGCAAAGTGTTTTGGTGAGCAAAACCCAGGTTGAACGGCCTGAACCCAAAAAAGAAAATTAACAACCATGCTTGACGCCGACTTGTTGCGCTATTCGCGCCACATTTTGCTCAACGAAATTGGGGTAGACGGACAGCAGCGCATTCAAGATACCCATGCGCTCATCATTGGAGCAGGCGGACTGGGTTCGCCGGTCGCCCTTTATCTGGGCTCAGCCGGACTTGGCAAAATAACCATCGTCGATCACGACAGCGTTGATGCAACCAACCTGCAACGCCAGATTGCGCACACTTTGGCGCGCGTGGGCAGCCCCAAGGTCACCTCCATTCAAACGGCCATTCAACAAATCAACCCGACTGTTCAGGTGCAGGCGATCCAAACCCGCGCCGATGCAACACTTTTAAACCAGCTGGTTGCAAAGGCCGATGTCGTGCTCGACTGTTGCGATAACTTTGCCACCCGTCATGCCATCAACACCGCCTGCGTAACTCATGGGAAACCGCTGGTATCCGGTGCGGCCATCCGTTTTGACGGTCAAATTTGCGTTTATGACACACGCTTGACCGATTCACCTTGCTACGCCTGTGTGTTCCCGCTCGATGCCACTTTTGAAGAAACCCGTTGCGCCACGATGGGGGTGTTTGCGCCATTGGTCGGAATTGTTGGCTCGATGCAAGCGGCTGAAGCACTTAAGCTGATCACAGGAACTGGGCAAACCCTGACCGGTCGACTGCTCATGATCGATGGCCGCGCCATGGAATTCACCGAAGTCAAACTGCAGCGCAATCCAAATTGCCCTGTTTGTGCCGAGCGCTATCCGCGTTTGGGATAGCAACTGCCGTAACGTTTTCTGAAAACGCGGGGAAGTTCTGCATCGGTTTGCGCAAAAAGCCCCAATCCAGCCGATCTGGCTTGCGCCTCTTGTTGCGCGTAAGGACCCGCGCGATGCTGCCAATCACTTGACCAGGCCTGACCAGCACTAACCATGGCAGCTGCGACATCACGCCCGCCAACCTTGATGCTAGCCAAGCCCCGCCCATAACTGTCCGCAAAATCAACACGCACCAACAACGACTGGTTGTGAACCAGCTGCCACAAGGCAACACGCGAAGCCTTACCACCACTTTGGCACAACTCCGGTGCATCGATGCCAAGCAAGCGCAGCTTGCGCGGTGCCTGCTCTGCATCAGGCTTGACCCACAGCGTGTCGCCATCTGACACCTGCGTGGCTTTGGCTGAATAGGTTTCAGCGCCACAAGTCAATGCCAAACTCAACAAAAAACCACTCCAAATGTGTCTCATTGATAGGTTAGCCTCTTGAAAACCAGCAATTCCAGATAAACTTGCTAAGCAAAAAGATAGCAAGCATTTCACGCTCTGGTGCAAGTATCAACGCAAAATGAACCTGTTAGACTTTAAACTCAAAGAATGAACATGGCCGCCCCAGATCCACTTTCCGCATCGATGATTGATCTGCACCAACTGCAACTTGAAGATGCACTGGCGCTGCTTCAGCATGGCTCTCAAACACCATTACCAGAAACCACTGATGCGCAGGCGTATCTACAGTCCATCATTAACCAACTGTGTGATCTATCACTCAAAGATCCACTCACAGGCTTGGCCAACCGCCGTCATTTTCAAAAAGTACTGGGGCGAGAAATTGAGGTTGTTACACGGTCTGGCGAACCTGCGCTGCTGCTCATGCTCGATATTGATCATTTCAAAAAGGTCAACGACACCTATGGTCATCCAGCCGGTGATGCGGTGCTGCGCACTGTGGCTCAAACTCTGGCCAATTGTGTGCGCCCAATGGATACCGTGGCGCGTTTTGGTGGTGAAGAATTTGTCATCATTCTGCCCAGTTGCCAAGGCCTTTATGGTCACCAGGTGGCAGAGCGCATTCGCGAGTCAGTTAGTGCCATGAACGTCACCGTGTCCGTAGGGGTTTCGATCAGAGTGACCATCAGCATCGGTGGTGCCTACGCCCCACGCTGGGTGCGCTCAACCTCTGAGCTGTGGCTTGACCGCGCTGACATTGAGCTTTATCGTGCCAAATCCGAAGGTCGAGACCGTGTTTGTATTGAGCCACAACCCATCCTGGCCGTCAGCGCCGAAGAGAAAAATTTACTGTTTGGCACGCTTTCGCTCGGTGATCCGAGTTGGATCGAAAGCATGGCCAACGACATGTCTGTCGTTTCATCTGGCAGTGCAATCCATCGAGTGAACTGAAATGAGCGACATCGAAAATCCTGGCGCAGAAGTCAAAGTGCCCCTCCCTGTGCCACTCAAGCCCTTGGGCAAAGTGCTGGCTGTCACCAGTGGTAAAGGTGGCGTTGGCAAAACTTTTGTTTCTGCCAATCTGGCTGCCGCTCTGGCCAAGCGTGGCAAAAAAGTATTGGTACTGGACGCCGATTTGGGACTCGCCAACCTCGACGTGGTGCTCAACCTTTATCCCAAAGTCACCTTGCATGACGTGTTCACAGGCAAAGCACAACTCGAAGAAGCCATTGTTCGCGCACCTGGCGGTTTTTCGGTGTTGCTGGCGGGCTCTGGCATGGTTGAGTATTCGCGCCTGACACCCAACGTTCGCGACGATTTTTTGCGCATTATTTCCAGCTTACTGCCGCACTACGACATCGTTTTGCTCGACACCGGTGCCGGCATTTCCGATGTCGTCTTGTTTGCCGTCTCTCTGGCTTCAGAAGTTTTAGTGGTTGCCACCCCAGAACCAACCTCACTGACCGATGCCTATGCCACCATCAAGGTTTTGGTGGGTCAGCAGCAACGCCGCACCATTCGCATGGTGATCAATCAAACCAATCGCATGGGCGATGGGCGCGCCATCACGACCCAATTGCAGCAGGTGCTCGACCGTTTTGTTGTCGCCAAACCTGGTGAAAAAGTTCGGTTGATCCACATGGTGGATATTCCGGCTGATATATCGGTGCGTCAAGCGGTGATGAAACGCCAGTTATTGCTGCAAACCTTGCCTGGCTGCCCGGCAGCCTTGGCGATTGCGCAATTGGCAGCCAAGCTCGAAGACAGCCTGATCGCCAAAGAAACTTGAAGCAAATTTCTTTTAGGTTCGGCCAATAATTGATGCGGTGGCCATCAGTTCTTCTAGCAAGGCGAGTGACACCTTGCCTGAAACGCTGTAAGGGTCAAGCTCGGGTTTTTCAGCATATTTCAACAAGATCGACGCGTTGATTCGGTTCATGTTGACCTCACCCATAGTCCATCCTGAAAATCGCCGCTCGGAGATTTCTTCGTAATGCAGCAGCACCACTTCTTGATGCCGTGGGTCGCGCTGGATGTGGCCATAAAGTTCGCTAATAGCTGAACGACCTCCCTCTATCGCCTGCAAAAAAATGCCCCCTCCGTAGCACAAAACTCCCGTTATACCCATGCTAGGGTTATGCTCACGCGACTGTTGCAATATGGATTCGATGGTTTCTTCGCGCGCGTCCACCACGCGACTGGCATAAAGCAAACGAACTAACATGGTTAACCTTTCTGGGCAATCAATGACAGAAATTCGCGCCGCAAATTGGGATCTTTCAAAAAGCTGCCACGCATCACTGAGTTGATCATTTTGCTATTAACGTCTTTGACACCTCGCCAGCTCATACAAAAGTGGCTGGCTTCCATCACAATGGCCAAGCCGTCGGGTTGGGTTTTCTGCTGAATCAGGTCAGCCAATTGCACCACGGCTTCTTCCTGAATTTGTGGTCGTCCCATGATCCACTCCGCAAGGCGTGCATATTTTGACAAACCAATGACATTGGTGTGCTCATTGGGCAGCACACCAATCCAGATTTGCCCCATGATCGGGCAAAAATGGTGACTGCAGGCGCTGCGCACGGTAATCGGACCAACGATCATCAGCTCGTTCAAATGCTCTGCATTGGGAAACTGGGTGATCGAAGGGGCGTGCACATAACGCCCCTGAAACACTTCTTTGAGGTACATCTTGGCAACACGGCGTGCCGTCTCGTCGGTATTGTGGTCGTGTTCAACATCAATCACCAAACTTTCGAGCACAGCTTTCATTTTGCCCTCGACCTCATCGAGCAGCATCTCGAGTTCGCCAGGCTGAATGAAATCAGCAATATTGTCATTCGCGTGGTAGCGCTTGCGTGCCGCCTTGATACGTTCGCGAATTTTCAGCGACACCGGAGTGCCTTGGTCTTGTTCTACAGAATTCATGTTATTCATTGAAAAATATTTGACGCGAATGGTAGCAGTGTTTTTTTAGTAGGGTTATTGGCCTGCAGCGCAAGCGCAATGTGCGCAGACCACTACATCTTTAATAGCGCTTGCCATTCAGCAGCAGCAAGCCTTGCATGAACAGACTTGCCAACTGGTCAAGCACTTTTTGCAGCCAAGGACGCCGTGCGTGGGCCAGTGCGTCAACGCGAATGGCACCCCCCTGAATCGCCTGCTCAAGTTGTGCACTCAATTGTGCGGCAAAGGCCGTGTCGTAAACCACCACATTGGCTTCGCGCGCCAACAGCAAACTCAATGGATCCATATTCGACGAGCCAACGGTTGACCAAGCACCGTCAATAACAGCCACCTTGGCATGCAAAAAACTCGCCTGATATTCATAAATTTCAATGCCAACTGCCAACATTGGCTGATACAGGGCACGGGTCGCATGGTATTGCATGAAATACTCATACCGACCTTGCAACAACAAGCGCACCCGCAAGCCTCGACTGGCCGCATGTTTGAGCGCCTGGCGAATTTTTCGACCGGGTAAAAAATAGGCATTGGCAATAATGATGGTATGGCGCGCATCACCCAGCGCTTGCCGATACGCCCGCTCAATGTGGTGTCGGTGCAGCAAATTGTCACGCAATACCAAACCCGCTTTGACCTGTGCACGGGGTGTTTCAGCAGATTGCGCCATTTTTTCTTTGGCTCTGGCAGAGCGCTGCGTTTGCACGATTGAGCGCCAAGCCAGCGACAGCTCTGCCTCTCGAAAGTTCTGCACGGTTTTCAGATAGTTCCAGAAATTCAGCATACAAGCGTGCGCGTCCTGCACCAGCGGGCCATGCACCCGAACCGAAAAATCCAGACGTGGGCTCTGCAGTAGCCCGTGGTTGGAGTCAATGAAATCATCCAGCACATTGATGCCACCACAAAAAAGCACCGCCTCATCAATCACACACAGCTTGCGATGCAAGCGGCGCCAACGGCTTGGAATCAGCAAACCCAATCGCCCCAGGGGTAAATAAATACGCCATGCCACACCCGCCGTGTCCCAACGCTGCGCCCACATGTCGCTCAAAGCGGGTGTGCCCACACCATCCATAACAACAAAAACCTGCACACCACGCAGAGCAGCTCGTTCTAACGCCTGCGCCACAGCATCGCCAGAGCCTTGCGTGGAAAAAATATAAGTCTCCAGTCGCACCTCGTGTACGCTGCGATCGATGGTGTCTATCAGCGCCGGAAAAAACGTCTGACTGCCCTGCAACAGCGCCAAGTGATGACCTCTCTGAATGAGGTGCGCATTCATCACTCGAAACTGAATTCGGCCAGCAGGGGCAAATGATCCGACATACTCGCCCAAGCACGCCCGCGCAGCACTTGCACAGCGCGCGGCACAAGCCCGCGAGCAAACACATAGTCGAGCTGCAGCAGTGGCAAGCGCGCAGGGAAGGTGGCCATTTTTTTACCCTCAAACGCTTTCAGATTCATAGCATTCATCGCTTGTGGAACAAGCGCTCCATACTCATTGAAGTCTCCCGCCACAAGCAAGGCTGCGGTGCTTGGCACCGTGCGTTCGATATAACGCTGCAACTGGGCCAGTTGGCGCACACGGCTGGCACGAACCAGACCCAGATGCAACACCAGAACATGCAGCACTTGCCCATGAACATCGAGTTCAACATGCAGCAGACCACGCTGTTCGAAGCGGTGGTCTGACATGTCTTCGTGAAGCTGCTGACGCACAGGCCAGCGTGACAACAAGGCGTTGCCGTGTTCGCCATGTCGAGTGACTGCGTTGGTGCTATACACCGACTCATAGCCCGGTGGAGCCAAAAAAGCGGCTTGCCCTATGGCAGGCCAATGCTTGAAATGTTGCTCTTCGCGCCGGTTCATCTGGCGCACCTCTTGCAAACACACCACATCAGCATCGAATGTCGCCACAGCAAGTGCCAGATTGTGAATTTCCAAGCGACGCGTCGGGCCCAAACCCTGAACGCCTTTGTGAATGTTATAGGTTGCGACCCGAAACACAGCACTCATTGCCGAGTTCTCTGTGCAAACCGCGGAAGTTGCAAACAGGCCTCGGCATTCGATGCAGAGAAACAGCGCTCTGCAGCCCATCTGTAAGGCAGCCACTGAAAAGCCGTATGCTCCTGTGCACTCAGCTGCACAGCCATGCCAGGGGGTACCTGCAAACCAAACAAATGTTCAGTATTCAAATGCACCCCAGGTGCATAACGGTGGCGCCAATGGGGGTAAATCTCATAAACGTTCTCCAGATTCCAGTCGACTAGTTGGTTCTGCAAAAGCGTACCCGGTCGGCAATCGATACCGGTTTCCTCGAAAACCTCACGTCGAGCAGTTTCCTCGAAGGACTCAAGCGGTGTGTCTTTGCTCCCCGTAACCGACTGCCAATAATCATCAGCGTCAGCCCTGCGAATCAATAAAACATCGAGCGCCGGGGTGTAGATCACCACCAGCACGGACTCAGGAATTTTGCAGGTCTGCAGCGCCATGTCCCTAAGCAGCTCTGACCTGCGCCGATCAGGTGGCCTTGACCAAATCGGTGTTGCGCAGGCGAATGTGCAGCTCGCGCAATTGTTTTTCATCTACCGGCGACGGTGCTTGCGTCAGCAAGCATTGGGCACGCTGCGTTTTGGGGAAGGCAATCACGTCACGGATCGAATCGGCACCGGTCATCATGGTGACGATACGGTCTAATCCAAAAGCCAGGCCACCATGCGGTGGCGCACCATATTGCAGGGCATCGAGCAAAAAGCCAAATTTTTGTTGTGCTTCATCCGGGCTGATCTTGAGCGCATCAAAAACCTTTTTCTGCACATCTGCACGGTGGATACGCACCGAGCCCCCGCCCATTTCCCAGCCATTGAGCACCATGTCGTAGCCTTTAGAGATGCATTTGCCGGGGTCGGTCTCCATCAGGTCTTCATGACCATCTTTGGGTGCCGTAAACGGGTGGTGCACAGCCATCCAGCGGTCCGACGCTTCGTCGTGCTCAAACATCGGAAAATCGACCACCCACAGGGGAGCCCAGCGGTCTTCAAACAAACCATTCTTTTTGCCAAAAACGCTCAGGCCAATCTTCAGACGCAGTGCACCAATCGCATCGTTGACAATTTTTTCTTTGTCAGCGCCAAAGAACAACAGGTCGCCGTCTTGTGCGCCAGTGCGTTTGATGATTTCAGCCAGCGCTGCATCGTGCAGGTTTTTGACAATCGGGCTTTGCAAGCCTTCACGGCCTTTGGTGGCATCGTTGACCTTGATCCAGGCCAAACCCTTGGCACCGTAGATTTTGACAAATTCTCCGTAGTTGTCGATCTCTCCGCGCGACAACCCATGCCCTTCTTTGGCGCCACCCGGCACACACAAAGCCACCACCCGACCACCCTTGCTGTTGGCAGGTGCTGAAAACACCTTGAAATCGACATCCGCCATCACATCAGTTAACTCGGTGAACTCCAGTTTCACGCGCAAGTCAGGCTTATCAGAGCCAAAGCGAAACGCTGCCTCTTGGTAAGTCATTACCGGAAACTCACCCAAATCAACGCCCAGGGTGTTTTGGAAGACGGTTTTGATCATGCCCTGGAACATGTCTCGAATGTCTTCTTCTTCCATGAAAGAAGTCTCGATATCAATCTGGGTGAACTCTGGCTGACGGTCAGCCCGCAGGTCTTCGTCACGGAAACATTTGGTGATCTGGTAGTAGCGGTCAAAGCCGGCCACCATGAGCAATTGCTTAAACAATTGAGGGCTTTGTGGCAGCGCAAAAAAGTGCCCGTCATGCACACGACTGGGCACCAGGTAATCACGCGCACCTTCGGGGGTGCTCTTGGTGAGCATAGGGGTCTCAATGTCAACAAAACCGTTGGCATCGAGAAACTTGCGCACTTCCATTGAGACCCGATAACGCAGCATCAGATTGTTTTGCATATACGGGCGACGCAGGTCCAGCACACGGTGCGTCAGTCGCGTCGTTTCAGACAGATTTTCTTCGTCAATTTGAAACGGCGGCGTAACAGACGGGTTGAGAACTTTGAGTTCGTGGCACAACACTTCAATTTTGCCGCTTTTCAGGTTGTCGTTGACCGTGCCATCAGGACGGGCGCGCACCAAACCTTTGACCTGGATACAAAACTCGTTGCGCAGGTCTTCTGCTTCTTTGAACATTTCAGCGCGATCGGGGTCGCACACCACTTGAACATAACCTTCGCGGTCTCGCACATCGACAAAAATCACACCACCGTGATCACGCCGACGATTCACCCAACCACACAAAGTGACCGTTTGCCCAAGCAGGGCTTCCGTTACCAAACCACAATAATGAGAACGCATGGCCATATTAAAAAGCTTTCAATAAATTATTTGGGCAAGTGGCCCGATGCACTGGTTGGTGGCACTGAACCCATAGAAATCACATAGGTTAAGGCCTCGTCAACGCTCATCGTCAACTCGATGACTTCAGAGCGCGGTAGCAACAAGAAAAATCCACTGGTGGGGTTCGGCGTGGTGGGCACATAAACACTGACATGATCACCGGCCAAGTGCTGCGCCACCTCACCACTGGGAGCACCCGTTTGAAACGCAATCGTCCAACTGCCAGCACGCGGATACTGCACCAGCAGTGCAGTGCGAAACGCATTCCCATTGCTTGAAAACAGGGTGTCGGAAACTTTTTTGACACTGTTGTAAATGGTTCTAAAAACCGGAATGTGTGTGAAAAGTCGATCCCACTGTGCCAACCACCAGCGCCCTGCAACGTTAGTGACGAGCGAGCCTGTGATGAGCAGTCCACTAAAAACCAGCACCACACCCAAACCTGGAATATGGTGCAGTGGCTCTAGCAAGGCACCAGTAACCGCCGGAAGCAAGGCCTGAAAACCGCTGAGCAACATGCCAAAAATCGCATCAAGTATGCCCACCAACCAAAGCAAAACCCAGATGGTGATCGCCAGCGGCAACCAAACCAGCAAACCGGTGAGTAAATATTTCTTAATTGGCACGATACACCCTGAAAAATGAGTCGGTCAGTGGCACGCGCAGCCAGTTCCACAACTGGCTGCAGGGCTTTCTGGAACTGGTTTAACCGCTGCAGTTTCGCTAGCAGTTGAGGCCGGCTCGGCGTTGCCTGAGGTGCTACCTGCAGCGCTACCACTGCCCTTGAAATCGGTCGCATACCACCCCGAGCCCTTGAGCTGAAAACCGGCAGCGGTGAGCTGTTTTTTGAAACTGACACCAGCACACTGTGGACAATCAGTTAAGGGGGCATCCGAAATTTTTTGTAAAACATCTTTTGCAAACCCGCAGGCATCGCATTTGTAAGCGTAAATTGGCATGGTGATCAGACGGGTAGAGGTAGCGCAAAACCGGCGATTATAAAGTCCGCATCGACTAAAAAAGTCGCCATCGCACGAGCAATTGCATCGCCAGCAAGCCCAACACAAAACCCCCAGCAGAATACACAATCCCTTGCAGCAAACGGTTGGTGCGCTTCTGCTCAGCCAACAAAGCTTGCAGGTCATGCCCGGAATTTTTGGCGTTGTTTTGCAAAAAAGCCACCAACAAGCGGGGCAGCTCGGGCAACAGCTTGGCGTAGCGTGGCCCCTCGTTGCGTAGCTCATCCAGCAGCTTTTTAGGCCCCACCTGATTGATCATCCATTTTTCAAGAAACGGTTTGGCGGTGTTCCAAAGATCAAGATCAGGATCGAGCTGACGTCCCAAACCTTCAATATTGAGCAGTGTTTTTTGCAACAAAACGAGCTGCGGTTGAATCTCAACTTGAAAACGCCGTGATGTCTGAAACAAACGCATCAGCAACAAACCGAGCGAGATTTCTTTCAAGGGACGATCGAAATAGGGTTCACAAACCGAACGAATGGCCGACTCAAGCTCATCAACACGGGTAGAGGTCGGCACCCAGCCCGACTCAATGTGCAATTCGGCAACCCGTTTGTAGTCACGTCTGAAAAAAGCTGTGAAGTTTTGTGCCAGATATTCTTTGTCAATCTCGGTCAGGGTGCCCACAATACCAAAGTCCAGCGAGATATAGCGCCCAAACGTGGCCGGCGCCAAACTCACCTGGATATTGCCCGGATGCATGTCCGCATGAAAAAACCCATCCCGGAACACTTGCGTAAAAAATATCGTGACACCATCGCGTGCAAGCTTCGGAATGTCAACCCCTGCTTGGCGCAAGCGCTCAACCTGACTAATCGGCACACCGTTCATGCGCTCCATCACCATCACGTCAGTCATGCAATATTCCCAGAACATCTCGGGAATCAGCACCAGATCAAGATCGGCCATGTTGCGCCGCAATTGCGCCGCACTGGAGGCCTCGCGCACCAGGTCCAATTCATCATGCAGATATTTGTCAAACTCGGCCACCACTTCGCGGGGTTTGAGTCGTTTGCCATCGTGTGACAAACCTTCGACCCATCCGGCCATCATGCGCATCAGGTCGAGGTCTTTATCGATCACCGTCAGCATGCCAGGGCGCAGCACTTTAACCGCAACTTCGCGCAACAAACCGTTGCGGTCTTTCAACACGGCAAAATGCACTTGCGCAATGGATGCACTGGCTATCGGCTCGCGGTCAAACGACACAAAAATATCGTCCACTTTTTTCTTGAACGCGTTCTCGATGATGGCAATCGCCAGTTGACTCGAGAACGGTGGCACGCGATCTTGCAGCATGGCCAACTCATCGGCAATGTCCAGCGGCAGCAAATCACGACGAGTTGACAGCACCTGACCAAACTTGACAAAAATCGGCCCCAAACTCTCCAGCGCCTGGCGCAAACGTTGACCGCGTGGCGCTGTCAAATCGCGCCCAACCGCAAGAATGCGCGCAATCCGCAACAGCCAAGGTTTTTTGAAACTGCTCAGAACCAACTCGTCCAAGCCGAAGCGAAACATCACCCAAACGATGAAGACTCCGCGAAAAATTCGGGTCATGTCGCGGTCTTGCCAGGAACAAAGGCACTGGTTTTGGCCAGCAGTTGGCGCAAACCCTGTGCCAATGCTTGCGCAGCCTGGCTCAAGGTGTGCGCTGGCACATCCCCGATCACGCGTGACAAATCTTCTTCCATGTCCCACCGCACGTGCTCGGTCAGCCAATTCACTTCGGCAGCCAATTGAACATCGCCCTCAATGCGAACCGCCGGTTTGTCGCCCCGCAAAGCTGCTTGTGCCAGAGCCAGAGGCGACTCATCTGTGACAGTGAGCACCAGGTCGGGCCGGCAGTCTGCATGCGCCAAATCAAGCAAACCAGCGGGTGTTGCCTGCAGCTTGAAATTAAAACTGCGCCACTGCACCAGTAGGACTCGACCTTTTTGCCTGGCCAAGCGCGACATGGCTTCAGTTTCTTGCATCAGCACGTGGTTAAGTAAAAGCACAATGCGCTGTTGCGCCTCTTCGACCGCCCAATCGGGTGGCTGCATGCTCGGAAACGGAAGTTTTTGCAAAAAATCTTCCAAAAAAGAAAAAGGGGTCTGTGTTGCCATAGACCCCGATTATTCCTGAAATTGTCAACCAGGTTTTATTGCAGCGCTTGAACCCCTGCAACCAGCCAGCCACTGCTGCCATTTTTTGGCTTGATCATGTTCCAGACCTCGCGGAATGGGCTTGGGCCTGCTGAAGGCTCCTCTCGAATCATGCCCGAGAACTCAACGCTGGCCATGTAGTCACCACCCAGGTCTTCAATGCCGAGCAAATGCGCTTCAATCATGACCACTTCAGTCTGGTTGGCAGGGCCGCCAGTGTGCACCTCACGCTCCGCCAGTTGAACCTGAATTTCTTTGAGCATGGTGTCGGTCATCATCACACGCAAAGCGGCAATGTCTGACTTGTCCCATGCCGCCTGCAACGACACGAAGTTGGCCTTGGCAGACTTAAGAAAACCGTCTGTATCAAAATCTGCCGGCACTCCCCACGATTGCGAACCCAAGAGACCCGATCCAATCATCGAACCAGCCACAGGCGCTGGGTTAATTGCGCTACTGTCAAACGCCGTGGTGGTGCGCTCCCAAGGGCGTGCAGAGGCATCGTTGCCAACATTTTCTGGACGATAAGAGCCCGGCACTGGCGCTTGAGTAGCAGCGCCTGCTCCCTGAAAAGCAAATGGTGAGCTTGCCGGTGCAGTTTGCCCCGACTGGTTTTTACGCCAACGCATGAAGGCACCCACCGCTACCATGATCACCAGTGCCAGCAAGGCAAACATCATGAAGTCACCCATGGCACCACCCAAGCCCAGCGAGCTGGCCAGCCATGCCAACCCCAAGCCAGCAGCCAAGCCGCCCAACATGGCACCCCAAGGCCGTTTCGGAGCTGCCGCAGCAGCTGGAGGCATCGAGTTTGCTGCAGAATTTGTAGCGCCTTGCGCAGGTGTGGCAGGCGCTGCAGAGCGCTGAGTCACATTATTCGACTGCTGACCAATAGACTTTCCACCGCCAAAACGCTTGGCAGCTTCAGCATGCCCTGCAAACAAAGCGAAACATAAAGCCAAAATCGACAACCAACTTTTCATACCATCTCCAATCATTTTTTAGCTAAACAAACCAGACACCGCATGACTCAACACTTAATGCCTACATGCAAGGCTACCAGACCACCCGTCATGTTGTGGTAATCCACATGCCCAAAGCCATTAGCTTTCATCAGGGTTTTGAGTTCTTTTTGTCCTGGGTGCATGCGAATCGACTCCGCTAGATACTGGTAGCTCGAAGCATCCCCTGCCACCAGTTCACCCAATTTGGGCAACACTTTGAACGAATACCAGTCATAGACTTTCTCAAGCGGTTTCGCCACTTTGGAAAACTCCAGCACCAGCAGTTTGCCACCGGGCTTGAGCACGCGGTTCATTTCAGCCAGTGCGACATCTTTGTGCGTCATGTTGCGCAGCCCAAAAGCCACACTCACCAAATCGAATTGGCGGTCTGGAAAAGGCAACTTCTCTGCATCGCAAACCAGACTCGGCAGCACCACACCCGCGTCGATCAATCGGTCGCGACCCGTTCGCAACATGGCTTCATTGATGTCCGTGTGAAAAACCCGTCCGAGTTTGCCGACCTTTTTTGAGAAGGCCAACGCCAAATCACCCGTGCCACCTGCAATATCCAGCACCTGATCGCCTTCTTGCAAGTTGGCCACCGTTACCGTATAAGCTTTCCACAAACGGTGCAGACCCATCGACATCAAATCGTTCATCAGGTCGTATTTGGGTGCCACCGAATCAAAAACGCCTTTGACATGACTCGACTTTTCTGCCTCATCGACGGTTTTGTAACCAAAGTGTGTTGTGTTCATGGGGTGCGATGTTAGCCGTTAGCATTAGTGGCTGGCGCAGCTGGCACCGCTTTTTTCGGGCATGGGCGCATCCCGATCAACACCGGCAGCCGTTAACCTGGCTTGATAGTCAGCCCACAACTGGTCTTGCTGTGAGCCTAAAAAATACAAGTAATCCCACGAAAAAATGCCACTGTCATGACCATCTGAAAATGCCGGTTGAACCGCGTAATTACCCACGGGTTCCAAGCCTTTGAGTGCAACATCGCGCTTGCCGGTTTGCAGCACTTCTTGCCCAGGGCCGTGGCCAGCCACTTCGGCCGAGGGGGAATACACGCGCATCAACTCAAAGGGAATTCGAAACTCGCATCCGTCCGAGAAACTGATCTCGAGAACTTTAGACTGGCTATGTACCGTGATATTCAATGGCGCCGGGGCACCTGATTTCAAACCTGCCATGAATCATGAACCTTATAAAACGCCCTTACAACCGGGCTTTGAGAAACTAAAAATACTCATCGGCCAAAACCCTGGCTGGGCGATTGTCGATAGTCAAAGGTAACACGCTTGCTAACAGCACAGGACGCTGGTTCCAATTAAGCCCATAACTATTCAGGTTTAGCGCGTGCAAGTCGCACCTTCCACAATGATGATGGACTTGTCTTTTTTCTTTTGCAGGGCTGCTTCGCTATTGTTTGTATCGATTCGCGTGGTATTCGCAGCGCTGGCCTCTTTCACCACAAGGGCGGCTATTTGATCGGCTGTTAGCTCTGGCTCTAAAACCTCAGCAAACAAAATGAGCTCCAAAAATTTGGTAAACGTATCAATCGCTGCACTGATTTGCGTTTGCGCCTGAGTTTGTTCAGCCACATAAAGCGACGGCGGCGGAGCGGTCGTGCTAACACCCGCTGCGCTGTAACTCACCGGGCTGCCAATGGTCAGCGCTCCAGGGGCAAAGGTCACCGCCCCGGCAGCTGAAGCTGTCACTCCACCAGCAGCGGTAACGGTGCTGGTTTGTGTGAAATTATTCGCTGCCGCCATACTCACTGAGCCAGCGCTGGAGGTGATAGGCCCGTTGATCTGCATGTTGCCCGCACTGGTTTCATTGGTGGTTGTCAAGGCAATGTTGCCACTGGCAGAAACGCCTGCAGGACCAATCGTCAAGGGGCTGTTTGCTGTCATGCTGAGATTACCCTTGATGGTTCTCACCAAACCAGAGGTGCTAATGCCATGCCAGTTATTGACAACGATGTCGCCATCAACAACTTCAATCCCTTGCACATCAATGGCACCCACGCTTCTGAGCTCGATATTGCCCGCCAGCGTCGAACTGGCCCTGAAACTGCTGATGCGATTGCCCGTGTGCGTCAAAATGCTGCCCGAAAAGCTGTTAGCCGTGAGCAAACCCGCAGTGACCAAAGCACCTGTTTGCGAAATTGGCCCCGTTGGCGCTGCCAAGTCAATCGAAGCTGCTGTGATCGCGCCCACACTGAGCGGACCTGTGTTTTGGCGAATGACAACCGGCCCTGTCATATCGATCACACCAGCCGTTTGACTAAAACCACCATTCACCGACAAGGAACCGGCGCCATTCACAGTTCCAGCATCCAGGCTGAACTGGGGTGCACTCAGAGAACCCGCAACCGTCATCATGCCACCTGTCATGGCCAAAGAGCCACTGCTGGTGAGTGTTTGCAAACGGGTTGCACCGACAGCTGAGTCATACACCACAGAAGCAGCAGCTGGTATCACCACGGCTTGCACGTTAGCGCCATCTGGCAAGGCATCCCAGTTGACCGGATTACTCCAATTGCTATTGGTGCCGGCTCCTGACCATGTCGACGTGGGTCGCACCGAAATATCAGCGAGGGTCGTCGGTTTGGCGTTCGCAACACTGTAGTTAGCAGCGTCTGCCCCCCCTAAGGTCAACCCCGTGATGTTGACAGTTTTGCCATTTGCCACGTTTTTATCACTGAAATTTCCACTCGCGTTGGCTACAAACACCGCATCACCCAGCACAACATTGCTCAAAACAGCAGCCGTTTTATCAACAGCAGCTACTGTGGTCGCGTCATATATTTTGTTACTTGCCGTGAAGCCACTGATGGTTGAAATATTCGCCTGATTAACCGTGTAATTTGCTGAAGCACCCGCAAAGCTGTAGTTGCCAGCATCTGTTCCACTGAGTGGGTTCGCCGTTTGGGTGTAAGCACCCGCTTTGAGCTTGTTGCTGCTGCTAAAAGCAGGATTACTGATTTGTGCCGTGCTGCTCACCACATCGTTCGCCAAAACATTGGCGAAACTCACAGCACCTGGTGCCACGTCCACCCCATAGACAGTGGTGATGCCGGCAATGGTTGCGCCCGTCAATACCAGTGGCGTAACCGTGTAGTCAGCCGTAGCGCCTGCAAAGCGGTAGTTGGTTGAATCCGCGTCTTTGAGCGCATCAGCGGTTTGCACATAACTGCCTGCTTTGAGCTTGTTGCTGCTGCTGAAAACAGGATTCAGAATGCGCGCTGTGCTGCTCACTAAATCGTTAGCAATTAGATTTGAAAAACTGACCGCCCCTGGTGCCACATCCACCCCATAGACAGTAGTGACACCGGCAATAGTTGCACCCGTCAAGATCAATGGCGTTACCGTGTAGTCGGCTGTGGCGCCGCCAAAGCTGTAGTTGGCCGCGTCGCCTCCTGTGAGGCTTGTGCCCACGCTTTGGATGCCCGTGTGCGTGCCGGCTTTGAGGTTGCCGCTGCTGCTGAGTTTGCCTGCAGTGTTGATCACCACGCTGGCCGGATTCACCACGTCGCCCACGATGGCGTTGCTAAAGCTGGCTGTGCCTGCGCTTAAAGCGCTGCCATAGGTGTTGCCTCCTGCGCTGATGCTGGCGTTCAAGGCCAGTTGGTTCACCGTGTAGTTGGCTGTGCTGTTGATGCCGCCAAAGCTGTAGTTCAGCGCGTCAGCACTGCTTAAGCTGCTCGCATTTTGTGAGTAAGTACCGGCCTTGAGGTTGCCGCTGGTGCTGTTGACTGGGCTCACAATGCTGGCTGTGCTGGTGAC
>CAIYYA010000300.1 GCA_903930255.1 uncultured beta proteobacterium
GGCGCGTGACATGCGCATTGATGTGGCGGTGAAAAACAACTTCGGCTTTGGCGGAACCAACGGCAGCCTGGTGTTCAAGCGCGTGTGACGCGCGCCGCAGGTCTCCACTTTAATGCACCGTGCGCCTGCGGTTAGTTTCCCGGTAGTGCGGTCGGGCGGTCACGCGCAGGTGCTCGCCGTCATTTGGCTGGCTGGCACGGCTGCTATCGGGCTGCTCCACCTGACCCAATCGGTGCCGGTCTACCAAAGCGTGATCTGCCTGCTGGTCTCTATGGTGTGCGGCTGGGTGGGGTGGATGGGCTGGTGGCGCGCTGGCACTGGCCGACTGCAATGGGACGGGCAGCACTGGGCCTGGAGCGGCTTTACCGAGGGTGACCCCTGTAGCGTAGCAATGCATCTTGATTTTCAGAGTCTGGTGTTGATCTCGGTGACTACCGCACAGGGTCAGCGCCAATGGCTTTGGCTGCAGAGCGCGGTTGATGGCGCACATTGGTCGGCGCTGAGGCGCGCCTTGGTCGCGCCAGATGCGCCTGATGCGCCAGGTTCCAATGGCGAGGGTATCCAGCCCCGCACCGGCCTGCTCGACCTATGAACTTAAATCCCGCGCCGAACGCGTCTGATCTGGAGTTGGTGGAACGTACCCTGGCAGGCGATCAGCGGGCCTACGGTCTGCTAGTGCTCAAGTACCAGCGCCGGATTCAGCGCTTGATTGGTCGCATGGTGCGTGATGTGGATCTGGTCGAAGACATCGCCCAGGAAACCTTTATTCGCGCCTACCGTGCCTTGCACCAGTTCCGTGGCGACGCGCAGTTTTACACCTGGCTGTACAGAATCGCGGTCAATACTGCCAAGAAATTTTTGCTTGAACTCAAGCGTGAGCCCTTGATTTCAGAAAGTTATCTCAGCAATGGCGATGACGATGAAACTTCCCAGCCAAAAAATGAACCAAGCACGGATGAAACGCCCGAAACCGTATTGGCAGCCAAGGAAATTGCAGCAGTTGTCAACGCGGCGATGGACGATCTACCCGCTGATTTAAGGGAAGCCATTGTTTTGCGCGAAATCGAAGGCATGAGTTACGAGGAAATTTCTGTGGCCATGGAGTGCCCGATTGGCACGGTGCGCTCCCGCATCTTTCGGGCGCGCGAGGCAATTTCGGCACGGGTAAAACCCTTGTTGGAAAAGCAAACCAGCAAGCGGTGGTAAGGAACTATCTATGCAATCTGACGAAACATCAAGCAAAGAGCAACTTTCGGCGTTGGTGGACGGCCACCTGCACGGCGAGGACTTGACCAGCACAATGGAGCGCCTGCTCAACGATCCGCAGGGGCGCCAAGCCTGGCATAGCTACCACGTTATAGGCGATGTACTGCGCAGTTCGCAGATGGCACCACAGCGCGATGATTTCGCTTTTTTGGCAAAGCTGGAGCAGCGCTTGGCACAAGTTGCCGTACGCCCCGCGTTCGACCAGCGTCCAGACCATCAGCCCCAGCCCTTGCCCTTGCCCGCGAAGCGTGTCGCGGCAGACAGTGCCAACGCACCGGTATGGCGCTGGAAAATGATTGCGGGCCTGGCTTGCACGGCCTTGCTCAC
>CAIYYA010000301.1 GCA_903930255.1 uncultured beta proteobacterium
CCGCAACGCTTGGTGCATTACCGCGACAACTGGTATCTCGATGCCTGGTGCCACCTGCGTGACGATGTGCGCAATTTCAGCATTGATGCCATCACCAAGCTCGAAGTGATGGATGCAGATGCCAAAGAGGTGTCGGCCAGAACGATTGACCAGGCGCTTGGCAACAGCTATGGCATCTTCAACGGCGCTGCCCAGGGCTGGGCCAAGCTGAAGTTCACGCCAGAGCGGGCCAGGTGGGTTGCAGGGGAGACCTGGCATCCAATGCAGGAAAGCTCATTTGAGGACGATGGCAGCTATGTGCTGTCGTTTCCGTAAGCTGTTGATAATAAGTTTGATACGTCAAAAGCTGAGGATATACTTACCTCCAAAGTTATCCAGAATTTCCTGTACATCCGCCTTTAGCATTTCGTGGGTACGGCACACGACTTTCATCCATTTGTGTTTCATCTGCCCCCATAGCGTCTCAATTCTGTTCAACTCTGGACTATATGGCGATAAATAAATAAGATGCACCCCATCTTTTTTCAATAGTTCAATTACGGGTTGCATTATCTTGGCCTTGTGAATTGATGCATTGTCAATTATAATATACAAGTCCTTATCACCGTATTTCTTCTTGACTTCGTTTTTTAATACACCAATAAATCCAAAAAATATTTCTGCAGTAGTTGTGCAGTTGTACGAAGCACTTACTAACCCTCCTTTGTAAAGCATCGCCGCAAGCACATTGAGTCTCTTGCCTCTGATGGCTGGGATCAGATGCTGCTTGCCGATCGGTGTCCAGGCACTGCGGTTCGGATGAACACACGAGAAGCCGGCTTCGTCACACGATGCCAGCACGATCTCGCCTCGCTCCGCTCGCTCTTTAAGTTGTTCTATTTCCGCCTGTTTTTCTCTAAAAGCAACCTCGTCTCTCTTGCCTCTAAGTGAGCTTCGGGTGCGCTTCCACGAAAAATCTGACTTCTTTAGTGCCCTCTTGATCGTGTTCACATGCACCGGTTGACCTCCTGCTTCGATGTGCTTGGCCAGCAGTTGCGTGGCCGTCAGTGGCTCCAGAGTCGCCGCCGCTTCTATTGCCTTTAACTCGTCAGGGCGAATTTTTCTTGGCGCACCAGAGCGTGCAGCATCCTTGAGCGAATCAAATCCACGTCGTAGCCAATCCATCCGCGTTAACCCAACCGTGCGGACATGGATGCCGACAACTTTGGCGACCTCACTCATGGACAACCCATCATCCAGAAGGGTCAAGGTCTCCGATCTCTGTCGCGCCCGCCAATCCTCGCCACGGTCAAAAATATATTGCAGCTTCATTCGTAAAATAGCAGTCAATTCAAGGATAACTTTACGCGCCATGATTATTCTTTCAAAATATGGATGAATTTATAGCACGTTTTCACCACAACGCATGAAACAGTACGTATTTAACTTGTTGTCAACAACTTATGCCGTTCTATGTGTGGCGACGATTTTTTAGATTTTCATATTACGGTTGATCCAGCCGTCAAGCAGCACTGCGGCAAAGAAGGGGCGCTCCAGCCACAGCCACAGCACCACCGGGGCCAGCGTGGGCAGCAGCAGCGAGCCCACTTGGTAACCCAGGGCGATGGCTTCCATTTGCCATTGGGCAATGTGCAGCGCGCCAGGGCTGCCGCCGGCCACCATGATCTGGCGCAGAATTTCAAGCACCAGGCTGAAGGTTTGTGGCAGCAGCAGCAGCACATAGCCCAGAAACAGCTTTTTAAACACTTGACGGCTGCGGGCCGCGAGCAGCAGCGCGGCAAACAGCGGCAGGCCGTAGGCGTAATGCGCCGGGTCGGCCTCAGCCACCAGCTCGGCGCGGCCTAGCGCCGGGTTGGCCAGCGCCACGCTGATACGGGTTTCCACCTCGATATGGCCGGGTGCCTTTTGTACCGAGCGCACCCAGTACGGCGCGCCAGCCTCCAGCACGATGTGGGTCAAGCTGGCCACCGGGTAGGCGGTCCACTTGGCAACCGGCATCCACAGCAGCGTACACAGGGGTTGTACGCCCAAATCCACGAAAATTTCAGAGTCCCTGGTTTTCTCAGCGTCCCAG
>CAIYYA010000302.1 GCA_903930255.1 uncultured beta proteobacterium
ATACCACTTCATCGGCAAAGACATCGTCACCTTTCACACCCTGTTCTGGCCGGCCACGCTGTTTTTCAGTGGCCGAAAAACGCCCAACAACGTGTTTGTGCACGGCTTTTTGACCGTCAACAACGGCGAAAAAATGAGCAAGAGCCGTGGCACCGGCTTGGACCCGCTCAAATATTTGAGCTTAGGAATGAACCCCGAATGGCTGCGCTACTACCTGGCAGCCAAGCTCAGCGCGCGCAACGAAGACATCGACTTCAATGCCGAAGACTTTATGGCCCGAGTCAACAGCGATTTGATTGGCAAGTTTGTCAACATTGCCAGCCGAGCCGCCGGATTTTTGACCAAGCGCTTTGCGGGCAAGCTGGGTGTGGTATCTGAAGCTGGCGCAGCGCTGTTGCACCAGTTGCGCATCGAACGCACCAGCATTGAGCTGCTGTACGAGTCGCGCGAATACGCCAAGGCCCTGCGCGAGACCATGCTGCTGGCCGACCGTGTCAACGCCTACGTGGATGCCAACAAGCCCTGGGACCTGGCCAAAAAACCTGACCAAGAAGCACGCCTGCAAGACGTGTGCACGGTCTGTATCAAAGCCTTTCGGATCCTGACCTGCTACCTCAAACCGGTGCTACCCGAACTGGCACGGCAGGTGGAACTTTTCCTGAACATCGCGCCGCTAAGTTTCAACAATATCGCCGAGCCCTTGCAAACCGGCCACGTGATCGGCACCTACCAGCACCTGATGCAGCGGGTGGACATCAAGCAACTTGAAGCCTTGTTTGAGGCTCCAGAGCCCGTGCAGCAAGCGCAGACAGCTATCGAGAAAATAGCACCCGGGGGCGAAGATATGGCCCCCAGCATCAGCATCGACGACTTTGCCAAGATCGACCTGCGCATTGCCAACATCGTCAACTGCCAGGCCGTGGCAGGGTCAACCAAGCTATTGCAACTCACGCTTGACGTGGGCGAGTGTGACGACTCAGGCCAACCCAAAACACGCACCGTTTTCAGCGGCATTGCCAGTTGCTACCAACCCGCCGATTTAATCGGCAAAAACACCGTGCTGGTGGCCAACCTGGCACCGCGCAAGATGAAATTTGGCGTCAGCGAAGGCATGGTGCTGGCCGCCAGCCACGCCGACGAAAAAACCAATCCCGGCATATATGTGCTGGAGCCCGTCGCCGGTGCTCTGCCGGGTATGCGAGTGCATTGATTGTGTTTCGCAAAAAATGCAAAAACTCAACTTGTTAAAAACCAAGTACGACTACGCCCTGTTTTTGGGTTTGGTCGTGGCTGGCCTGGCAGGCAACTATTTCAATGTTCTGATTTTTCTTAACGTCAATTTTTTGTTTGGCAGCATCTTCAGCATGCTGGCACTGCAACTGTTCGGGATGCGCGTCGGCCTGCTGGCCACAGCACTGATCGCCAGCTACACCTGGATTCTGTGGAATCACCCCTATGCAGCCATCATCCTGCTCGCCGAACTATTGTTTGTTGGCTGGGTAGCTCAGCGGTTCAAACTCGGCCTGGTGTTGGCCGACATGCTGTACTGGCTGGTGCTGGGCATTCCACTGGTCTATCTGTTTTACAACCTGGTGATGGATGTGAGCACTGGCAGCACCTACATCCTGATGCTCAAGCAGGCCATCAATGGCATTGCCAATGTGCTGCTTGCAAGGCTGCTTTTTACCCTCTGGATGCTGCTCTCACGACGCAGTCTGATCAGTTACCGGGACCTGATCTACAACTTGCTCGCCATGTTTGCACTGTGGCCGGTGCTGATGGTGCTGATGCTGGCAAGTCAGCGTGACTTCACCGATACCGCGCACAGAATTCACACCGAGCTGCACCGGACCAGCCAAAGCATGGTGCAGCGGCTGGACGCCTGGATGCAAAACCGGGTCACCACTGTCGTCAACTTGACCGCCATTGCCGCAACACTGACACCCCAGCAAATGCAAGCCCGACTGGAGCAGGCGCACGGTTCAGACGCCAATTTCTTGCGCATTGGCATGCGCAATACCGAGTCCGTCATCACCGCGTACTCACCCCTCATTGACGAGCTGGGCAAGCCCAACGTAGGGCGCAAGTTTCCCGAGCGCCCGTACATACCCGAGCTGATTCGCACCCTCAAACCGATGTTCACCGAAGTGGTGATGGGACGCATTGGCAAACCCAAGCCGGTCGTTATCTTGCTGGCACCGGTGGTGATTGCAGGCCAGTACAGTGGCTATATCAATACCGTGCTCAGTCTGGATCAGATCAAGGACTACCTGGACAAAAGTGCCAGTGGCGGCACGCTGAACTACACCCTGGTTGACAAGACCGGCATGGTTATTCTGAGCAACCGCCCCGATGCCAAAGTCATGACACCCTTTTCGCGTGGGGCCGGTAGCTTGATTCGGCTCCACGACGATATTTCCCAATGGATACCACCGCTGGGCGAATCGACTCCCATGATCCAACGCTGGGCAAACTCGCTGTACGTCACCGAAACCCAGGTCAGTCCGCTGGCCGACTGGCGGCTGATCCTGGAGCAACCGATAGCGCCTTTTCAAAAGTTGCTCTATGCGCGCTACGCTGATGCACTGGCGTTGTTGTTTGGCATCTTGCTGGTAGCGCTGGCATTGGCAGAATTTGTCAGCCGCAAGATGGTGGCCACCCTGTCGCAATTAAGCGAACTGACAGACCAGATGCCCGCCAACCTGCAAAGCGGGCACAGCCCAAACTGGCCGGTCAGTGCACTGCACGAACCACAGCGGCTGATTGACAACTTCAAAAATATGGCGACCTCGCTGACAACGCAATTTTCAGCCGTACAACAGATCAATGACTCGCTCGAGCGGCGGGTTGAAGCGCGCAGCGCAGCGCTCCAACAAAGCGAAAAACGCTTTCACACCCTGATTGACTGGACCCGCGAAGCCATTACCGTGCACCGCAATGGCATAGTGATTTATGTCAATCCGGCGGCCATCCAGATGGTGGGAGCCGGGTCAGCACAAGAGCTGATAGGGCAATCGATCTTGAATCGGGTGCATCCGGATTACCGCCAAATCGTCACGCAGCGGACGCACTCGGCCATGGTTGATGGCTTTACGGCACCCATGATTGAAGAGAAATTTCTCAAGCTCGATGGTTCCGTGATTGACGTGGAGGTGCAAAGCACACCGATTGACTTTGACGGCGCGCCAGCCATCCAGGTAGCTGCTCGCGATATCACCGAGTGGAAAAAAGCTGAAAGCGCCGCTCAGCAGCTCAATCAGGAACTGACGGATTCAAAACAACTGTTGCGCGATCTGGCAGCGCAAAACGAACTCTTGCTGGAGGAGGAGCGCAAACACATTGCCCGTGAAGTGCATGATGAGCTTGGGCAGTTGCTCACGGCTTTGCGCATGGAGATGTCCTTGCTGGGCAAACGCTTTGGTGCCACACTGCCAGCCTTGCAAGACGAGATTAAGGCCATGAAGGCGCTGACTGACCGGGCTATTGCGGGTGTGCGCAATGTGGCGGGCAACCTTCGCCCGAGCGCACTTGAGATGGGGCTGATTCCGGCCATTGACTGGTTGTGTGGCGATTTTTCAACACACAACCACATCGTCTGCCACCTTCACACGTCCCAAGAAACCATTCAACTCGATGAGCCACGGGCTGTGGCGGTATTTCGCATCGTGCAGGAATCGCTGACCAATATCAGCCGATACGCCCAGGCAATCCAGGTGGATGTCAGCATCAGTTGCCGCGACCATACGTTGTGTGTCAACGTGCAAGACGACGGTGTGGGGTTTAACACCAACGCGGTGGACAGCAAAAAATATGGCTTGCTCGGTATGAGCGAACGAGCCCTTGCCCTGGGTGGACGGCTAGAGATCATCAGCACACCCGGGCACGGTACCCGCATTGAGCTGACGATTCCGATGGCAGCCGCCACCGAAAAGGAGAAAGCATGATTCAACCGAGATTGTCCATTAGAGTTTTTCACGCTGGTTTGAGGGAGACGGGCTCACCCGCGTGGGCCCACAAGCCCTCGAACCAATGTCTGCGTTGCCGCGCCACCGCCAAGCGCAGCGTTGGCATGTCCGGTTTTAC
>CAIYYA010000303.1 GCA_903930255.1 uncultured beta proteobacterium
CCAGCCTGTGGTGGGGGTGTTGTGATCCGCCGTGGCGACCACCGAGCTGATGCGCCAAACTTTACGCTTGGTTTCACGCAAACCTTCAAAAGCTTGAGGGCTGGTGACTTCATGCACCAAATGGCGATCGATATAAAGCAGAGCCGTGCCATCTTCCTCGGTATGGATGACATGTTCGTCCCAGAGTTTGTCGTAAAGCGTGCGTCCCATTGTGGCTCCTTGGTAAGCCTGCGATTTTAAACGTCGGATCGACGCGAACGATCACCCAAAAATAAAGCCCCCCGACTTGCTCAGTCGGAGGGCTTTATTCAATCTGCGAAAAATTAACGATCTGAAACAGGTTTTACATCGCGTGTTACAGAACCCGTGAACAGTTGGCGCGGACGACCAATTTTGTACTCAGGGTCGCTGATCATCTCGTTGAGCTGCGCAATCCAGCCCACCGTGCGAGCCAGCGTAAAGATGCCCGTGAACAAGTTGACCGGAATGCCGATCGCGCGCTGCACAATGCCGGAGTAAAAATCAACGTTCGGGTAAAGCTTGCGTTGCACAAAATAGTCGTCTTCGAGAGCAATTTTTTCGAGCTCTTTGGCCAACTTGAACAAAGGATCATTTTCCAGACCCAACTCGGCCAGCACTTCGTTGCAGGTCTCTTGCATCAACTTGGCGCGCGGGTCATAGTTTTTATAAACGCGGTGACCAAAACCCATCAGCTTGACACCGGAGTTTTTGTCCTTGACCTGCTCCATGAATTGACCAACTTTGGCGACACCACCTTGGCGCTGAATATCTTCCAGCATGTTCAGGCAAGCCTCATTGGCTCCACCATGAGCAGGACCCCACAGGCAGGCAACACCGGCAGCAATCGCGGCAAAGGGGTTGGTGCCGGATGAGCCACACAGACGCACGGTGGATGTCGATGCATTTTGCTCGTGATCAGCGTGCAAAATGAAGATGCGATCCATGGCTCTCTCAATCACCGGATTCACCACGTATTCTTCGCAGGGTGTACCGAACATCATGCGCAGAAAATTGCCTGCATAGCTCAGGTCGTTTTGCGGGTACATGTAGGGTTGACCAATGCCGTATTTATAGGCCATTGCCACCAAAGTGGGCATTTTTGCAATCAGACGGATCGCCGCAACGTCACGGTGCTCGGCGTTATTGATGTCCGTGCTGTCATGGTAGAAGGCCGATAGTGCACCAACCAACCCGGTCAACACCGCCATCGGGTGGGCATCACGGCGAAAACCGCGCATGAAAAACTGCATTTGTTCATTCACCATGGTGTGGTTAATGACCAATTTATGGAAATCAGCACGCTCTTTCTGCTTGGGCAAGTCACCCTTCAAAAGCAGGAAGCAGGTATCCAGGTAGTCGCACTGGGTGGCCAGTTGCTCAATCGGGTAGCCACGGTAAAGCAACTCACCTTTGTCACCGTCGATATAAGTGATAGCCGACTGGCACGACGCGGTTGACAAAAAACCCGGGTCATACGTGAACATGCCGGTTTGACCGTAAAGCTTGCGGATGTCGATCACATCAGGGCCGACATTGCCTTGATAGACCGGCAAATCAACGCTAGGGCTGCCATTGCTAAATGACAGGGTGGCTTTGTTTTCAGCTAATTTCATAGGGGGCCTTTCAAGGTTTTTCTCTCAACATACATAAAACTTCAGATACATCATCTCGAACCAAATTGACATCGACTTGAGCAAGCGACTTTCGTGCCAGGTTCA
>CAIYYA010000304.1 GCA_903930255.1 uncultured beta proteobacterium
AGGGCGAGTGCCAACACCCCCTGGCGCGCGGCGCTGGTGTTTTATGGGTTGGTGTGGAGCTTGCCTGGCATTGAATTGAGTAGCCAAGCAGCTCAAGAGAGAGTAGAAACCGACCTTGCCGTAAAAAGCTTGAGAAGCAAGCACGACACCGGCCAATAACGTTGCAAGTTCAAACCGATGTCGTGCCCCGAGCCCGGGAGGGCTGCGTTGCCGGTGTGAGTATTTCACGAAACACCTCTGACTGTCCAGCCCAACCCCCGTCGGCCACCATTTACCGATGGAGCCACCTGCCCGACGCTACCTGTGCGCTTGCTGCAGCACCCCGGTGCTCATCTGCAGCCCCTGCGACCACGGCAACCGCTACTGCCAATACTGCGCCCGTAAAGTGCGCAAATGCAAACAGCATGAAGCCCAGAAACGCTATCAAAACAGCCACTGCGGACGCAGCAAACACGCCCAGCGCCAACTTCGCTACAGAGAGCGCCAACGCCGCCTGTCAACGTACGTTGCAAATAAAGTGACGCATCAGGGTTCCCCTGCCCAGCCACCTGCTGCTCTACTCATTACCGAGACGACAGCGTTGCAAACCAGCCAATTGGTGCCACCACAAACCGAAAATTTCCCCCGGCAATGCCATTTCTGCCATTGCGAGTGCTCGGAGTTGGTGCGAATTGACTTTCTGCGCTGTCGCATCCGACGCCAGCCTTGTTTGATAAAACAGAAAGAGCCATATCATGCCCGTGTCCCCTGAACTCAGAGCCCAAATCCTGCGTTACTACCATGTTGAGCAGTGGCGAGTTGGCACCATTGCCCGCCAACTCAAGGTGCACCACGGCACTGCAGAGAGAGTTTTGCGCCAAGCAGGCTTGCCTCGCATCGGCACCGTGCGAGCCTCACGCATCGACCCCTATCTGCCGTTCATCCTGGAGACCTTGAAGAAGTTCCCAGAGCTCAGAGCCAGCCGCTTGTACGCCATGGTCAAACAGCGCGGCTACCAAGGCGGGCTTGACCACTTTCGCCACCTCATCTCCCACCATCGTCCTCGATCGATTCCTGAGGCTTATCTTCGCTTGGTCACGCTCATTGGCGAACAAGGACAAATTGACTGGGGTCACTTCGGCTACCTGCAAGTGGGCAAAGCCCGCCGCCCCCTGATGGCGTTTGTGGCCGTGTTGTCCTGGTCACGGCGCATCTTTTTGCGCTTCTCGCTGGATGCGCGCATGGAGAATTTCCTGCGTGGCCATGTGCAAGCCTTTGATGCCTGGGGTGGCCTGCCCAGAGTGCTGCTCTATGACAACCTCAAGAGTGCTGTACTGGAGCGCCAAGGTGATGCCATTCGTTTCTCACCGGCGCTCTTGGCATTGGCCGCACACTATCACTTTGAGCCCCGCCCGGTGGCAGTAGCCCGCGGTAACGAGAAAGGCCGAGTTGAGCGTGCCATTCGGTATATCCGCGACAACTTCTTTGCCGCGCGCACGTTCACTGACCTTGATGATCTAAACGCTCAAGCCGATGCCTGGGTATGTGGCCCAGCCGACGAGCGGCTGTGTCCGCAGGACAAGACCCAGAGTGTGGGGAAGGCCTTTATTCAGGAGCGACCCCATCTGCTGGCTCTGCCTGCGAACCCTTATCCAGTGCAAGAACGTGTAGTGGTCAAGGTGGGCAAGACACCCTACGTGCGCTTTGATCTCAATGACTATTCTGTGCCGCACACCCAGGTGCGCAAGGCGCTTACCGTATTGGCTGATACCAAGACGCTGCGTATTGTCGATGGCTCCGTTGTGTTGGCCAGTCATGTGCGCTCTTATGACAGAGGCCAACAAATCGAGGTTGAGTCGCACATTACCGATTTGGTTGAGCGCAAAGCCCAGGCGCATGCCCAGCGCGGTATGGGTCGGCTGCGCCAAGCTGTACCGGCCAGTGTGGAGCTGCTCACTCAGGCCGCTGCCAGGGGCGAGAACCTGGGCTCGATCACCTCGGCACTTTTGCGCTTGGTTGATCGCTATGGGGCCGCTGAGGTGCAAACTGCGGTGCTGGCCGCATTGGCGCGCAAGGTGCCGCACCCCAATGCGGTTCGTCTGGCGCTGGAGACCCAGCGCGAGGCGCGCCAGGCACCGCCTGCGGTGGCGGTGCAGTTGAGCGAGAAAGTGCGTCTGTGTGATACGGTCATTCACGCTCAGCCCTTGGCCAGCTATGACCAGTTGAGTAGCACGCTGCCAGCCAGTCAGAACACAGGCACAGGCACTGAAGTGCCAACACCATTGCACGGCACCACCAAGGGGAAATACCCAGCCCGGGTCATCCACCAAATCGCAACCCAAAGTAAAAAGGAGTGAGCATGATGAATCCAAAAAATGATAGCTTGCGCCAACGTGCAGCAGACTTGCACTTGCATGGTGTGCTGGAGCATTGGTCAGAACTGGCAGATGCCGATTGGTTGCAAAAATTGATCGATTGGGAGGAACAAGCGCGCACGCAGCGCAGTCTTGAGCGGCGTCTGAGTGGCGCTCATATCGGGCGCTTTAAGGCGTTGGCTGACTTTGATTGGTCCTGGCCCAAGCAGTGTGATCGCGGCGCCATTGAGGCTTTGATGACGTTGGACTTTATCAAGCAAGGTGCCAACGTGGTGCTGCGTGGCAATAACGGAGTCGGTAAATCGATGTTGGCCAAGAATATGGCGCATCAAGCGCTGGTGCAGGGCTACACGGTGCGCTTCACCACTGCCGGTGCGATGCTCGGAGAGTTGGCTGCCATGGACGGTGATGCGGCTTTGCGACGGCGCCTGCGTCATTACGTCAATCCAGACTTGTTGGTGATCGATGAAATTGGCTATCTGTCGTATTCGAACCGGCAGGCTGATTTGCTGTTCGAACTGGTCAACCGGCGTTACGAGTGCAAGAGCATGATCGTGACGACCAATATGGCGTTTGCCGATTGGCATACGGTGTTTCCTAATGCGGCTTGTGTGGTGTCTTTGATCGACCGCTTGATACATCACTCCGAGGTGATTGCCATTGAGGGGGAGTCGTATCGCTTCAAAGAGGCTCAGGAGCAGGCCAAGCTGTTGGCGGCCAAGCGCAAAAAAGGCAAATCATGAAGCACGCCATGAAACGCATCATGAAAGATATGCACTTGCCTTCAGGGCTGCAATCGGGCCTGCCCATGGCGATTGACGATGACTGGAGCATCGAGCAGGTGGTGGCCGTGGTCGAGTTGCTACAGGATTTGCTGCATGTGATTCACAGTCGCTACGAGGGCGAGCTTTATGCCTATTGGCAAGCCAACCGCATCACGCAATTCGAGGTTGGCGGTGCAAATGATGACGAAGGTGTGCCGTTTTGAAGTGATGCATTTACCTTGAATTTAGCAAAGGGCCCAACCGGGCCCTTTGCTTTTGCACGCCTGCCAGTATAAAACTCCGCCAGATTTACGCTCTATTACACAGCCGCTAACAGGTAGCTTGGTTTGTGATGATTACGCCGGTTACAAGGCGGGTTTTGTCAGTGGCATCACTGAGAGCAGCTCAAGCGTATTCAGCAGCAGAGCGTTGCCACTGGCGATGGG
>CAIYYA010000305.1 GCA_903930255.1 uncultured beta proteobacterium
AGGCAGTTTTATCACGCTGCATTTTTTCAATTGCAGCATGATGATCGATTTTTTGGATGCCTAGTTTTTTGGCATTAGACGGTGTCAGGCCGTTGCCGATAGACACGTCAACAATTTGCCAACTTTGGGTTTCATCCAACATTGCCCACAATTTCTGCCATGAAATGTCAGTACCCTCGTCGCGAAGCCACATTGGTTCTTCTGAATGGCGGAATTCACTCGCGCCATGCACAAGATAGCGTATTCCAAGTCGCGCCTCAGCCCACTGTCTATCGGGACGATCAATTTCACCAGGTATTTTTAGTGAATCAATGAGTTTTTTGCGGGCACTCTGGTTGCCGAGTTGACTTTCAGAGTTATATACACACATCAGAATTGCCAAAGTACCATCAGGTGCGGGCAATTTCTGGTCCGTGCCAAAGACAGCATCTTTGCCGTCTTTGGTCAGTTGAAACAGTGATTGGGTTGGCAATGCATCCGCCAAAAGCTTGAGCGGTTGAACCTCATTACCGCCAGGTGCACCAGCAGCAAATACCGCATGTTTTTCCCGCAACTCATATAACGTTGACCAAGACAGTGGCTCGTCTTTTCCAGTTTGCACATTTTTCGATCTTATGACGTGCATGTCTTTGTGCACTGACAAAAACTCTTTGCGCTCAACAATGTCCAGGCACTCAAGTAGGGTTTGTGCTGCGCTCATTGAAGAGTTGGCGTGTGATGCTTGAGTTGCAAGCGGCTGCAACGCTTTTAGCCATTCTGCAAGACTGTTCTGATTTGGTTTACCTTTGGTTTCCTGATAGAGTAAATCGTTGGGAACAAGCAGTTGTGAGCATTCAACCGTCCAAAGGGCTTGAAAAACAGATTCAGAGATAGCAGAGTTTGCGTTTTTATCCCTGGTGCCGAGTCCGATGCAGTCTTCGCTGTTACAAGCAGCCAATACTCTGGAAAATGGCTTTGCAAATCGTCGGGCATTAGCTAGTCCAATGTGGCGAAGCCCTGCTCGCACTTTTTGGACCAAAACCATTTGAACGTCTGATGTTTTCAGAAAGGGCAAATTTCCCATTGAATGCATTTCAAGCCAATCAGACAAATAGTCGAGTCCAGTCAGGGTAAAACAGGCAATCACATCTATTGACTGTAGGCAGGCCAAGGTTTCTGCTTCGCTCCATTGAAGCGTGTGGCCTTGGGCTATGACAGGGGCAGCCGCTTCGATGGCACAGCCCAATTCGTCAAGCACCGGGAAAACTTGCCAAGGACGGGCTTTGCCGGACTTGGGTGGACAGGGAATGGGTAACAGTCTGGCTGCGTCCGTTTTCAACGCCCACGCTGCATCCTTTCTTGTAAGTTGGCGCACCCACGCGCCCGGTTTGCACACCTGTTTTCTCAGATCAACCGCCGAAACCGCGCTGGCGCCCATGCGGTTTAGCCACGCAACTATCGCCGATGTTAGATTTTTGATGTCGTCATCTAGGGGCTTCCAAGCATGACAATAGTGCTCCAATGCTGGCAACAACATGGGCAAAATGACTCGCTCAACCAATGCTTTATTCCATGCACGACGCAATGATGATTCATCAAACTCTTTGGGTGAAGCAACGTCATGATCAAACCAGTTTTCAAAGCCATAAACCCCTTTTCGACCAGCATCTACGAAAAACTGTCCGTGTAGGGTGATGCGGTAATGACGCGAGGTATTCGGTATGGGTATCGAGATGGAATGAGCTTCGAGTGGTAAGAAAACAGCCCAATCCACATCTAGTTTGCCTGCCAAACCATCCATGTGAGAAATAACGACAGCGCCCTCCTGGCGTGACTTGTCTTTGGCTAATTCCTCATCACCATCCGCGTTACGAAAGAAAGACTTAGGCCATGCGCTAGAGTCTTTGAGAGTTGAAAAGAAATCATCACTATCGGTAGCCGGAAAGTGTTTTGCTGCAACGTGAAGAGATTTGCCAGGTCCTTCGATGACATAAATAGGGGAGACTGAAGCAACAAGATCGCTCGCAAGTGCTAACCTGCTTTGCGATGGCTCGGTGACGGCCACAAGATCAAAACCGCCAATGGTTTTGTGATAAGTGATTCTCTGAAGGTGAGGCAACATGGCCAAAACCGCAGACATGCGGGCCGCAAGACCATTCTCCTGAAGAAAATCTAGCTCATTGCTTTCTGGGTCACCGGGGCAGCACGGGATGATCGAACCTTTGCCACTTAAGAGCGCTTTCGTTCGCAATGGCAGCCAGAGAAAAAATCCAGATGTACTGTGACCTATGGCAAGTTGTGCATTAGCCAATTGTTCCAAGGCTTGCCAGTCGGCATTGTCTATGTGATCCCAATCGCTGTGCAAATGGTTGGGCTCTTTGTTATCCCAAGGGTTGATGATTTGGTGGACGAACGACTTTTGGGCTGGTTTCCCAAGGTAGAGAAAAGCTTCAACCAAGTGAAAAACGCTTTTCATTCCCAGGCCGAACTTGCCAATGGTTGATGCATCCCCAGCCTTGCTGTTAATGCCAAAGCTCCGAATATTCTTAATGTCGTCTGGCTTGAAATCCCCATTGTTGTAAAACCAGAGTGCGGGGCCGGTCATGAGTGGGTGTGTATGCGCGGCACCGAATCCAGGGTGATGACCAAAACTAAATCTTGTGGCACCGGCATCATTGGCGTTTTGCACCAGTTCCTTGAGGACTGGGAAACCGCTGTCGTAGCGATCACGGAGATTGCGGGTGATCTCATTGATGATGTTAAAGTCAAAACCACTCATAGCACTACCATTTCCGAAATGGGTTAGTCGTCGATTGGCCAAGGTGCCTTATTGCTGTGACCGATACATTTCCACTTTGCGAAAGTACCTTGCCTTGAAATTTTGAAAAACCGAATTTGAACCGAACACGATGGTTGTCAAGGACTAAATTGACTTGGTCAGACTGAAAACCGTAACTCGACATACATGACGCTCCCCGCGTGCTAAACGACTTTTATGTAAGTGACACTCTGCTGGTGCCATTTTGATAAGCACGGATGGTTGAATATTTTGATTACATCCGTGGAACATTTTTTCGTTGGCAGTGAAGTACATTAATTTAAGGCTGCCAAATACGCCCTATCAATTTGAACGTGTTGCATGTACTGAATCTCAGAAAAAAAGCAAATCGATCGATTCCAATCTCACAAATCCAAGACTTTTTTCTGCGAGTCCTCGGACATTATCTGCTGACGCTGGCAAGGCGGTAGATATAAAAGCGTTGTCTGAGCGCCGATAAATCGGTGTCAATGCGCATGAACAGGTGGTTGCACGAATTGAGCCGGACTATGGTAAGCCTCAAATCATCGATCGTTGGTATTTTTTTGGGCTCAAAAATTTCTGATTGATGCCGCTTTTGCAGAGGTGTCATAGTGCTGAGCACCAAGATTTTGACAGGTTTAGCGCACCAAGCGGCGTAGCAAAAAAGACAACATATCGCGGCGGGTATCAACAATCAGATGGATATAAACGGTGTCTTGGCGCACTTCGTAGATGATGCGATTCATGCCGCTGAGCACTTGGCGGTATTGCGTCAGGTTAAGCTTTTGCAGCTCATCGGGGATTGCACCCAGCAGCGGAAAACTGGCCAGATTGCGAATGCTGGCCTTGATTGGTTGAAACGTCTGTTGCCATGTGGCAACAGAAAAATTTTTGACAATGTAGCTACGTAAATCTTGTAAATCCAGCTCGGCCGATTCCAGCAGCACGATTTTCATGCGCGGTCAAGCTGCTCGATGCTGGCAAAAACGTCTTCAGCATCGCGATACCTGCCTTGCTCAATGTCTCGCTGACCCAGCGCCAAAACTTTGAGCAGTGCCAGCGTGTCAGCATGCGCCTGGTAGCTTTTGATATCCATCACCACCAGCGTGGCCTCGCCATTTTGGGTGATGACCATTGGCTCACCGCTTTGCGTCAGCTCTGTCACGATCTGCGCGGCGTGGCTTTTCAGGTAACTGATGGGTTTGATGTGGGTGTGCAGTTTCATGAGGTGAGCGGCAGGGGTCAAGTTAAGACCAAGTTTAGACTGAATTTGGTCTTAACTTGACCGGGCATGCATGTGTTCGGTATCTTCTGCCAGTCTGGCTTAGTCTTGAATGCTGTCTCATTTTGAGAATGAATGCATTTGACCCTTACCCGATTAGGGTTAGCCCTAGTCCAATCGGTGCTTAATTTGCCAACAATCGCTATGCATTCAAATTCATAAGAACAGCATTGCATAAGTGCTGTTTGGTTTTTTATATCACCCACAGGAGACCCTCACATGCAAAAGGTGTTGCACATCAACGCAGACAAATGCACCGGCTGTCTGCAGTGCGAAATGGCCTGTTCTTTTGAGAACTATGGCACCTTCGCTACCGCCAAGTCGCGTATCAAAGTGTTTGAGTTCCACCAGACCGGTAAAAAGGTGCCTTACACCTGCACCCAGTGCGACGAGGCCTGGTGCTTGCATGCTTGCCCGGTTGAGGCCATTACTCTGGACAAAGCCACCGGTGCCAAGGTAGTCAACGAAGCCACCTGCGTGGGTTGCAAGGTCTGCACCATTGCCTGCCCGTTTGGCACGATCAATTACGTGGAAGAAACCGGCAAGGTGCAAAAGTGCGACCTGTGCGGTGGTGACCCCGCTTGCGCCAGCGCCTGCCCCACCGGCGCTATTACTTTCATCGATGCCAACTGGACCGGTTTGGGCAAGATGCAGGCCTGGGCTGACAAGCTCGGCAACCAACCCTCAGCCGCTTAAGGAGACACGCTATGTCATGGGCAGGAAAAATTCTTCGCGTGGACCTGACAGCAGGCACAGTCAAATCAGAACCCCTCAATATGCAGTGGGCGCGCGACTACATCGGTTCGCGCGGCCTGGGCACCAAGTACTTCACTGAAGAAGTCGATGCCAAAGTTGACCCTTTGTCTGAAGCCAACAAAATCATCTGGGCTACCGGCCCGCTGACCGGCACCATGGCCTCCACGGGTGGCCGCTACACCGTCATTACCAAAGGCCCGTTGACCGGCGCCATCGCCTGCTCTAACTCGGGCGGCTACTGGGGTGCCGAGTTCAAGATGGCTGGCTGGGACATGG
>CAIYYA010000306.1 GCA_903930255.1 uncultured beta proteobacterium
CCCAGCATCAATGTGGCGGGGTTGGGTGTCTTGGGCATGGAAGGGGCAAGCAATTTCTGGACTCAAGATGGTGTGAATTACACGGCTGCAACACAGGGATACGGTCTTACCATGAGCGCTATCAACTACGCGTATTCACCCACACTGAAGCGGTTGGTGGTGATTCAACGTGGTACAGGATTGACTGACGCAACCATCATGACCAAAGACTTTTGAGTTTAAAAAATCGATGCTGTCACATCAACAGCCCGCCTCGTGCGGGCTGTTTTTTTTGTGCTGTGAATCCGGCAGGAAAGTCTCCACCACGCTACAAAGAAGCCAATAAACCGAGATTGTTTATTACAAGATTTACCGTTCGAGCTGAGCTTGTAGAAGCCTTGCAAACCCTTCGACCGTTCGTCAAGCTCACGACCGGCCAAGCTCAGGGTGAACGGATCTAATGGATTTTCTCGAATAAACTGATTACCACTATCAATAGTGCAGCTAATGGCGCACTATCCATAAGCGCTACATGCCCCCCGACTGCCCAAGCCGCAGCACCAGCTCAAGCCGGTTGGCGACACCATGAAAAGTGAGCACCGACGACACGTATTCTTTCACCGTGTGGTCTGACAAGCCAAGTTCGCGGGCGATGACTTTGTTGGCGGTGCCGCGCAGCAGCAACTCCTGAATCTGTTGCAAGCGCGGTGACAAGGCGCGTGTAACTGATTCGCCCGAGGATTTTTGCAGCAGTGGAGCCAGCTCAGGTGGCAGGTAAAACTCGCCTGCCAAAATCCGGGCAAAACCGTTCAGCACCAGCTCGGGGTCGGCGGTTTTTGGAATAAAACCGCGTGCACCTGCAGCCAGTGCAGTGCGGATGAGCCGGTGCTCGGGTTCGGCAGAAATCAACACGGTGTGGTCGATCCATCGAGATTCGCTCAGGCTTTTAAACAGCAAGTGTTGCGGGTCATCGGGTAGATTGATGTCCAGAAAAATCCAGTCGGGGGCGGGCAAGCGTTGCAACACCAGGCGGGCTTGTTCAGCTGAATAGGCACTTTGCACTTTGGCATCGGTTTGTGTTGCACCCAGCAGCGCAGCCAAACCTTGGCAAGTCAGGGGGTGGTCGTCAACGATCAATATGTTCATGGGAGTCTCTCTCTTCGTTGCGCCGATCCAATAGGGTTTCCAGGGTAAAGGCCAAGACCTTGGTGTCCACAGGCTTGCAGAGCAACAGATAACCTGCATCGTCGGCTGCCTGTTGCACGGTTTGCAGCAATTCTCCGGTAATCAGCACGCCAATAGCCTTGGGATATTTCAGCTGCAACAGGTCGAGCACTTCGATGCCGTTGAGTTCGCCCGGCAACCGAAAGTCGCACAACACGCATTCGGGTTGCCAGTGCTCACTGCAACTTTCGAGCACAGAGGCATCGCCCCGGGTGGCACAGCGCACCTCCATCTGCCAGCCCGTCAGCAGCGATTGCATGGCCACTTGCACCAGCGGGTCATCTTCTACCAGCAGAACGCGCCGGCCCATTAGCCAGCTTGCGGTTTGTAGCACAGACGATGCAGACGCAGGGTACGTGAGGTGCACGGCTTTGGCCGGCGGGGTTGCTCGAACAATCTGGGCTGGCAACGTCAGTCTGAAGCGCGTACCACGCTGGGGCTGCGAACGCACTTCGATTTGCAAACCCAGCAATTCACAGGCGTGTTGCACGATAGCCAAGCCCAAACCAAGCCCTTTGCTGCGGTCACGCTCGCGGTTGGCTATTTGCACATAGGGGTCAAAAATGCGGCCTTGATCGGCTGCCGAAATACCGATGCCGGTGTCCCACACTTCAAGCCAAATACCGGCTTGGCCATGCGCTTGGCGCAGCGACAGCAAGAGGCCACCCTGCGCGGTGTAGCGCAGGGCATTGGTTAACAAATTGCCCAAAATGCGCTGTAGCAGCACCGAGTCGGTACAGACCCAGGTGGATGGCAATCGGCTTGATTGGCGGCTGCGCAACAGCAGGCCTTTTTGCAACGCTTCCGTTTGTGAGCGCTCCAGCAGGTCGCGCAGCAATGGTGTCAGGTCAAATTCGCTGGAGATCGGTTTTTCGGTGCCACTTTCCAGCCTTGACAGCTCCATTAGTGCATTGAACAAGTGGCTGATGTCATGCCCGGCCTGTGCGATGTTTTTCATCAACGGGTGGTTGACTGCGGTAGGCACCTGCTGCCGATAGGCCTCAATCAACAGCAGCAGTGCATGCACGGGCTGGCGCAAGTCATGACTCGCCGCAGCCAAAAATTCGGATTTGTCGCGGTTGGCTTTCTCGGCGAGAGCTGCTTGGCTAGCGTTGCTGACGGCTAGAGCTGCATGCGCCAAACGCAGGCGAATCGACTCACGCAGCGAGTTGTGCGTGTTGCGCAGCACCGTGGTGAGCGCAGTGACATAGAAAATGCACATCAACATGATGCTCAGGGCGTCTTCGCCAAAAATAGCCGGCACGCGCAACAGCAGCATCAGCACAATGGTGCTGCCACTGATCACAAAGCCAAGAAAGTCGTTGGCCGAGTTACCGGCTGCTGAATGTCCGACCACACCGGCAAAGGCCGTCATCACCATCACGTTGTGTGCCGTGGCATCGGGCACCAGCAAAAAGCCCAGACAACCCCACCCCATGCTACTGATGACCTGCAAACTGCGTCGCAAGCGGTACCAGTGCCGGACTCCCGCTGGATTCGGGCCAGACTGCTGCACCATCGGTGCGAAATAGCGGTGCAAAGCCAAGTAACCTAAGCCTGCCAAAAGCAAATAGCCTAGCCAGAGAGTCAGCGTTAGCGTGTTTGCCCGTTTGTGCGTGGCCAGAGCAACCAGGCAGGCCAGCACAATTTGTCCATAGCCTGTGTTGAGCAGGTTGCGGTAGCCCAATATAAATAGAGCATGCTCAACCTCGGGCTCAAATATTGGAAACCAGGGTGTGCGCTGCGTTTGGCGTGTGTTCATGCAAGACGGCTCTGAAGGTACGGGCTCAACACGGTATTGAGGGTGGTGGCCAGCACGGCTGCATCGACCGGCTTGAACAGCACTAGGTAGCCAGCCTCTTCGGCGCGCGCTTGCACCGTTTGCACCAGCTCGCCGGTTTGCAAAATTCCCACGGCGTGAGGGTAGCGGTCTTGTATCAAATCGAGCATGGCGATGCCGTCCTGGGCTCCGGGCAGTCTGAAGTCGCACAGCACGCATTCGGGAACCCAGTCTGTGCTGCAAACCTGCAAAGCACTGACATCGCCCGTGCTGCAGATGCGCAAGTCGATCCCCCAACTGCTGAGCAGGGCTTGCATGGCGTGCTGGATCATCGGATCATCGTCCACCAGCAAAACCCGTCGTCCTGTCAGGTGGGGTGCTGATGGGCTCGCTGTGTGGTGTTCTTCTGTCGGGTGTAGGGCTGGCAAGGTCTGTGTTGTGCAGACGCTGGTAGGCAGGTGCACGCGAAACCGGCTGCCACGCTCAAAACTTGAGTGCACCGAGACGCCCAGCCCGAGCAGTTCACTCGCGTGGCGCACAATCGCCAGCCCAAGTCCCAAGCCTTTGGTGCGGTCGCGCGCACGGTTGGCAATTTGCACATAGGGGTCAAAAATGCGCACTTGGTCGTTCGGCGCAATGCCCAGCCCGGTGTCCCAGACCTCAACCCATAGACCATTGCCCCCATGCGCACAGCGCAGGCTCAGCAGCACGCCACCATGTTCTGTGTAGCGCACCGCATTGGCCAGCAAGTTGCCCAGCAGTCGTTCAAACAGCAGTTTGTCGGTCAGCACATGGGTGTTTTTGGTTTGGCGGGAGCAGCGAATGCGCAGCGCTAATTTTTTTCGGTCTGCCTCTGGGTGCATGCGCGTCAGTAGTCGACCGATGGATTCACATAAATCAAAGCTGGCGAGAAGCGGCTGTTCGGTGCCGCTTTCCAGCCGCGACAACTCCATCAATGCATTGAACAGGCTGCCAATCGATTGGCCAGCCAAGGCAATGTTTTGCACCAACGGGTGGTTTGCTGCGCTGGGCACTTGCAGGCGATAGGCTTCAATTAGCAGCAGCAGGGCGTGCACAGGTTGACGCAAATCGTGGCTGGCGGCGGCCAGAAACTCGGATTTATCACGGTTGGCTTGCTCCGCACGGGCCGCATTCTGGGCATTTTTTGTGGCCAGAATTTCGTTGGCCAGGCGCAGTTGGATGGAGTCGATGAGCGTCGCGTGTGCATTGTGTGCCACCCACGCCATGACCGAGAGGTAAAGCAAGCTCATGCCCATGACCACCAGCGCTTGGTCGCCAAATGCCGACGGAATTTGCGATAAAAGGATGCCCGTGGCGAGCACGACACTGACGATAAAGCCGCGCAAATCGTAGGCGTTAGCGACTGCTGAATAGGCCATGGCGCCAGCAAATGAAGTCATCACCATGAGGTTGTTAACCTGAGCTTCGGGTACATATAAAAAGCCTATGCAACCCCAACCCGCTCCCGGTAAAGTCACCATCCACAAATTGGCTGTTTTCCAGCGGCGCAAACTTAAGGGACTCATCACAGCGGCATCGACTTGATGGCGAAATGCCCAGATGCCCCCAAAAAACAGCAGTGCTAAGCCCAGCATGCCGCCCAGCCAGCCCAACACCCGTGAATGGGGCGCTGCAAACCAGGCACTCGTCGCGACTAAAAGCGATAGTCCGGTGTGTCCGAGCGCGTGCACCGGCAGGTTCCGGTAGCCCAGCAGAAACAGCTCGCGTTCAATGGCGGGGTCGTAGGTGGCGAGCCAGAAGGGGGTCTTCACAAGAAGCGAGGGTTTGAGATCATTCAGCCAAAGTATCGGTGAATTAAAAGCATCGTGTAACCCCTCTATGGTGGGGGTCAACCCCTATGATCGGATTCAGAGCCTGTTATTGACGGCTTAAAGCGCACAAAGAAAACGATATTCCTTTGAATTTTGTGCGCCATGAACCTTTTCCCACTTTCTGAAGACCAACTGTGCCAACTCATTGAGCGTCAGCCGTGATCCGCTGAAACGTGACAAAGACGCTCTGCAAGCTCGGGTTGTGCAAACTCTGATGGACGATTACTTGATTGCAGCTCGAACGGTGAATTTTCTAATCAACAATCTCGGTTTATGCCACGGCTTGTTGCTCACGCAGTGCTTGTTCAGCCTGTGTTGTGTAGCCTAGTTCGGCCAATATCTCAGAACTATGCGAACCCAATGCCGGTGGGCTTAGGCGCACACCCAAGCGTTGACCGTCCATGGTAAACGGAAACAGCGCAGTTTGACTGGTTTGACCCGCGCGCGCGCCATCTGGCAATGTGAAATCGGCCAGCCCACCGGTAGCCAGCAAATGTTCGTCGTCAAACAGTTCTTCAGGTTTGCGGATCGGGGCATAGGGCAGCTTGTTGTCTTCCATCAGCCTCGCCAATTCGCTCGCGCTATAGTGGGCGAGTCGTTCACGCAGCGCCGGCAGTAGAGTGGGGCGCTCGCGCACACGGTCGTTGTTGCTGGTCAGACGTGGATCGGCTTTCAGGTCGGCAAAGCCAAACACCTCACAAAAGGTGGCCCATTGCGCATCGCTCACAGCAGAGATAAATATTTGCTCCCCGTCTTTTACGGTAAAAACGTCATACACCGCCCATGGCGAAATGCGCGCAGGCATGGGTGCGGCGGCCTTGCCGGTCATGGCGAACTGCAGCATGTGCTGGCCCACCAAAAAAACATTGTTTTCAAACAGGGCGCTTTGAACTTCCTGGCCCTTGCCGGTGATGCCGCGCTGAATCAAAGCCCCCAAAGCACCAATCGCGCCAAACATGCCTCCCATGATGTCGTTAACACTGGTGCCTGCGCGCAGTGGGTCGCCGGGGCGACCAGTCATATAGGCCAAGCCGCCCATCATTTGCACAACTTCGTCCAACGCGGTGCGGTGTTCGTAGGGGCCTGGCAGGAAACCTTTGTGGCTGACATAAATCAGTCGCGGGTTTTGCGCTGCGAGTGCTGTGTAGTCCAGTCCATATTTGGCCATGGTGTCGGGCTTGAAATTTTCCAGCACCACGTCGGCGCTCAAGGCCAGTTTGCGCGCTACAGCTGCACCTTCAGCTTGGTGCAAGTTGATGGCAATGCTCTTCTTATTGCGGTTGAACATGGGGAAAAAGCCCGTGCCTGCACCCAGCAGGTGGCGTGTGCGGTCACCCTCAATGGGCTCGACTTTGATGACTTCTGCGCCCATGTCGGCCAGCACCATGCCGCACGTTGGTCCCATCACCATGTGGGTAAATTCGACCACGCGCAAGCCTTCAAGGGGCAGGCGGTTGGGGGGCTTCGGATTTGTCATGTGCTTGTAGTGGGGTGATGGTAGATGGCTGATTATTTCGCAAACCGAATCGGTTTCGATTACCAGCATCCAAGTTACAAGTGTTGCGCAGCAGAGTCAGCAGTTTGGCCTGTCACATTCTCTAAAATCGGGTCATGTCGTCATCCTCCGTTTTAGAGCCAACGCATCTGGCAGCACGCCCAGGGGCCGTGCTGTTCGACGCTTACGGCACGCTGTTTGACGTTTACAGTGTGGCGCAATTGGCAGAGGCCTTGTTTCCCGGTCACGGCCAGGCAATCAGTGTGCTGTGGCGCGACAAACAAATCGAATACACCCGCCTAGTCAGTGCCTGCAACCACGGTGCGCATTACCAAGCTTTTAGCGTGCTCACCCGCTCGGCGCTCATATATGCTATCAAGAAAATAGCTTCTCACGCAGGCCAGACGGGCGTTGATGCCGAATTTATGCACAAAGCTGAGCCTCGCATTGCGCAGCTGTTAGCGCAGTATCAGGCGTTGCAGGCTTTTCCGGAAAATTTGGCAGTGCTGCAAACGCTCAAGGCTGAAGGCATCCCGATTGGCATTTTGAGCAATGGCGACTTGCCCATGCTCCATGCTGCGGTGGAATCCGCCGGGTTCACTGGGTTAGTGGATCATGTCATCAGTGTTGATGCGATTCGCACCTATAAAACCCACCCTGAGGCGTATGCTTTGGGCGAACAGGCAACCGGGTTGCCTGCGGGGGCGATCGTCTTTGTCAGCTCCAACGCCTGGGACGCCTTGGGTGCCACCTGGTTTGGCTACCAGACGCTCTGGGTTAACCGTTACCATTTGCCTTTTGAAGAACTGGGCACACAACCCCATCGCACCGGCACCGATTTGCGCGCCGTGCTGGACTTTTTCCCAACCTGATTTTTAACTCTGAAGCACCATCATGACGCAACGCATCACCAAAAACGGCCTGCAAGTAGCCTCCAACCTGTGCCAATTCATCGAAACCAAAGTACTGCCCGGTACCGGCGTAACACCGGCCAAGTTCTGGAAAGGCTTTGGCGCTATCGTGGCTGATTTAGCACCTAAAAATATTGCCTTGCTGGCTGAGCGCGACCGTCTGCAAACTGAACTTGATACCTGGCACAAAGGTCACCCTGGTCCCATCACCGACATGCCGGCCTATCGCGCCTTTCTTGAGAAAATTGGCTATCTGGTCGAGCAACCCAAAAAAGCCCGCATCAGCACGACCAATGTAGATGCAGAACTGGCCAAACAAGCAGGTCCACAATTGGTCGTGCCCATTTTGAATGCCCGTTATGCGCTGAATGCTGCTAACGCGCGCTGGGGCAGTCTGTATGACGCGCTGTATGGCACGGATGTTCTGTCCGAAGCTGACGGCTGCGAAAAAGGCAAGGCCTACAACCCCCAACGTGGTGCCAAAGTGATTGAATATGCGCGCCATGTGCTCGATCGTTGCGCAGCGCTGAAAAAAGGTTCGCACGTGGACTCAGTAGGCTACCGTGTGAAAGACGGCAAGTTGGCTGTCAAGCTTGCCGATGGCAGCAACACCAGCCTGGTTGACAACGCACAGTTCGTCGGTTTTCAGGGCGACACCAAAGCTCCCAGTTCGGTGTTGTTTGAGCACAATGGCTTGCATCTGGATCTCATCATCAACCGCAGCACGCCCATTGGCTTAAGCGACCCCGCTGGCGTGGCTGACCTGGTGGTGGAAGCCGCTCTGTCAACGATTCTTGACCTTGAAGACTCGGTTGCGGCTGTGGATGCCGACGACAAAGTGCTGGCCTACAGCAACTGGCTTGGCATTTTGCAAGGCACGCTGACCGAAGAAGTAGCCAAGGGCAGCAAAACCATCACCCGTGGCTTGAACCCTGACCGAATCTACAGCGCGCCTGACGGCAAAAAATCGGTGCGCTTGCATGGTCGATCACTCATGTTTGTGCGCAATGTGGGTCATTTGATGACCAACCCTGCGATTTTGTACACCGACAAAAATGGCGATGTGCGCGAAATCCCAGAAGGCATCATGGACGCGGTGGTCACTACCACGATTGCCATGCACGACCTGGCCAAGAGCAAAAAAGATGCTATTCGCAACTCGCGCAAAGGCTCGGTGTATATCGTCAAGCCCAAAATGCACGGCCCATTTGAAGTGGCATTCGCCAGCGAGCTGTTTGGCCGCGTTGAGCAGATGCTGGGCTTGCCCGACAGCACGGTCAAGCTTGGCATCATGGACGAGGAGCGCCGCACCAGTGTCAATCTGAAAGCCTGCATTGCCGCTGCGGCTAGCCGTGTGGCCTTCATTAACACCGGTTTCCTGGATCGCACAGGCGACGAAATGCACAGTGCCATGCAAGCAGGCCCGATGATCCGCAAAGGTGACATGAAAGCCAGTGCCTGGATTCATGCCTATGAGAAAAACAATGTGCTGGTTGGCTTGGCTTGTGGTCTGCGCGGCAAGGCACAAATCGGCAAAGGCATGTGGGCCATGCCCGACTTGATGAAAGCCATGCTCGAACAAAAAATGGCTCACCCCAAAGCTGGGGCGAACACGGCTTGGGTGCCCAGTCCCACCGGCGCCACACTTCACGCGCTGCACTACCACCAGGTGCTGGTGCGCGATGTGCAAAAAGAACTCGAAAAAACCCATGCCAAACGCAATGCCGTGCTCGAGCACGATGCGCTGCTGGCGGGTTTGTTGCACATCCCAGTGACAGCCACGCCCAACTGGAGCGCCGCCGAGAAGCAGCAAGAGCTTGACAACAACGCGCAAGGCATTTTGGGCTATGTGGTGCGTTGGGTGGATCAGGGCGTGGGTTGCTCCAAGGTGCCCGACATTCACAACGTGGCGCTGATGGAAGACCGCGCTACCTTGCGTATTTCCAGTCAGCACATGGCCAATTGGCTGCATCATGGGGTCGTTACACCCGAGCAAGTGACCGAAACTTTTCAACGCATGGCTGCCGTGGTCGATGGTCAAAACGCAGGCGATCCGCTGTACCAGCCAATGGCCGGCAACTTTGACACCTCAATGGCCTATAAAGCAGCCTGCGAATTGGTGTTTAAAGGTTTGGCACAGCCCAGTGGCTACACCGAGCCGCTGCTGCATGGTTGGCGCCTGAAGCTCAAGGCGGCGCAAGCCTAAGCTTGGTTGATACTATTAAATATGTAGCTGCTTACGCTTTCCGGACGGGCGTTGGCAGCTCATTTTTCTTGTGACAGCCGCTTGCCAGTTTTGACCGGCTGGGCGGGATACGTCTGGATCATGGGCTTGGGGCGGTATTCTTGGTGGATGAGCGAATACATTCATAAGCATCACAACGTCACGGCATTGCTGAATGACCTAGTGTTTCCGGCGAAATACCGAAGGGTGGTGTTCGTCGAAGACGTTGATACGGTTGTCAAGGATGTGGACAAACTGCTACCGATGAAAAATCGATAGAAGATGCCAAGGTCTATCAAAATGCTTTTGAAAAAATCAGCGAAGCAATTTTTATTCGAACAGCACAAAAATAAAAGTGACTGTTGATACGACAAAACAGCCAGCCTTACTTCACATGAGGTGGTCGTTAATAAGTCACTCGACTGGGTAACGCGAGAAGTGGACAGAAGGGACTAAAGCCCGAGCCGGCTGCAAATCTCTAGCGTGGCAGCGCTTTGGTTCATGCTATAAAAGTGCAGGGCAGGGGCGCCACCGGCGCGCAGTTGCTCACACAAATCGGTCACCACATCCAACCCAAACGCCTTGATGGAGGCGCTGTCGTCACCAAAGCCTTGCAGGCGCAGACGGATCCAGCGCGGAATTTCGGCGCCACAGGCATCGCTGAAACGCATCAATTGGGTTGAGCTGGCAATGGGCATGATGCCCGGCACCACCGGAATTTGCACGCCCAGCGCGTCGACATCTTCGACAAAGCGGAAATACGCGTCGGAGTTGTAAAAATATTGGGTGATCGCCGAATTGGCGCCGGCTTTGACCTTAGCCGCAAATGCCAACAAATCGCTCTCGGGCGATTTGGCCTGCGGATGCACCTCGGGGTAGGCCGCCACTTCAAGGTAAAAGTCATCACCAGTTTCGGCACGGATAAAGGCTACCAGATCGCTGGCGTATTGAAACTCACCACCCGCACCGTAACCGCTGGGTAAGTCACCACGCAGTGCCACCAGGCGTTTCACACCCATGGTTTTGAGTGTGGCGAGTTGCTCGCGCACCGTGGCTTTGGTTGCGCCCACACAAGAGAAGTGTGAGGCCGCGTTCATGCCCTCGGCCAAAATGTCGCGCACCGTGTTGAATGTGCCCTCTTGCGTGGAGCCACCCGCGCCAAAGGTGACCGAACAAAACTCGGGCTTTAAGGCATAGAGTTGCTGGCGCACGCTGCGCAGTTTCTCCACGCCTTCGGGCGTTTTCGGGGGAAAAAACTCGACGCTAACGGGGATACGGGTTGTCGATGTCATATAAAACCTCTCTAAATTAAACGATCAATGAAATAAGTCACTTTGTTCTCACCAGCAGCAGGTCATAGAGCGAAATGGCAAAAGGATAACCAAGGGCCGCATTGTCAGGCTTGCCAGCCAAGGCCGCGTAATCCCAGGCAGTGCCAGCAAAGTCTGCAGCAGGTTCCACCTCATACACCAGATAGGCGTCCTGCGTCGGCTCGGTCGGGTAGTGCATGGCTTTGAGTTCACTTTTGGCACAAACCCGTGGCCCGGCAGCGGGGTTGATGATGCGCCACAAGCCCGACACGGCCTGGTCACCATCCCCATGCAGCAGCAAATAGGTCGCCCCTACCACTTGGGCTGACAAGCGCAGCGCGCCCGGTGTGCTTCCCATGCGAAAGTTGTATTTGCCCGTATTTCTAACCCATTGCAGATGCGCATCCCCTTTGACCCACCCCACCACCACAAAGGTTTCTCGCAACGGTGCAGCGCGCACCTGCCCATCAGAGCCCTTCTCTGGTACTACGGAATAAGTAGCGCGTTGTGCTTGTACAGTGGGCGCTACAGCCGATTGATATGTTTGCCAGGTGTGGAAACTGTGCTGCTCTCTGGCACTGGCGCGATCGGCCACGTGGCTGACCACGTCACGCAAAAAGGCCTCCAGCACCTTTGTACCCATGCCGGGGCGCAGGGCAAACGCACCCAAACCCGGCAGCACTTCATGAAAACTCGCCAGCCGTTTGTCAGCCCCGGTCTGGCCGGGGTAGATCACATAAGCACCCTGAGTGCGGCGAATGGCATCACGGTAGGCGTGCATTTTGAGCAGATCGGCACGCTTGTAGCTGCCTCTGGCTTCATCTATCTTTTCTTCTTTATCAAGCAGAGATTCCAAGTTTTCCTCTGACAAATTGGCAGTGCTGGCGGCTTCATTCAATAGGTCTGCGACTTGGTCAATCCGGTACTTCGCATCAAAGTGAACATGCACCATCAACTCTTGCAACTCTGCCTCATCGGCGCTAAAACCTACCGGCCACAGGCTCAGCGTGTAGTCGGGCCGCAAATTCTCGGTCCAGGAGCCCGGTACGCGCGGCGTTTGAGTTGCCCGAAAACTGCGGTTGTAGCTGAACTGCACCTCCAGCTTGCGCCCCGGTTGTTCTGATCGCCCCTTTAAAGCTAAGAATTTTCCGGCCTTGAGCTTTAAGCCAAAACCATCTGTAGTCTCTTCAATCAGGTCTGCGCTGGCAGGCTTGTCCAGCTTGAACACGTTAGCCACCACGTCCAGCAGTTTAAAAAACACCCAGTATTCATACAGCGTGGCCACATCGCGCTGACCAGCCCCAAACACCTGCTCGCCACCGTGCCACACCAGTTTGGCGGCCATGGCAAAGTTCAGCCAGGCTTGCAACACCTCGCGGTAGCCTTCGCGGCGCTGCAAGGTGGGGCTGCCCAGCGGCAAAAAGGTGGGCTCGCCCACATGGCGCAGCACGTCAGAGGCCAGCGCCTCGTCCAGCCGGGCAGACAGCGCGGTGATCTCTTGCAGCAGGCGCGCGTCTTTAACCTTGTCAGCCACACGGCTGCGCAGTGTGTCCAAAAAACCAGGAAACGAGCGCAGTGCAAACTTCACAAATCGGTTTTCAGGCGTGTCTTGCGTGGTCGTGGCTCGGTTGACAGTGATGAATTCCGGCAAGGTGGGCAGCGTGGCGTGCAGCGGGTGCGCAGGCGGCACGGCGACCCGGCGGCTGCCTTGGGCCAACTGGCGCAGCACCTTGCCTGCTGGTTTGAAGCCCCGGTTGATCGAGCGCTCGTGCGTCTCATGCTGCCAAATCTGGTGTGGGTGGGTGGTGATGCGGTGTAGCGCATTGTCAAACCCGGTGCTTTGCAGCAGGCCACGCACAAAGGCAAAACGCTGTGCCAGCGTGGCCGGGTCGTGGCCGGGGTCTGGCTCGGCATTGAACAGCGATGGCGCTTTCAGCTCTTGCAACAAGTCCACACAGTGCTCGGTAATGTCTTGCAGCATCAGCCGATAGTCGGCCTTGTAGTTGAGCTTGCGTGAGCGCACCTCCAACTCAGCGCGTGCCAGCACGGCACCACTGGCATCCTTCACCACCAAAGGCAGCCGCCCGGTGGCCAGGCCGGGGTTAAGCACACCGCAATGGCCGCGCCCGGTGACTTTGCTTGGCAGAACAATGCCCTGCGTGTCGGTGTAATGCTGCGCCAGGGCCAGCCGATAGGCAGGCTTGGATACCAACTCATATTCGTAGCGCACGCCTTCGAGCAACTGCACCTGTCCCTCGCCATCGGCCTGGGCTTGCGCTGGGGCAATGGTCAGCAGCGGCTCAATGCCAGTGGCTTGCAGCTGCCAATTGCCTTGCACATACACAGCCAAGGCGCACAGCTGGCTACCGTCTGCAGCCAAAAAGTCCAGCGTGGCGGTATCAGCCATGTCCGATACTTGGCCAATCAGGCTTCGGCAAAGCTGGTGAAGCCATCACGCTCCAGGCGATCTTGCATCCGCTTGATCTTCTCCAGAGACAGTGGCAAGGTGCGTGCGCTGGCAAATTCTTCCAGTGCTTTCAACACGCCACTGAGCTTGCGCGCCGAGCCGTGCAGCTTGGGCATCAGCTTTTGCAACACCTGCGCATCCAGCGCGTCTTGATAGACCCAGCCAGGGCCAGACAGCTCTTTATGGATCACCATAAAGCGTGCAATTTCTTTGGCTGATCTAAAGCCAAATTCGGCCCCCACGCACGTCAATGCAGCGAAGACAGCTATCAAATCTGATTTGAATTGGGCACCCAGCGGGTTGCCTGCATCATCCGACAATGCGGCAATATCTGCGTCAGCCTTGGCGCGCTGCACAAACGCTGTGGCAAACGGCACGCCTTGCGCTTTGAGCGCATCAAGGTCAACACCGGTGGGGTTGTCCAGAAACGCCGCCATCTGGTCAGCCGTGGCCCGAAATTCGATCACATTGGCCCGGTCCAGCACCTTGGGGCTGAACATGTAGGTGGTCTCGTCCACATTAACGGTGCCAATGATGAACAGATTGGGCGGCAGTTTGAGTTGTGCTGGCACTGACAAGGCAGTTGTGCCGTCCAACGCCAAACCAGCAGCCACCCCATGCAGCGACAAGGGTGCGTTTTCGGATTCCATCGCCGACAAAAAGTCGGCAAAGTAACGTTCTACATGCGAGAGGTTCATCTCGTCGAGGATCAGAAAATACGGTTTGTCTTGGTCGGCTCGGGCGCGCAGCAGCATCTCC
>CAIYYA010000307.1 GCA_903930255.1 uncultured beta proteobacterium
CGCAAATGGTGGGTTCTGACCGCATGACCGGTGTTGAAGCGCTGCTGCGCTGGCAACATCCCCAGCGTGGCATGGTGTCGCCGGCTGCATTTATTCCGCTGGCGGAGGAAAGCGGCCTGATTCTGCCGATAGGCCAATGGGTGCTGGAAGCCGCCTGTGCCCAGTTGGCCGTGTGGGCCACTGACCCGGCGTTCGCACACCTGACGATCGCCGTGAACGTGAGCGCGCGTCAGTTCAAGCAAGCCGATTTTGTAGACAGCGTGCTGACCACGCTGGAGCGTACCCGGGCCAACCCGAACCTCCTCAAGCTAGAGCTCACCGAGAGCATGCTGGTGGACGAAGTAGAGATGGTCATCGCCCGCATGTGTGCGCTCAAGGCCCACGGCGTGGCCTTCTCGCTGGATGACTTTGGCACCGGATACTCGTCGCTTGCGTACCTGAAACGCCTGCCACTGGACCAGCTCAAGATTGACCAGGGCTTCGTGCGCAACATCGTCACCGACTCCAACGACGCAGCCATTGCCAAAATGGTGGTGGCGCTGGCTGACAGCATGGGGCTGACCGTGATTGCCGAAGGCGTGGAGCTGCAGACGCAGGCCGACTTTCTGGCGCAACTGGGTTGCCACGCCTACCAGGGGTATTTGTTCGGCAAGCCGCTGCCCGCGGAGACGCTTGAGCGACTTTGCGCGTGAACCGGCGCGGTAAGCACCACCCTATGCGCTATCGGCCGCGGCCTGACCCATTTCTCCGATTTCCTGCATCGACAACACGTTGTTGACGTTGAGCAGAATCACAAACTTGCTATTGACCTTGCCAATGCCCTCGATAAAGTCGCTGCGGATCTTGGCGCCAAAGCTCGGTGGCGGCGCAATGTCACTGGCAGCTATTTCCAGCACCGCTTGCACAGAATCCACCACAACACCCATGCTCAGTCGCTCACCTTCGTTCTGGGTTTGCACTTCGACGATGATGATGCAGGTGCTCTTGGTCACCAGAGTGGTTGGCTTGCCAAAACGGTTGGACAGGTCCATCACCGGCACCACGGCTCCACGCAGGTTGATGACGCCGCGTATGCAGGCTGGCATCATGGGCACTTCGGTCAGGTTGGAGTACCAGATGATTTCGCGTATGCACAGAATACCTATCGAGAACATCTCGCCACCGAGCATGAAGGTCAGGTATTGCTTTTGCTCCACCGGCGCTGCTGCTGCAGCCACCGCCACAGCCGTGCCCATTGGGACTTTTGGTACAGCTTCGGTTTTAATCAATGTATTCATGAGCATCCCCTAATCAATTGGGGACAGAGCTAAAGGTCTGTCCCGCAAGGTTTCAGAACTTGGCAGACACCGATTCATCTACTTCTTCACCAGCAGGTGCTGCCATGGCTCCACCGATCTTGATGGCAGTCCGCTTGGCTGTCGCAAGCCTGGCACCGGCTGCACTCTTGCGCGGTGCGGCTGCGCGGATGTGGCCCACGTCGTCAACCTTGAAGAAGGTCATGGTTTGCTGCAGTTGCTCGGCCTGGCTGCTCATTTCTTCCGATGTGGCGGCCAGTTCTTCTGAGCTGGATGCGTTTTGCTGGGTAGTCTGATTCAACTGACTCACAGCCGAGTTGATCTGGCCCACACCGGAGGATTGTTCGCTGGATGCGGCCGATATTTCTTGCACCAGGTCGGCCGTCTTGCGGATGGCGGGCACCATTTGCTCTAACAGCTTGCCAGCCTTTTCGGCCAGCTCCACACTGCTGCTGGCTACTTCGCCAATTTCTTGTGCGGCCACCTGGCTGCGCTCAGCGAGTTTGCGTACTTCAGCGGCCACCACGGCAAAGCCTTTGCCGTGTTCGCCGGCGCGTGCGGCTTCAATCGCCGCGTTCAGGGCCAGCAGGTTGGTTTGTGCAGCGATGTCGTCAATGATGCCGATCTTCTTGGCGATCTGCTTCATGGCGGCCACCGTGGCGTTGACGGATTCACCACCATCGGCTGCGTCTTGTGCGGCCTTGGAAGCCATGCCCTCTGTCAATTTGGCGTTCTCGGTGTTCTGGGCAATGCTGGAGGTCATTTGCTCAATCGATGCACTGGTTTCTTCTACACCGGCGGCTTGTTCGCTGGCGGCCTGTGACAGGGCTTGTGCTGTGGCGCTGACCTCTTCGGAGGCACTGGCCAAAGCTTGCGCGCCACCGTTAACGTCGGCGACTACTTCGGAGAGTTTGGCGATCATTTGCTGCATCGCCTGCAAGACTTGCCCGGTTTCGTCCTTGGATGGGTTATCAATGCGGACAGTCAGGTCGCCCTGGGCCAGTCGGTTGGCGGTGTCCACGGCTATGGCCAGCGGCTTGGTCACACTCAGGGTCAGGAACCAGGCAATCAGCACACCAAGGGCGATGGCAACGGCTGAAAGGGTCAGCATGAGGTTGCGAGCGCTTGCGTAAGCGGCCTGTGCGTGGGCTACATCGTCCTTGGTGTTGGCTTCTTGCAAGGCCAGGTTTTCGTCCAGTGCATCCTGCCACTTCTGGACCGCGGGTGCCGTGGTTGACATGAGGTACGCAACGGCCTCTTCGTCCTTGCCCTGCGCATCAAGGTCTAGCACTTTGTCGGTGTGCCCCCGGGCTTCTCCAGCCAGGGCCTTGATGGTTGCCCGAAGCGCTTTGCCTTTTTCGGAAGCCGATGTCTTCTCCAATGCGGTCATGGCTTCGTTGTACTTCTGGCGATAGGAGTCGAACTTGCGCTTCTCGGTTGCAATCGCATCTTTGTCTTTCAGCAAAACAATCGTGCGGGTAATGCGGACAACAATGTGCACGGCCTCGGCGCCATCGTTGATCAGCTTCATCTTGACCATGTTGTCCGAGACGATCTCGTTGAGCTTGTCCTCCACGCTCGCCATGCCATTGAGCCCCACCATAGTCAGCGCGGCCATGAGCAATAGCACCGCGCCGAACCCCGCTGCCAGGCGAAGACCAATCTTGATATTTGCAAACATCTCATACTCCTTTGTAAAACAATTTCAAGCCAAATAAGCCTCTAGCCCTCGCGGAACAAGCGTAGGCAGCCATCACTTCCATAGCATTCAAAAGCAGTGCTGGCGCCTCGCCTAAGCTGCGACCGTCCGTTAGAAGGGCAATTCGCTACACAGCGCGCTGACGAATGTGTGCCGCAATCTTGGCGTCTTCTGTGGCGCTGTGCACCATGACCCACTTGGATATGAAGTCGCTAACCTCTTCGTCTGTAGCTTGTCGTCTGCCAATGGAAGCACCGATGGCATTCATGCGAACCAGCATTTCGTGCTGCTCGTCGATGCGGTCATTCCCGGTACGGTAGCTGTCTTGCCATTCGATTTTCATGGTGGTGGTTCTTCCTAACTCTTGTGGATTCAAAAGAGTGTGATTTCGTCATCAACCTTAACTGCCGCCTGCACGCTGGCGCCGGCGTGAACCACGTGCGGGTCTTTCATCTCGTAGGTTTTTTTGAGTTCATCCAGAAACTCGTGCGCGTCCAGGGACGCCAGTTCTGACCCCTGTTCAAGCTGCTCCAGGCAAGCACCCATACACGTCCCGCCTGCTGTAAGCGTCAACAATCGGAACCAATTTTGCCGACATGCAAAATAGCGCGTACAAAATTGTTCTTTGAATGCCAAACGTTGATGCCCGACGACAACTGACCCATGGGGACAGCAGATATCTTCTTGATTGGCGGCATACTGCGATCCTTGTAAGTGGGTGAACCGAACAAGTCGTCAGTCGCGCTTGGACTGACATGCTCGAAGGAAGATCGGGCACCTGCATAGGGTAGGTTTGCCAACCTGGGGCCAATACCTGTGAACCGGTAGTGAAGCTACCTGTTTGGGCGTATGTCTATCAGCCTTTTTTTGCGGCAAAGAGTGTGGACAGGTTTGACAGCACTGTTGGATTAATCAATTTGCCAATATCTATCGGTGAAAATGCACCATCGCACAGTCACTTGAACCTATGAATGAGGCGAGAACGAGCACATGAATCTGCCAATTTAATCTTCACAAAAAAAACTTGCTGAAATCTTGGATGTCAATATTCACCAAGTCAATGTTGGTAATGTTTTTTTCGACCATAAACATGGTCACTCGATCATCATCACCCGTTAAAACCTGTGACGGATCATTTCCAAGCGTCTTCTGACCCCACATAATCCGCGTCTATTCTGCTGACTAAGCCATTCCTATTTTTTGCGATGAAAGTTATATTTGTAATCCTGTTGCTGCTGAGCTATGGCTTGACCAGCCATGCGCAAAATCTTGAACGTGGCAAAGAGATCAATGGCACCTGCGCCGGCTGCCACGGTGAATTTGGCCAAGGTGGCAAAAAAGGCGAATACCCGCGCATCGCCGGACAGCGCGTCGGGCACTTGGTTGAGCAATTGCTGGCCTTTCGATTGCGCTCGCGCATGAATCTGCCGATGTTTCCATACACCCAGGAGCGCGAACTCTCGGATGCCGACATTCAGGATGTCTCGGCCTATTTGGCCAGCGTCGAACTACCCACCAAGTGGCCTGAATTCAAAACGGATGATGATGCACTGACCCGTTTGACCGCCATGGAAAAGGTCATGATCATTCCGCGCGCCCCGGGGAATTTAGAGAATGGCGGCCATATTTACCAACAAGACTGCGCACTTTGCCATGCGCCAGATGGCCTGGGCAAGCGCAAATTTCCCAGGTTGGTGGGGCAATACAGCAGCTATCTGAAAAAACAGATGGATGCGTTTGTCGCTGGCGAACGACCCCATGATGAGGAAGGTAAGGTCGGGGTACTGAACAAGCTCAAAGAACAGGATCTGCAAGACCTGTTGGCTTACCTGACCTTGATTCAGTCAGGGCCCCAGTAATTCAGAATGAACGAGCCCCGATCAATTTGCCCAACTCCTTGTCGGTTTTCATAATGTGCGCAAGCAGCCATGCTTTCAGATAGTCCAAGAGCTGCACTACGGTTTGCGCTGAATCCGCCCCGGGTTGCGCTTTCATTTGGGTCACCTTTTCGGCAAACTGTCTATGCTCGCTCAGGTGGTGCAGCGAGAAGGAGGTGTTCACTGCCACCTTGGCCATCAAACCTTCTTCGGTAGCAAAATGAAACAACGCATAGCTGGTCAATCTGGGCAACACCTCTGCCAACGCCAATTCATCCTGTCCGCTCTCGTGGGTGGTTTCAAGCTCGTTGATCAGTTCAATCAACTCCTGGTGCTGGAGATCAATCTGCCGAACGCCTGTTGCCAAGTCTGCATTCCATACGAGCCGCATAATGATTCTTTCGATTGAATTTGACGGTAATAACCAATTTTGACATGAAGCAAAGCGACAGCAATTCGGAAACCGCAGCGCTGCGACTGATCAAACGTCGATCCATTTGGCTTTTTGTCGGGTTTTTTGTTGCCTTGGTTTTATTTGCCCTGCCCAATCTGCAAGAGAAGCTGACGCTGCGTACCCTGGCGCAGCGTACGGCTGACTGGACCCATTCCGGCGTTGTTTTGAGCAACCTGATTCACGAGTTGCAAAAAGAACGCGGTTTGTCGAGTGGTTTTCTGGCGTCCCGTGGGGCGACTTTTTCTGACCCCATGAAGCAACAGCGCGTGCATACCGACAACGCACTGAAAACGCTTGCCGTGGATATTCTGAACACGATCTCAGCCACGGCCAGTCGGAACGATCTGCTGCAACTGAATGGCTTGCGTGCGCAAATCGACTCGCAAAGCCTTGCGCGTGATGTGCAAGTGGATCGCTACAACGACATGATTCAGCTGTTGCTGGCGCACATGTCGCAAACCTTGACCAGCACCGGCAACCCATTACCTTCGCAACTGGCTTTTATCGCGTTTTTGCGAGCCAAAGACATGATGGGGCTGGAGCGCGCATTGCTCACAACGATTTTGACGACGGGCGATTTTGGCTACTACTCCCGGATTGCCAGTTTTCACCGCATCAAATCGGCAGAAGACGCCCACATCGCGCAGTTTCTTCAATTTGCCGAGCCCGATGCGGTGCAGGGCTATCAAAAAATCCTGACACAACCCTTTATTGGGCAGGCGCAAACCATCCGCAGACATGTCGTCGCGGCCGCTCACAGTGGCGCAACAGATGCCTTGCGCTTGCCCGATCCACAACGCTGGTTCGCCTTGTCGTCGCAGCGCATTGATGCCATGAAGGCTCTCGAAGATCTATTGAGTCAATCGGTTCTGCGTAAAGCCCATGCACAAGAAGCAGCAGCCAACGCGGCGCTACTGCTCAGCGCCTTCAGTGGCATGGCTTCATTTGTGTTGGCAGGCCTGTTGTTATTGATGGTTCGCCGGGGCAGCCGGGTAGCCGATAAGGGGCTCGATCTGGCTGCCGCCGTCTTCCACAACAGCGTGGAGTCCATCGTCATTACCGATGCCAACTCGGTCATCGTTGAGGTCAACCGCGCCTTCACCACGACCACCGGTTTTGCTCGTGAGGAAGCGCTGGGCAACCACGTGCGCATGCTCAAGTCCGGGCGCCATGACGCCAGCTTTTACGAGGCAATGTGGCAGTCCATCACAACCAACAACAATTGGGAAGGTGAAATTTGGAACCGACGCAAAAACGGCGACCTTTACCCGGCCCTGCTGTCCATCGTGGCCACGCGCGATCCGGCGGGAAGCGTGTGCAACTATATTGCCATGACGGTGGATCTCAGCCAACACAAAAACACCGAAGATTTGCTCAACAAGCTGCGCACTTTTGATCCACTGACCAACCTGCTCAGCCGCGATGCCTGGCTGACCGCACTCGACCGCGCCGTGGCAGGCTGCCGTGGCACCGAGCGCGGCTTCACCTTGCTTGAAGTCGGACTCGATCGCTTCAAACTGGTTAACGACACCTTGAGTCACTCGATCGGTGACCGCGTTTTGGTGGAGGCCGCCGACCGCATCAAAAACGTGCTGCGCCGCCATGACACCGCCGCACGCCCCGGCGGCGATCGCTTCTCCATCTTGCTCGAAGACTCGGTAACGCTGCAAGATGTTCGCACCATCTGTGAAAAACTGCTAGCTGCTTTCGTGCCAGCATTCCAAATCGATGAACACCAATTGCACCTTTCAGTCAGCATTGGTGCGGCGCAGTACCCAAGCGACGGCGAGAAGCCCAGCACCTTGCAAAGCCACGCTGAATCGGCCATGTATCTGGCCAAAAACGAGGGTCGCGCCAACTACAAGTTTTACTCTGCCGAAATGGATGCCGAAGGCGTCCGTTTGCTCAGCTTTGAGCGCCTGCTGCGCCTGGCTCTGGAGCGAAGCGAATTTTCACTGATGTACCAACCCCAGATTGATGCAAACACCGGGTACTTGGTGGGTGTCGAGGCACTGATACGCTGGAACAGCCCGGATCTGGGGCTGATTTCGCCAGTGCAGTTCATTCCAATTGCCGAAGAAACCGGTCTGATCGTACCGATTGGCGCGTGGGTGATGAAAACCGCCTGCCAGCAAGCGCAAGCCTGGCGCACCGAGTTGGGTCGTGATCTGGCGGTGGCGGTGAATTTGTCGGCACGCCAGTTCCGCCGCGCTGATGTGTTGGCCACGGTGCAGACCACGCTCACCGAAACCGGTTTGCCGCCCCATTTGCTTGAGCTGGAGATCACCGAGGGCATGCTGATGGCCGACCCACAGGGAACAGCGACCGTTCTACACGGTTTGCGCAAAATGGGAATCCGGTTGGCGATTGACGATTTTGGCACCGGCTATTCATCGCTGGCGTATCTGAAGACATTCCCGCTGGATCGCCTGAAGATTGACCGCGCCTTCGTCTTGGGACTGCCCGACGATGTCAGCGACTGCGCCATTGCACGCGCTGTCATTGCGCTAGGCCACAACCTGAATATGGAAATATTGGCAGAAGGCGTCGAAACTCAACAACAAAACGATTTCCTACGTGAGGCCGGTTGTCAAGTCATTCAGGGCTACTTTTACAGCAAACCAATTTCTGCGAGTACCTTGTTAGAACAGATCAAAAGCGCAAAGCTGAAGCTGAAATAATTGAAGCGCCCAAGAGGATTGAACTGTTTTTAAGATGAAAATTATTACCTAAAATGGGCTCTATAGCCCATTAAACAAGCGTGGAGCACTATTGAATGAATAGTAAACTGAAAACCAATTTACCGTCCCGACTTGGCTTTCTTGGGTTCGTCCTGTGGCTCTTGCTGCACGGCTCGCTCGCCTGTGCGCAAGCGCCCAGCCAAGGCATGAACGAGTTGCCGATTCACGACGCGGCGCGTATCGGTGCGCAGCACGATGTCGAACTGCTGCTTCGTGCCGCACCACAAAACCGTGATGCACGAACCCCCTTGGGTGCGACTCCGCTGCACTACGCAGCGATGAACCAGGACATCGGCCCCTTGAAGGCGTTGCTGGCCGCCGGAGCCAACCCGAATGCGCGCGATTCAGAAGGCCGAACCCCCTTGCACATGGCCGCATTTGCCACGCGCACACCACACACCAAGTTGCTGCTGCAAGCCGGAGCCGACCCTTTGTTGAAAACCGAAGCCGGGCGCGATGTGCTGAGCCTGGCACGCAAAGTCCGTGCCGATGAAGTGGCGGGTGAAATATCGCTGTGGCTACTTAAAGCGTGCAAGCCGGGGCGGGTCTGCTGATGCGCGCCAGCGGGTGGCTGCTGCGCAGCGTGACGGTTGGGCTGCTGACCAGTATGGCCATGTTGTCTGATTTTGCCCACGCGACCGAGGTAACCACGTTGCCCCCGGTGGTGGTTTATGCACCCAGCCCCTGTTTAGCTTGCATTGACTGGGCCGACCACTTAAGACAAAACGGTTTTGTCGTGACGATCGAAGAAAAATTGCAAGCCGATATGCCTCGCATCAAGCGCTGGCTGAATGTGCCCTCGCAGCTTGAATCGGTGCATACGGCGCGTATAGCGACTTACTTTATTGAAGGACACGTGCCAGCAAGCGATATCGTGCTACTGCTGAAAGAAAAACCCAAGGCGCGCGGCCTGGCGGTGCCAGGCTTGCCAGGTGGGGCACCCGGACGAGAAAGTTACAACCCTGTTTGCGACACCGCCTGCACGATTTTGGACAACGCCGGGCAACCACGCGAGGTGCGCCGCGAAGCGTTCAACACCCTGCTGGTCGGCCCGGATGGGCGAACCAGCATCTATGCGCGCCATTGAGCTGGCCTGCCTTGCGCCAAATTTGTTTGCGTTTTTAGCCATCTTTGCCGTCGCAGGTGCAGACCGACGGCGCAGAGATGATGGCGTTGTTGATAAAAACGGTGGTGATTGCTCATCAGCGCTGCCGCGAGGTGGTGAGTCTGCGCACCGGCGCGGTGTCGCAGCGCGTCAAGTGTCTGCTGCTGATGTTTGCTGACGTTGTCCAGCAGGATGCGCGCAGTTCGGCGAATGTGCATTGCCTAATTTTTCCAGCAGCCTGATTTGTTTACCTTCTTCCACCGCGTCAAACAGTTCGGATTACGTGGCAAAAGCCAGATCCTATTTTGTACACAGTTCGTACCCCGTACTGCGCCCCCCGCCCTCCAACCTGAGCAGCACGCCGCGCGCCAGCAAGTCGTTGATGTCGCGCAGCGCCGTGTCGGCAGAACACTTGCCCAGCGCGGCCCATTTGGCGTTGGTGAGTTTGCCTTCAAAGCCGTCCAGCACGCGGTTCAGCACCAGCGTTTGCCGTGCATTCAAGGGCGTGCCAGCCCAGCGTTGCCAGAACTGCGCTTTGTCCAGCACGCCCGCCAGCGTGGCGTACGCACCCTGCACGGCGTGCAGGAGGCAGCCCAAAAACCAGTTGAGCCAGGGCGTTACATCCAGCGGGCCTTTTTGGGCGGCCTCTAGTTGGTCGTAATAGTCTTTGCGCTCGTGCTGTATCTGGGCGCTAAAGCTGTAGAACCTTTGACTCGTACCCTCGGCACGGGCAAGTGCCATGTCACCCACCGCACGGCTGATGCGGCCATTGCCGTCGTCAAACGGGTGCAGGGTGACGAGCCACAGGTGCGCCAACCCAGCTTTGATGAGGGCGTCGCCCACGGGGGCGGCCTCGAACCACTCAAAGAACGCTTCGGTTTGTTTGGATAAGGTCTCGGCAGGCGGGGCGGTGAAATGCACTTTCTCCCGCCCCACTGGGCCCGACACTACTTCCATGGGGCCACTGGCGTCAAGACGCCACGCAGCCACGGTGATGCATATGTGCCCGCTGTAGCCGGTGGGGAACAAGGCGGCGTGCCAGCCAAACAGACGGTCGGCGGTCAAGGGTTGGTCAAAGTTGCGGGTGGCGTCCAGCACCACGTCCACCACACCGTCCACATGCCGGTCGCTGGGTGCCAGCGCGCCAATGTCCAACCCGAGCTTGCGGGCGATGGACGAGCGCACGACCTCCAGGCTGAGTCGTTCGCCTTCGATCTCGCTGGTTTTGATGACTTCTTGGGTGAGCACCTGCAAGGTGGCTTGCTCGCGCTGGGCCAGGCCCAGCTCTGCCATCCGGCCCATGAGCTGCCCCTGCGCGCGGTTGACCTGGGCTAAGGGTGCAGCCAAGGCGGCAGCGTCATAAGTGAGGTTCGGCCATTCGGGCAGTTGCCAGATATAGCGGGGGGTACGTGCAGGGCGGCGAGGGCGCATGCGGTGATTATGGCGCTTATTCACTGCAATAAATGCGGCGAATGATGCCGCAACGCGATTTGCAACGGCACATCTGGATTGTTTACACTACGCATTTAATAGCAGCCTACGCATATTCCACGGTAGCTACAGCCCTATTTTATGCCGTATATTAAATCAAATGAGTGTGACAGCCTCGCGCAGCAAATCCGCCGTCATCGGCAAGCCCCGTTTCTCAAATGCCGTGATGAGCTCTTGCGCTGGCCGCACCGGGTTGGTCCAGTGGGCACGCATTTTCTTGATGGCTCTGAGCGCTGCTATTTCCTGTAACTGCAATTGCTTCATCAAGAATTCATCGGGTGTTGCTCTTCAATGCCGTAGGCCTGCAGCACGGTCGCCGGAAAGTCTTTGGTATTGAAGGTCACGATCGCGTCCGCGTGCCCAACAATGGCGGCGGCAACGACGTGGCGGTCGTCAGGGTCGGGCAATTCGATGCTGTCGGCCAATCTTTCGTAATTCGTTACCAGGCAGTCGGGCACGCTGGCGTTCATGCGTTCGACGACCAGCGGTAATTTGGCGGCGAGTTCTGGCCGGTCTTTGGCCAAGTTACGCGTCCATTCGTCATGAATCGTGGCGCTCCAGCGCGCGTGTTAAAGCCGCTCTACGGCCAGACTGAGAAGGGTCTCTCGTGTTTTTCGTCGCCATCCGTGCCCACATCCAGAATGAGGTTGATGTGATCCGCATTGAAATGGTCCAGCGCCGTCACCAGGTATTGGTGAGCCACGGCTGCCATTTCGGCTTCGGTAGCGTTTGCGGGGTCTAGTACTTCTTGGGCTGCCATGGGATTCGCCTTCGCGCTGCGGTCTTTGGGTCTGGCCATTCGCAGCAGTTTGAATCTGTAGCATTATTCGCATCAAACGATATGTTCGCAGTAAGTTAATTTACTTGCTGGATATTTGACGAGGCTCACCATTGAAGCCTTCATCGCCCGCCTGCAACCCGTTTCAAACCCGGCTCAGCCAAGGTGGGGGCACAAATTCTGGATTTGTGGTTGCACCAATACTTGCGTCCCAAGCTGGAATTCCGTTTTGCTGCGTTTGACTAACAAGGCCAGCCCGTGGTGGTGCTGCGCGTACCTGCGGCAGTGGCGCAGCCGGTGAGTTTTCATGAGGTGGAGTACATCCGCATCCACAGCGCCAAGGTCAACCTGACATTCACTTACTAGGCTTTATTTAGGGCCAGAGTACAATTATTTTTCCAGCAAGATTTCTACAAAATCTGCCCGTCACGCTCGTCAATCAAGCGTAGCGTGCTATTGATTTAATATCAATCTAAACACCGTCCAGGGGTGCGGGTAGTGCGGATGTCGGGGCATCTGCCCAGCCCTCGCCATCAAAAGCAGACAAACTTTGCCTCAGTGTGCAAACGGCAATAAACGCAAGCGCGTCCGGTTGGCATCAACCGTCAACAACGCCCCCTGCTCCAGCTCGGTCGCCATTTGCCGTAGGGCGGCAACAATTTGACGAGCGATTGCATCGGGGCTGACATCCTCAGCACGGATTTGCACCACGCTGGGTTTTTGGCCATACGTAGCCGCCAAAAAACCGGCCTGCACCAGCACACTCACCCAGCGGGGCGAGAGGTTCATATCCACCACCAAATTCATGCGGCGACCAACACCAGTTCGCGCTCTTCGGACAGCCAGGCAGCGTAGCGCAGGGCTTGCAAAACATCTTCACGCACTAGGTACGGGTAGTCCGCCAGAACCTGATCGACGCTGTGGCCGGCACCAATTTGATTGACGATCATCGCCACAGTAACGCGCAAGCCACGGACACAGGCCTTGCCGCCCATGACTTCCGGATTTTGGGTAATGCGGTTCAAGTTTGTCATGTTTTATTCCATTCATGAAAGTTACGGGCAATGTACACCATGCAGCATGGCGCTTTATTTAGGAGTACGATTATTCTCATTCCTCGCATCAGAAAATCGCCTGTCACGCCCGTCCATTAAGCGTAGCCTGCTATTGAATTAATATCAACTTGAACACCATCCAGGGACGCGGGTCAATGATGGTCGCATTGCCATTGTCAGCCACCGTGACATCAAACTGTGCCAAAAAGTCGTAAAGGCGGTGAATGTCAGCACGCGCGCTGGCTGAAATTTTTATGCATGACATGCTGGCAGTTGCGCGTTTCGGTCCAGCTTGACATTCCCGACCCACGTCTTGAACTCATCAAGCGACATGTGCAGCCCCGATGCCTCGAAGTGGGCAACAGCCTCATCGACGCTTTTCAGGGCGGCCTGTTGCGCTTCTTCTACCTTGAGGTAACGCTCAATGACCTCTTTCATGAGGTAGTGGGCCGTGCGCTTTTTGTCCACGGCAAGCAACTTTAAACGGTCACGCTGTGCTGTATCGAGCTTTAAGGTCACAGTGGCTACGCGTGGTTTTTCTAGTGTGCTTGGCATGGTGTCACTTGTTGAGTAAGAGGTAATTCTATTTCCACATCAATAGAGCCATAATAGTGAATCAAAACCACCAAAGATTTCACCATGGCCAGAATCGCGCGCGGGGAAGAAGTTGTTGATAGTGCGATGCAAGTCATCGCCAACGCTGTAACTGTCGAGCAGTTGCGCCAAGCGCAAGCGGTGGTTCTGCCACTGCGTTTTGCGATGAGCCTGGAGCAAACCGCTGAGGTGACGGGCCTGTCAGTCGGCTGGGTTAGCAAGCAGCGCAACCGATTCATCCAGGGAAAAGCGGTAGGCGATGGCAGCGTTGCGGCGCGCGGAGGGCGGCGCAGGCAAAATTTCACTCTGCAAGAAGAGACTGCTGTACTCAAGCCGTTTTTGGAGCAATCCCGCGAGGGCGGCATTCTGGTGATCGGTCAAATCAAGCATGATCTTGAGGAGGCACTGGGACGCCCTATGTCGCTGTCGTCTGTTTACACCTTACTGCACCGTCATAATTGGCGCAAACTGGCCCCAGACAAGCGACACGACAGTGATGGCCAATGGATCACAACACCCTGAATATCAGCAGGCATAAACCCAAACGATTTACGCACATCAATAACGGGTGAATTGCGTGAAGAAGCTGACACGCGTGTCTTACGCCAAATTTGTTTGCGTTTTTAGCCATCTTTGCCGTCTGCCCGGCTGCGCATCAGCCAAGGCGTGTATTGCCACAAAAAGAGCAGGAAGGCCGTGCTCCATGCCGTTGCGGCAGCCACCAAACCAAAGACGCTCAGCGATGGCAGCAACAGTGGCAACAGCACCCGCAGCACGGCAGCAATCATCACCAGCACATAAGCCACTCGCTCGGGCATGCCAACCGTCAAGACTTGCCCGGTATGACCTCGAGCCGTGCGTGTCATCATGCCAATGATCAGACCACCGGTAGCCCCAACACCGAGCGCATGCACGCCAGCCGAAACTGGAGCCAAACCGAGTTCTGCTAGCGCTAACAAACCCAAACCCAGCGTCAACCAAAAATACGCCAAGTGCAAAATCCAAAGAATCGGGCGATTGCGGGTCGCTAGCGGGTGCCAGCGCAGCTGCCGCGCCAGGTTGAAGGCAAAGGCCAGGGCAAGCCCAAGTGCTGCTGCGGTGTCATTCTGGCCGGTGACCCACAGGGCTAAGCCCAACGCAGTCGACGCTAGCGTGCTGCGCTCCAGCCAAACCACGGGCTCGATTTTGATGCCGGCTATGGCGCTGGCGGTGAAAAAAGGCACGACCCGGCCTGCCATCACACACTCAATGATCACAATAAAAGCCAGACCGGCATACAAGCTACGCATGGGCGTCAAGTCCACCAGGCCATTCATCGACAAATGAAATGTCAGATTGACCAGCGCGAGCAATAACAAAATCAAAGCCAGTGGCACATTGCGCCAATTCCGTGCGCGCATCAGCAAGCGCAGAAAGATCAGCCCCACCAGCGGCAACAGTGCCAGGTCGAGCAGCGCGAACACCGTCGAGGGAGCCAGCAGCGCTGCCACACGGGCACTGAGCCACAGCGTGATCAATAAGCCCAGCAGCGGGCCACGCGGGGTTTGCAGGCCAGTCCAGGATTTTCCGGCCGTCATAAGAAAACCCACAATCACCGCGATGGCAAAGCCAAATAACATCTCATGGGCATGCCAGAGCAGCGCGGGTGGTGTGGGTTGCCAGCTGATAGCACCCAAAAAAATCGCTACCCACAACGGCACAAACACGACTGAAAATAGCGCTGCACCCAGGTAAAAAGGACGAAAAGCGAGCCGCAAAAAGGGCAAACCCTGTGGTGCAGGCGAGGCAGATGGTGCGACTTGATTAAAAATTGGCAGTGGCTTGGTCATATATTTTCAGTGGTCATTTTTGCTGGCACAGCAGATTCTGCTTTCGGTTCGACAGGAGTCCATGGTTGTTCACCCCAGGCCTGCCAGTTCTCTCCAAACAACTCTGCTGGATGAGGCGAACGCTCGTTAGCACAGGCCATTGAGCCAGCAGCGCAAAATTGCTCACATCCCCAGCAAATTCGCTCTGGATGGGCAGGATGGGTAGGGAAAGTTTTCGCCATGACGGGCTCTTGATTGGGCCGTTAGCGAGGTATGAAAAATGTTGATTTTTCTTCTATTTCCTCAACCTTGCCCTGTCTGGATGTTTGTATCTTGAACTCGATTTTGGTGGCTTTACCACGGTAGTCCTGAGCGGCCTGCGCTGCCAGGGTTAGTCGCACCGTGAGCGCTCCGATGCCATTGGCAGCCACGTTCAGGTTAGGGGAAGTGACCAGCGTTAACCCCTTGGGGCCGTGCACGCTGGCAGTGTAGGTTTGCCTATTTTCGGTAGCATTCATGATCCGCAGGCTGTAGATGTTTTCAATGTCGCCATTACCAAGTTCGCGAGCCAACAGGCCGCGATCCTTAATGACATCGACAGCAAAGCCCTTGCGCATCGACAAGCCAGCAACAAAAGCGCCGAACGCCACTAACAGCAGCACACTGTAAAACCACACCCGGGGTCGCCAGGCTCGTAGCACCATTTGTTTCGAAGTCAATTTTTCACGGATGCCAACCCCTGACGAATAGCGAATTAGTCCTTTGGGGTACTTCATTTTGAGCATGACCTGGTCGCAAACATCAATGCACGCGGCACACGCTATGCACTCGTTTTGCAGTCCATTGCGAATATCGATACCGGTTGGGCACACCTGCACACACAGCGTGCAGTCAATGCAGTCGCCTAAACCAAGCGCCTTGAGGTCAACCCCTCGTGCGCGTGAACCCCTGGACTCACCGCGCTGGGTGTCGTAGGCAATAACCATTGAATCCATGTCGGTCAAGGCACTTTGAATGCGCGCGTAAGGGCACATTTGCTTGCAAATTTGTTCGCGCAAATAGCCTGCGTTGGCATAGGTGGCCAAACCATAGAACAGCACCCAAAACCACTCCCATACTGAAAATGACAGATTCAACAGCTCGCGCAGCAATTCTTGGATCGGGATGAAATAGCCGACAAAAGTGAACCCGGTGAACAAACCAAGCGCCACCCACAGGAACTGTTTGGCGCTTTTACGGGCGATTTTGGCAGCGCTCCAGGGGGCAGCATCCAGGCGCATACGTGCCTGGCGATCGCCTTCCGTTATGCGCTCGAACCATAAATATATCTCGGTATAAACCGTTTGCGGACAAGCGTAGCCGCACCAAAGTCGCCCCGCTACTGCCGTAAAAAAAAACAGCGTCAAAGCAGCCAACACCATTAAAACGGCCAGATAGATCAAGTCCTGCGGATGCAGCACCAGGCCGAAAATCAAAAATCGATTTTCAGTTAGGTCAAACAATACCGCTTGGCGTTGGTTCCATTGCAACCACGGTAAACCAAAAAACACCAGCTGTGTCACCCAAACCATCAGCCAGCGCAAGCGGTTAAACAGACCGGCGACGCTGCGCGAATAAATTTTTCCTGTTTCGTCTGTCACTGAAAAAACATCTTTGCCCTCCGACTCAATCGAGACGGACTGAATTGGAATAATTTTGGAAGTGACGGGGTTTCCCATCACTGTGGCAGGGCATGGGTTTGTTGGGGTGCCTCAAACTGGCTAAACAGCAACGTATTTTCTAGATCAATGTGGTCTAGTAAATCGTCATTGAATTGCGCAATACCAGAATAAAGTTTGCGCCAAGTCTTGCAAGCTGTTGGATCAGGAGTAGCGTTGTGGGTTAACGCCGCCAACTTATCAAGTGAAGCCAGGTGTTCTTCATGCTCAGAGCGCATCATGGCAATCGGGTGACAAACAAAAGGGGTCCCACCTGCTTGCAACATAGGAAACAAAATGACTTCCTCCTTTTCCATGTGCAACTGCAGTTCCTTGAAAATAGTTTGCAGCAAGGCAGCCAGACCGACAGGCAACGAAGGGTCACCGTTGTGCACTACTTCAACCTGGCGTGCCAGTGATATCAGTTCGGGCAATTGAGCCCGGTGTACCGCGTGATAACGACTCAACACGTGGTCAATCAACATAGCTGGGGCAGCAGCAGTCCATTGCGTGTTGCGGTGCTGATTCAGTCCGGTCGAATGGTTGAGTAGTCGCGTCATCATGCCTACCTTAATAAAGATGAATTCAATATGCATGTTATTTTATCCCGATAATATCCATCATGAATGTATCTTTGATCTAACCCTTGCCTGACCTATGCGACTCACCCAATGGACCGACTACACCCTGCGCGTCTTGATGTACTGCGCTGCCAGCCAGGATCGTGTGCAGCCGGTGACCATCACTGAGATTGCTGACAGCCATGCGATATCGCGAAGCCACCTGACCAAAATTGTGCAAGAACTGGGCGCACGGGGCTGGCTTGAAACCACGCGTGGTCGCGGCGGCGGTATTCGACTTTTGCTCAGCGCCAAAGACATCTGCCTGGGGGATGTTGTGCGAGCCACCGAAACCGATTTCGCCATGGTGGAGTGCTTCGATCTGGGTTTGAACCAGTGCCGATTGAGCCGGCACTGCAAACTCAAAAGCGTGCTCAGCGAGGCCACGCAGAGCTACCTGAAAGTGTTGGACGGCATCACCTTGGCGGATCTGGTGCCTTCGCTGACGGTCAGCAGCGTTTCCTTTAGCGCGCAACGAATGCAATTGATGCCCGGCTTACCTGGTGCCGCCTGCAGTCCACTCACGCTCGACTGACAAGACTGATTGGGGCACACCCAGACTTTGCGTATAGAGATTGCGCGCCTAGTGAACATCTTCATCGCGCGGCTGCGGGCTGTCGAGCTGCCTGAGCGCTTGTGTGATAACGCCGTCGCCCCGTAAACGATAGTGGGCTTCGATGCGCAATTGGATGACGCGGATAACAACTTTATTTCGATGGGCAGAAGCGATCCCAAAGGCTACGAAACTCTACATTGCCACTCGCCCGCCGTCGTGCTCAGCAGCGTCGTCTTGCCGGATTGCTGCACCCCGGTTAACACTCACACACGGGCAGTGCAACAATAATGTGTGCAGATTGTTTTTTATGGAATGGGTCTGGTTGATCACAAGGGTTGGCACTATCCATGAATCTGCTGGCCCAGACCCGCCCGGTGGAGGTCAATATGGTGCAAATGCACCACTGTCATCAGCCCGGCCATTCTGGGCACCCCGCCAGCCTTGCAGTTGTGGCTGGAAGAAAGCCTGATTTTGCAGGGGCCGTTTAACGGTGGTATTTTTGTCACCGGGTTGGACGGTGTCGTTGTTGCCTCTGTACCCATCTCCATTGAAGGTGTACCCCGTATTGGCGTCAGTTACATCGACCGTGATTTCATCATCGCGGCACTCAGTTAAGGCAAATCAGCTATCGGCAAGCCGGTCATGGGCAAGCTGTTTCGACCGCTTTACCGATGGCTACGAAGGCAGCGCTGTTTTTGTTGACCCACTGGGCATCGACGTACTGGCTTCAGCCAAGGGCGTACCCGTCGCCGGATGGTATCTTGCCGCCTCCTTGCCCACAGCGGAGGCCTTTGCGCCCATCCGCGACATGCTGCAACGTATGCGGTGGACCACGATGATGCTGACCCTGCTGGCGGGTGGGTTGATCGGTGGCTTCAATCGGCTGCTCGATTCATTGGCCAAGCGACAGCAAGCCTCGACGGAGAGCGAAGAACGCTGGCAGTTTGCGCTGGAGGGTGCGGCGAGCTAGACCTCCATAAAGCTGCCCGTGGTGAACACCCGAAAACAGCCTGAGGCCGACCAAGCAAAGTCAAATATCACCCAAAATTTCTGTAAATCAAACAGCCGTTTTGTTGCTACTCAATAATGATGCACGACACGCCAGCCGCACAAAATGACACACCATTTATCCTTCTGATACCCGTAGATCAAGCGTTAACAGCTATAAAAATTAAAGCATTCCGTCGCCTCATGAAGCCGCCTATTTCAACGATACCCGCCTAGGTGCGCTTGGTTTTGTGCATGTCGATGATTTTTCTTCGATGGTGACATGGCGGGTCTGGCGTCGGTTTGCAACAATGCTGATGCGGCAAAGAAAGCTGGCACCGTGGGTGTGATTTATGATGCAAGCTCATTTGTGCAACCGCTAGCCGCATTTTTTAAATGAATATTGCAAAATATTGATTGCCCATGAAACGCATCTACTTTGAAACCTCATTCTTTGGTTATCTCACATCGCGCCCCAGCCGTGATGTGATGAAAGCTGCGCGGCAGCAGGCATCCTTGGAATTGTGGGATTTACGTCGCCAGGTTTTTACACCCTTGATTTCCGACCTGGTTCTACAAGAGGCTACTCGCGGGGACCCACAAGCTGCTGGCTTTCGCTTGGGCGAATGCGCCCAAGCTGATGTGTTGCCCATCACGCCTGCCGCTCAGATGTTTGGCCAAATGTTGATCAACGCCAACGCTGTGCCCGCCACAGAACCAGAAGATGCGCTGCACTTGGCTATTGCCACACTGGCACGGGTTGACTACATCGTGACCTGGAATTTCGCCCATATGGTTGGTCCCAGTGCCAAGTTCAAATTGAGCAAGCACATTGAGCAAGCACATTGAGAATTTGGGTTACACCCCACCCCTGATCACAACGCCCGATGAACTTTTGGAGGAACTGTCATGACCATCCCTGCAAATCAAGCCCCGTCAGGCGCTTTTCCGATGACTGGTGCACGGTCAAAAGACGACCCAATTTTGCTAGAGCTGTGGGAGATCAAACGCCAGCTCAACGCCGAGGCAAACTATGACATTGCCGAATTGGCGCGCCGTGCCAGTGCCTTTGATTTGGCTGCCACCATGAAAAAATTAGGTGTGCCATTCAACCAGACTGTCCATATTGTCCCGTCACAGTGATCAATTCCAACGCCTGCGTCACCTTAGCGACGCAGGCGTTGGCTCGATCGGCAGCGCTATCAGAGGTTTTACCGGACCTATCCGCAATTTGTGGAGACACCGTCTCCACCATTGGCGTTGCCCGGCAAAAAATTGCGTGAGCGTATGTCGTTTAGCCATTTTCTCGAGTTGATCGAGATCGACGACCCGCTCAGACGCGCCTTATATGGACGCCTCCCGGATAGTTTGTGGATTACCCGGTTTCCCGGACTGCACCACTGGCACCGATGCATATTCGCTTACAAGCGTCTCATCTTCTCTGAGGACTTTTTATGTCCGAGCGCGTTATCAGGTTGGGCTCAGCATCGGTCTGACCTGTTTCACATCACTTCACTCGTTGCCGCCTGCTAGCCTTCCAAGGCTAATACCATCGTCTTTTCCTGGTGTTGATCTCTACTGCTTGCTCTTTCTCATCAGGCCGCTTGCG
>CAIYYA010000308.1 GCA_903930255.1 uncultured beta proteobacterium
CACGAGGAGTAAGTTCCATTTCGTTTCACTCAATGCTGGGGTCATTGGCTCGTGCGGCGGCAAATGCCGGCCGAACACGAGGAGTAAGTTCCATTTCGTTTCACTCAATGCTGGGGTCGTTAGCTCGTGCGGCGGCAAATGCCGGCCGAACACGAGGAGTAAGTTCCATGAACATGAATACGCAAAATGCATGCCGAGTTGAGCCAATCAGGCACCCGTGTGACTTGTGGCATGAAAACTGCACCATAAGGGTGTGATTTCAACCTCTTCCCCCACTCAGCCTGTCGCTCAGCACGAACAACCAACTCAGCGTATCACCTTGGTTCGGCGTGATTACAACGCTTGGGTGGCCAGTGAAACGCTGGAAGACTATGCCCTGCGTTTTGCGCCTCAGCGTTTTCGCAAATGGTCCGAGTGGCGGGTTGCCAATACCGCGTTTGGTGGGGCAGCATCGTTTCTGATATTGGAGGCGGTGGGGGCGACGCTGCTGGTGCAATATGGTTTTATCAACGCATTTTGGGCGATTTTGGCCACTGGCTTGATCATTTTTTTGGCTGGGCTGCCGATCAGCGTTTACGCTGCCCGCTACGGTGTGGATATGGACTTGTTGACGCGTGGAGCCGGTTTTGGCTACATTGGCTCGACCATCACCTCGCTCATCTACGCCTCGTTCACATTTATCTTTTTTGCACTCGAAGCTGCGGTGATGGCCTATGCGTTGGAGCTGGCCTTAGGGCTACCACCTCAGTGGGGCTATTTGGTCTGCGCGCTGGCGGTGATTCCGCTGGTAACGCATGGTGTCTCGGCCATTAGCCGCTTGCAAATGTGGACACAACCGCTCTGGCTGGTCATGTTGGTAGTGCCTTTTGCCTTTGTGTTACTGCGCGATCCGGGTGCCTTTGCCGGGGTGCTGCACTATGTTGGTGAAAAAGCCGTATCAGACAACTTCAGTCTGCCTTTGTTTGGTGCGGCGCTGACGGTGGGCGTTGCCTTGATGACCCAAATGGGCGAGCAGGCCGACTATCTGCGCTTCATGCCGGTGCAGACGGCGGCCAACCAGCGCCGCTGGTGGCTGGGCGTGCTGGTGGGTGGGCCGGGTTGGGTGGTGTTGGGCGTGCTCAAAATGTTAGGCGGTGCCATGCTGGCATATCTGGCGATTCAAAACGCGGTGCCGACTGACCGAGCGGTGGATCCCAACCAGATGTATCTTGCAGCCTATGAGTATGTGTTTCCGCATTACGCTTGGGCAGTGGCGGCAACGGCTTTGTTTGTGGTGGTGTCGCAGCTCAAAATCAATGTGACCAACGCTTACGCGGGCTCGCTGGCCTGGAGCAATTTTTTCTCGCGACTGACGCACAGCCACCCGGGGCGCGTGGTGTGGGTGGTGTTCAACACCATGATTGCCTTCATGCTGATGGAGATGAATGTTTTTGCAGCTCTGGGCGACATTCTGGGCTTGTATTCCAATATCGCCATTGCCTGGATGATGGCCGTGGTGGCTGATTTGGTGATCAGCAAACCGTTGGGGCTTTCGCCGCAGGGTATTGAGTTCAAACGGGCGCATTTGTACGACATCAACCCCGTGGGTGTGGGCGCCATGGCGTTGGCATCGCTCTTGTCGATTTTGGCGTATCTCGGATTATTTGGTTCTCTGGCACAAGCGTTTTCGGCTCTGATCGCTATGGGCACGGCATTGATAGCTGCACCTTTGATAGCATGGATAACGCGTGGCAAGTATTATTTGGCACGCCCCAGCGAGTCAACCGAGAAGGGGCTGCTGCAAACCTGTGTGATTTGCGAGCGTGACTACGAGGCACCCGACATGGCGCACTGCCCGGCCTATCAGGGATCGATTTGTTCGCTGTGCTGCACATTGGATGCCCGTTGTGGCGATGTGTGCAAACCGCAAGCCAGTTTGACAAGCCAATGGCAGGCACTGCTGCATTGGCTGCTGCCCAAGCCAAGCTGGGTTTATCTGGACAAGGGCTTGAGTCCATTCTTGTTGCTGATGCTGGTGATTGCCCCTGTGCTGGCCAGTGTGTTTGGCTTGCTATACCACCACGAAACCCAGTCGCTGGCGCGAGACATGGTTGATGCCGCCTTACGGCAAGCTTCGACAGAGGCTTTGCGAGCAGGTTTTTTTAAGGCCTACATGGTGCTGCTGTTGATTGCCGGCTTGGTCGCCTGGTGGGTTGTGCTGGCGCACCAAAGCCGGCAGGTGGCGCAAGAAGAATCAAACCGGCAAACCGGTCTGCTGCAACGCGAGATCGAGTTGCATCGGCAGACCGACCAAGCCCTGCAGGGAGCCAAGCAAGTCGCTGACCAGGCCCGGTTGGCGGCAGACCAAGCGAATCAGGCTAAAAGTCGCTACATCAGTGCTATCAGCCACGAATTGCGCACACCCCTCAACAGCATTCTGGGTTATGCCCAATTGATGGGTCAGGACGCTGGAATTCCGGCACACCGCAAGCAGGCGGTGACCGTCATCAAGCGCGCGGGTGAACACTTGCTGTCACTCATTGAAGGAACGCTGGACATGGCTCAGATCGAGAGTGGCCGACTGACACTGAACGTCAAACCCATGCTGTTTGACGACTTTGTGCACGACATTGCCAGCCTGTTCGAACTTCAAGCCCAAGCCAAAGGCTTGCACTTCAGCTGTGATATTGCTGGCAAATTACCCTCGGTCGTTCGCGCTGACGAGAAAAGGGTGCGGCAGATCGTGATCAATTTGTTGGGTAATGCCATTAAATTTACGGCCAAGGGTCATGTGCTGATGCGCTTGCGCTATGCCCGTGAAATGGCCTTCATCGAGATTGAAGACACAGGAGCGGGTTTAACGGCGCATGAACTGGGGCGCATTTTTGAACCCTTTACCCGAGCCCAATCGGCACAGCAGAGTGCACCCGGTGCGGGTCTTGGATTGACGATTGCCAAAATGCTCACGGATTTGATGGGCGGCGAGATGAGCGCAAGCAGCCAGCCGGGTTCGGGTTCGACCTTCAAGGTGAAGCTCTTTTTACCAGAGGTTCATCTGCCGCTTGAAGCAGGCGTGGACGCGAAACTCGCCAAGCCGCAGAGCCGATTTGCGCGCCCACCGCGCCTGGGCTATGCCGGTCAGCGCAGGCGCATTTTGGTTGTGGACAACGAAGAGACCGACCGTGAGCTGTTGGTCAAATTGTTGCAACCCCTGGGATTTGACTTGCGCAGCGCCGCCAGCGGTCACGACTGTCTTGATTTGCTGGCCGCGGGTTATCTTCCCGATGTGATTTTGATGGATTTGGCCATGCCGGGCATTGATGGCTGGGAGACGATTCGGCGTTTGCGTGCGCTACTAGCACCGAGTCCGTTGGCGCAGCCGAGCATCGCCATTGTTTCAGCGAATGCGTTTGATCAGGGTCTTGACAACGATTTGGGTGTTCCCAGTGAGGACTTTATTTTGAAACCGGTGCGCCATTCTGACCTGCTGGACTGGCTCGAGCGACGCTTGTCATTGCAATGGCTGCAGCAACCCGTGGCTGCGCCGGTGCAGCCAACCAAGGTGCTGGTGTACCCGCAACGCGAACAGTTGGACGCGTTGCGTGAATTGGTCACCTTGGGCTATTACCGCGGCATTCTGAATCTGCTCGATGAAATCGAGCGCAGCAACCCCAGCTGTGCCGAGTTTGTGGCTGATATGCGCTTGCTGGCGCAACAGTTTCAGTTCGAGACAATGGGGCAGCACTTAAGCGGACTTTTTCATGAAAACTAGCCAAACTTTGGCCAAGATTGACAGCACACTGGACCGCGCCAACAGCGATGTGGTGCTGATCGTCGATGATGTGCCAGACAATCTGGCCGTGCTGCACGATGCGCTGGATGAATCGGGCTACACCGTGTTGCTGGCGACGCATGGCGAAGCCGCCTTGCAACGTGCGGCCAAGGTGTTGCCTGACATTATTTTGCTGGATGCGATGATGCCCGGTATGGACGGCTTTGAGGTGGCGCGGCGCCTCAAGGCGATGGCGCAAACGGCGCACATTCCGATTGTTTTTATGACCGGGTTGACCGATACCGAATATCTGGTGGCCGCGCTCGAGTGTGGTGGCGTTGATTACGTGACCAAGCCGATCAAACCCAAAGAAGTATTGGCCCGCATGGCGGTGCATTTGCAGGGTGCTCGTGAAAAACGACAGGTACGCAATGCCCTCGATGCCTTTGGCTACGCCAGCATCACGGTGCGTGCGTGTGATGGACGGCTGATGTGGCAAACCCCGTTGGCGCGTGATTTGTTGATGGACTACTACGGCACGGACGCGCCCACCACACCGATCCCGGTGCTGCAATGGTTGCGCAGTCATGTTGACCGGCGCGACCTGCTGCGTGAGCCACCCCGGCTGAGCATCGAGATCGGCCCCAAGCGCTTGACGTTTCGCCTGCACCAGCAAATTGGCGATAGCGAGGGGGGAGGCGATTGGCTCATCATCATGCAAGAGGTGAGCGATGCCAGTGTGATCGAGTCGATGGCCCTGAGTTTCAAGCTCACACCCAAAGAGGCTGAAGTGCTGTACTGGGTGGTCAAGGGCAAGACCAACCGCGACATTGGCGACATTCTGGGCTCCAGCCCCATGACCGTGAAAAAGCACCTGGAGCATGTTTTTGTGAAACTGGGTGTGGAAACCCGCACGGCTGCCGCCGGCATGGCGATGCGGCGCATACGACAACTGCACCCCCAGTTTGAAACCTAAACTCGCCCATGACCTGGCACGCCCAACTGGATATTGACTATGCGCTCGAGCAGCAGCGCAGTGTGGCACGGCACTCGCATCAAGGGCCACTACGGGTGCTGCAAAGCCTCTACCCCGAGGGTGAGGCGATTTGCCACAACGTGCTGGTGCATCCGCCGGGTGGTTTGGTGGGAGGCGACACGCTGCAGGTGCGCATCCAGGCAGGTGGCAGCGCGCATGGTTTGCTGACAACGCCGGGCGCCACGCGCTTTTATCGCTCTGCGGGTGAACTGGCAGTACAAAAAACCAGCATTTCGCTGGCCGATCAGGCGCGACTGGAGTGGCTGCCGCTGGAATCCATCGCCTACAACCAATGTCTGGCCGAAAACCATCTGACGTTGCGCTTGGCAGCACAAGCCGAATTCATGGGTTGGGACGTGACCGCTTTTGGCTTGCCCAGTGCCAATTTGCCGTTTGTTCAGGGCCAGTATCTGCAGCATATGGAGCTACCCGGTGTGTGGCTTGAGCGTGGGCTTATCGACGCGGCCGACCCGCGCCTGATGAATGGCGCGCTCGGTTTGGCGGGTCAGCGTTGTATGGCATCGCTGTTTTTTGTCTCGGGCAGCGCACTCGAGCGAAACCGGCGTGAGCTTGGTTTGGCGCTGGCGCGTGAGCAAATTGCCGCGCATGCCTTGTCTGGCTCTGCAGGCGCAACCTGCCCCAATGCTCAGGTGATGGTGCTGCGCGTGCTGGCACCTTTGGTTGAGCCGGCTTTTCAGCTGTTGCGCCAGGTGTGGCAGGTGTGGCGACAGCATTTTTGGCAGCTGCCAGGAACCCCCCCGCGGATTTGGTCCACCTGATCAGATCGCCACCAGTTGGCGAACGCCGTCAATCTCCATATTGCAGCCCAAACCTTTGGCACGCACGGCACCGCGCTCCATCACCACGTAGTTGTCGGCCAACTCCTGGGCGAAGTCGTAATACTGCTCAACCAACACGATGGCCATGTTGCCCCGGTCGGCCAGCATGCGGATGACGCGTCCAATGTCTTTGATGATGCTGGGTTGAATGCCCTCGGTGGGTTCGTCCAGGATCAGCAGCTTGGGGCCAGCGGCCAAGGCACGGGCAATCGCCAGCTGTTGTTGCTGACCGCCAGACAGGTCGCCACCCCGGCGTTGCAGCATTTGCTTCAAGACTGGAAACAGCTCGTATAGCTCGGGTGGAATGGGCGTGCCGGCGCTTTTGTAGGCCAGACCCATGCGCAGGTTTTCTTCGACCGTCAGTCTGGCAAAAATCTCACGCCCTTGTGGCACAAAGCCGATACCGGAACGTGCACGCGCATACGGCGTTGCGGTGTGAATGGGCTTGCCATCAAACTCAATACGGCCGGTTTTGATGGGCACCAGACCCATCAGACTCTTGAGCAGGGTGGTTTTGCCAACGCCGTTGCGCCCCAGAATCACGGTGACTTGGCCCAGGCTGGCCTGCAAGTTGACATCGCGCAGAATGTGCGAGCCGCCGTAGTATTGGTTGATGTTGGTAACGTTGAGCATGCTCATCTGCCTAAATAAACTTCGATCACGCGCTCATCGGCTTGCACCTGTGCCAAACTGCCCTGCGCCAGCACAGCACCATCACAAAGCACTGTCACGATGTCCGAAATGGTGTTGATGAAGCTCATGTCGTGCTCCACCACCATCAGCGAATGTTTGCCTTTGAGGCTTAGAAACAACTCGGCGGTGCGCTCGGTTTCTTCGTCGGTCATGCCCGCCACCGGTTCATCTAGCAGCAGCAGCTTGGGGTCTTGCATCAGCAGCATGCCAATCTCCAGCCACTGCTTTTGGCCATGACTTAAATACCCGGCCTGGCGCGACACACTGTTGGCCAGATGAATGGTGTGCAGCACATCGGCCAGACGGTCGCTTTGCCTGGAGTCCAGCTTGAAGAGCATCGAGGCGGTGACCGACTTGTTGGTTTTTAGCGCCAGCTCCAGATTTTCAAATACCGAGAGTTGCTCGAACACCGTGGGTTTTTGAAACTTGCGGCCAATACCCATCTGGGCGATTTCGGATTCTTTGTAGCGCAGCAGATCGATCGTGCTGCCAAAAAATACCCGACCTTCATCGGGGCGGGTTTTGCCGGTGATGATGTCCATCAGGGTGGTTTTGCCGGCTCCGTTGGGGCCAATAATGCAGCGCAATTCACCCGGTGCAATGTCCAGGGACAATTTGTTGATGGCCTTGAAGCCATCAAAACTCACGCTCACGTCTTCTAGGTAAAGAATGCGGCCATGGGTGATATCGACTTCGCCCGGCACGGCCAGACGCGAAAAACCTGCGCTGCGCCCACCGGACTCGGTATGGCCAGCCTTGGCGGCCAGCCTGCTTTGGTAGTGCTCGACGCGCTTGGCACCTTGTTCCATCAGATCGGGGGTCATTTTGAGCCGCCTTTCAACTTTTTGACCAAACCCACCACGCCATCCGGTAAAAACAGCGTGACACCAATGAACAATGCCCCTAAAAAATACAACCAAAATTCTGGATAGGCCACCGTTAGCCAACTTTTGGCACCACTGACGATGAACGCACCCAAGATGGGACCGATCAGCGTGGCTCGCCCCCCCACCGCGGCCCAGATGGCGAACTCAATCGAATTGGCCGGACTCATCTCACTGGGGTTGATGATGCCCACCTGCGGCACATACAAGGCACCCGCCACGCCGCACATCATGGCCGATATCGTCCAGATGGTCAGTTTGTAGCCCAAAGGGTTGTAGCCGCTGAACATCACCCGGGTCTCGGCGTCGCGCACCGCTTGCAGCACCCGGCCAAACTTGGCTGTAATGAGCCAGCGTGCCAGCAGAAAAAAGCCCAGCAGCGTGACACCCGTCAGCACAAACAGCGTCATGCGCATCGACTGGGTCGCCAGCGGGATGTCCAGAATGCGCTTGAAGTCGGTAAAGCCGTTGTTGCCACCAAAGCCGGTCTCGTTGCGGAAAAACAGCAGCATCGCGGCAAAGGTCATGGCCTGGGTAATGATAGAAAAATAAACACCCTTGATACGCGAGCGAAACGCAAAGTAGCCAAAAACAAAGGCAACCAGACCCGGCACGGCAATGATCAGGAACAGCGTGGCGCCAAAGCTGTCAGAAAAGGTCCAATGCCAAGGCAGTGTTTTCCAGTCGAGAAACACCATAAAGTCTGGCAGATTGCTTTTGTAATTGCCGTCCGTGCCAATCTGGCGCATCAGGTACATGCCCATGGCATAACCGCCCAGTGCAAAAAACAGGCCATGGCCCAAACTCAGAATGCCGGTAAACCCCCAGATCAAATCCATTGCCAGCGCACAGATGGCGTAGCACATGATGCGCCCCAGCAGGCCCACGCCATAGTCGCTGAGGTGAAACACGCTGCTCGCAGGGATGAGCAAGTTGAGCACCGGTGCTACCGCACACACCAGCAATGTGGAAATGATGAAAGCACTCCAGCCAGTGCGCGTCAGAAGCGGACTTTTGAGCGGCAGCGCTACCTCACCCGTTCGGGCTGAGCCTGTCGAAGCCTGCTCAAACCCTTCGACAGGCTCAGGGCGAACGGTGTTGTTGGTTTCAGTTTTGTGCATGTTCATCAGGCCTCCGCCGATCGTCCGCGCATGGCAAAGATGCCTTGCGGTCGCTTTTGAATAAAGATGATGATGAACACCAATACCGCAATCTTGGCCAGCACGGCACCGGCCCAGCCCTCCAGGAATTTGTTCAAAATGCCCAGCCCCAACGCGGCATACACCGTGCCCGCCAACTGGCCGACACCTCCCAGCACCACCACCATGAAGGCATCGACGATGTAGCCTTGACCCAGATCAGGCCCCACGTTGCCGACCTGGCTCAAGGCACAACCGGCCAGCCCGGCAATGCCTGAACCCAGGGCAAATGCATAGGTGTCAATGCGTGCCGTGTTGACGCCCATGCAGGAAGCAATCGGTCGGTTTTGCGTGACCCCACGGACAAACAGACCCAGGCGCGTTTTGCCGATCATCCAGGCCACACTGCCCAGCACAAAAATGGCAAAACCGATGATGACCAGGCGGTTGAACGGCAGCGACAAGTTGCCCAGCACCTGCACCCCACCGCTCATCCACACCGGGTTTTCCACCCCCACGTTTTGCGCACCAAACACGCTGCGCACCAACTGCATCAGCATCAGGCTGATACCCCAGGTGGCCAGCAGGGTTTCCAGTGGGCGACCATAGAGGAATCGGATCACACCGCGCTCAAGTGCAGCGCCCATCAGGGCTGAGGCCAAGAACGCCACCGGCACCGCGGCCAGCAAATACCAGTCAAAGGCACCCGGCAGGAATTTTTGAAACAGGCCTTGCACCACGTAGGTCGCATAGGCGCCAATCATCATCAGCTCACCGTGCGCCATGTTGATGACCCCCATCAGGCCATAGGTAATGGCCAGGCCGAGTGCCACCAGCAGCAGAATCGAACCCAAGCTGATGCCGCTGAAAATAGCACCCAGTTTGTCACCCCAGGCCAAGGCAGACTCCACCTGGCGCAGGGCAGCGCCCAGGGCTGCTTTGACTTCAGGCTCAGTTTCTGATTTCAAGCGCTCGAGCAGCAGGGTTTTCGTGTTGGCTTGGCCGCTGTCTGCCAGGTTTTTGGCCGCCTGCAAGCGCTGTGCAGTGACTTCGCTGGTGAGCAAGGCAGCAGCCCGCAGCAGGGTAATTTGTGCCCTCAAAGTGGCATCTGTTTCTGCCGCCAGCGCTTTTTCCAGCAGGGGAAGTTTGTTGATGTCAACCTGCGTCTGCATGGTCAACAGCGCACGGCGGCGCAACGCCAGATCGGGTGAAAGCAGGTCAAACCCTGCCAGGGTCGATTCGATCTCGCCACGCAGACGGTTGTTGTTTACCACATCTTCGGCATCTTGCGGCATGGCGCTGGCCTGCCCACTGACCGGGTCCACGCCCTGATCGCCTTGCATCACCCAGACACGGTCGCCCTTGACCTTGACTGCGTCTTGTAACAGGGCTTTAAGAAATGCCACTGTTTCCGCGTCGGCCTGTGCCGCTGCAATCGCAGCCACACGCTCGTCTGACTCGCCCGTTGCCATGTTTTTTGCGTCGTTAACGCTTAATGCATGGGCACTGCCTGCTATGAATAGTGAAGCGATCAAACCCCCCAGGCAACGCCAGAGGGTGGGTGTGTGACACATGAGAGGGCATCCTTCTTGAACCAGATGCCCCAATTTTGTGCAAAGGAGGCAACGATGCCAATACGCCGGTTGGCGTATGCCGGGGGCTCACCAGGGCAGGCGTTCGCCGGTGTAGGCAAAGAATCCGCCAGAGTCTGCGGGTGCATGCGGCTTGCTTGGGCTTGCAGCTTCCTGCAAGGGTCTTGCGGCGAAGTTGGTCGCGCAATGCGGCAGCGCTCGCTGCAATAGATAACTTGCTGAAAAGTCGCTGTAAACCATGCAGAACAAGCGCGACAAGCTATAACTTTTGAATCTTCTGATGTCCCATTTAACGGCTGTGATTTTTAAAGACTACTTCTTCGAGGCCAGCATCGCCTTCAAATCGGTGAATGGATGAAAGGTGGTGGTCGATGTGACACTGCCGCTATCGCTGCGACCCTCCATGTCTATGAGCTTGGAATGTTCGTTTTCGTGGCAGTACGTGCAGAGCAGTTCCCAGTTGCTGCCATCTGGTCGGTTGTCGTGGTGGTTATTGTTCTTGTGATGCACCTCCAATAATTGCAGATTGGCATGGTCGAACGTTCGCGCACAGCGTCCGCAGACCCAGGGAAACAGTTTTAGCGCTTGTGCCCGGTAGCCCATATCTCTTATTTCGGCGCTGCGTCGCGCCTCAAGGACGAGACGATCAAGACGTTGATTGGTTTTTGCCATCGCAAGCCTTTTCCTTTCAGTTGAGGGGACACTGCTTAGCTTACGATGAAATCCGACCGCGTGGATCGCGATATTGGGTAGCGACGCTCTGAATGCGCGTCAAAACGGGGGCAAGTGCGGTTTCTAGCTATCAGGCAGTCAAACTGAATGCCAGCCATAGCTCGTACCGTGGATCGGCTTGGCAGCGGTTGCAGTCATAGGATTTAAGACTGCGGTTGACTTCAGAAGACCCCTTGGAGTCGTTCACGGCGGGCAGCTTTCCGGCTGTCCAATTCAACCCCAGTGAGAAGCCATTCGTGGCATTCAGCATAAGTGCCCATTGCCGCCATTGAAGATGAGAGCCTGCGAGTCTGCACTGGGCCAGATGCGGGTATTGATAAGTGACCGGTAACTGGATGCCAAATTGGCCTCTGTTGCCGGAGCCGACTATTGGGTCATATCTCAGTCTGCTCGGAAAGGCTCTAAGGCGTCTTCCACCTTTATGCCAAGATATCGCACAGTACTTTCCAGCTTTGTGTGTCCCAAGAGCAATTGCACAGCACGAATGTTTTCGTGCGCCTGTAGATCAAAGACGCCTTGGTTCGGAGCATTGTGTGGGTGCCATAGCCCGTAGGATCGAGACCGAATTCTTCAATCCATGAGTCCAAAATGCGAGCGTACTGCTGTGTTCCCAAGTGTGGCGAGTCGTGAACTCGACTTGGAAACAGAAAGTCATCACTCGACAACTCTGCTTGCTTTATGGCTCCGAAACTGGCCGCGATTGCCACGGCGTTGCGGGTCATGGAGCGGCGCAGTAACTATCTTGGTCTGGACAAACCCACCAAAATTGCCAGCACTGACCATTCAGGGTTAAGCGGTGCCCCCCCGGTGGCGTTCTACATACCGCATAACGGACGCGAATCGGTGGCACTACCCGCACCTAGCGCCAGCGAAGCGGAGGTGCTGTGATGGCGGCACGCAAACAAAGCACCAGTGACATGAAGCGCCTACTACTCATTTACTCAGGCGACGATTTAGACCTTTCCCGCTACACCGTGTAGTTTGAGGGGCGGGATATGCGCGTCACGCGCAACGAGGGTGAACCTGTCGCCGAACTGTGGTCAAGGCTGTGCGACACCGTCCAGCACATGCGCCGGGTATTGCACGAAGGGCATACGCCTCGGCCTTTGCATGAGAAGTCGATATAGAAGTCGTGGCCGCAATCGTCACAGCAGGCCCAATCGCAAGCCGAGCTATTGGCGCAATTGGCGCAATTGGCGAACCACCGTCAAGCCGTGCAGCGCAGCTATCCCGACGCGGTAGTACGCGCCGCCTTTCTCACGGCGGCGGGCGCACTAGTAGAACTGCCTAGCAGCCTCAACACCAACACCTGAACCTGCGCTGGCGTAGTGAGTTGCATACTTGGCCCCAAACAGGCGGCCAGATTGCCGCTGAGTTGCAAGCTGGCCACGCCATGCACCAGCGCCCAGCAACGCAAGGCTTCGGCTTGCACGGCAGGAGCGGTTGGGTCGTCGCAAGCCAAGCGCCGCATCACGGTTCGCAGCAAGGGCAAGTAGGCTGATTCGGCTGCCGCCAACACTTCTGCGGCTTGCGCGGAGTGATGAATTTCAGGCGCGAACATGGCTGCAAAGTGGCCAGGGTAACGTGTGGCCAAGCCCACATAGGCGGCGCCTTGCTGCGCCAGTTGCTCGGCAGGTTGCTCGTTGAGCGGGGCACCTGCGGCTTCAACTGCTTTAGCCAATAACTCAAAACCATGTACTGCCACTGCTGCGAGCAGGGCCGCCCTCCCATTGAAGTGACGGTACACGGCGGCATGGCTCACACCAATCTCCGCGGCCAAATCGCGCAAACTGAAGTTCACGTCACCGCGTTTGCGGATCAGCTTGACCGCTTGCTTAATCAGCGCAGCGTGCAAGTCGCCGTGGTGATACGCCTTCGCTGGACGAATTCCGGAGCTATTCATGCAACCAGTATAGCGCCGCACATGATGCGCCCTTTAATGTTGACACAGGTAACATTTTTTGCTAAGATCGCGCCATGAACCTCAACACAGCTTCCACTCGCGCGCTCATCAACTCGTCCATTACACTGGGGTCACTGCTGGGTGCACTGCTCGTGCCATGGTCTATCAGCCATGCCGCTTCACGCGGCGCAGTGGCTGGGCCGTGGGAGTCGACGGAAGTGACGCGCACCGACGCCACTGACGACGGATTTTCAGTGGACGTATATCGCAACATCGTGCGCTCTCGCGTGCTCCACGCCTTTGACGCGCTTAATTACCAAGACGCGCAACCCGCCTTGCAATTGATGGCAGACGACGTGCGCTACACATTTGAAGGACAGCACGCGCTGGGCGGCACGCGCCAGTCTCGCGCCGGCGTCGAGCGCTGGTTCAAGCGATTGTTCGGTTTGCTACCGAGTCGCTTCACGCTGCGCAGTGTGGAAGTAGCGGGCTGGCCTTGGCGTTCCACAGCCTATGTGGTGTTCGAAGACACGGTGACACCGGCGGTGGGCGAGCCTTACCGCAACCACGGTGTGCAGGTGATCGAGCTCGAATGGGGCAAGGCAGTGGCCATCCACACCTACGTGGACACTGCCAAGGTTGAACGCGCGCTTAAACGCTTGGCCGATGCTGGCGTAGTCGAAGCCACCTCGTCACCGATTACCGACTGACCCCTTTCAACTCGATAGGCCACAATATGACACGAAAGCTATTGCAAATTGCCACCGGCATCTTGGCCGTGATTCCAATCGCCACGGACGTGCTGGGCATGATGGGCGTGCACGATCCACTCTACGCCGCGCTGGCGTTGCCGGCCGCGCCCGTGCTGGACAGCAATATGCGTTTCTTCGGCGGCGTGTGGCTGGCCCTGGGGCTCGCGGTGGTGTGGATGATTCCGCGCATCGAGCAGCAAACGGTGTTGTTCCGGGTGTTGTGGGGCATGATTTTTCTTGGTGGTCTTGGGCGTTTGCTGTCGATCACTTTC
>CAIYYA010000309.1 GCA_903930255.1 uncultured beta proteobacterium
AAGCGCCTCAAGGCCAAGGGGGTGGAGGTGGTGGTGTTTGAGCCCATGCTGCAAGAGGCGCACTTTTTCAATTCCCGAGTAGTGACAGACTTGGCCGAGTTCAAGCAACTGGCCGACGTAATAGTAGCTAACCGCCGCTCGCCAGACCTGGAGGATGTGGGGGCCAAGGTGTATACGCGGGATTTGTTTGGGGGGGATTTTTGATGACCGTTTTCCGCACTAGGCTCAAGAGCATGACTTTTGTAGTTTATTAGAAAGGAACTTTCAGCATGCATATTTTGGTGACAGGTGGCGCCGGGTATATCGGCTCGCACACGTGCTTGCAACTGCTGCAGATCGGTGATTCGGTGACGGTATTCGACAACCTAAGCAACAGTTCCTCCACTTCCTTGGAGCGGGTAGCCAAGTTAACCGGACAGTCCATTAACTTCGTGAAAGGTGATATTCGCGACGATGCTGCCCTTGCAGCTTTGTTTGAGGGTCACCGTTTTGATGCAGTCGTGCATTTTGCGGGTCTAAAGGCGGTGGGGGAGTCGGTTGTTCAACCGCTGCAGTATTACGCCAACAATGTGGGCGGCACCTTGTCTTTGCTACAAGCCATGCAGGTGGCCAATGTGAAAACATTGGTGTTCTCGTCGTCTGCAACTGTGTATGGCGACCCGCAGACTTTGCCCATCAATGAGGAAGCACCCCGCAGCGCAACCAACCCCTATGGACAGAGCAAGCTGATGATTGAGCACATGCTGGCAGATCTTTGCAGTTCAGACCCAACCTGGCGAATAGCGCGTTTGCGCTATTTCAACCCTGTGGGTGCCCACGACAGTGGGCAGATAGGTGAAGATCCGCGCGGCATACCCAATAACCTTATGCCATTTGTCAGCCAGGTTGCTTGTGGCGTACGCCAAAAGTTGTCAGTGTTTGGCAATGACTACCAAACCGTCGATGGCACAGGTGTACGCGACTACATTCATGTGATGGACCTGGCCCGGGGGCATTTGGCAGCGTTGCAGCGCCTGGCCACAAGTCTCACCGGGGAACTGCTGACGGTCAACTTGGGAACTGGTAAGGGGATTTCAGTATTGGAGTTGGTGGCCGCTTTTGAGCGCGCCAGCGGCAAGGAAGTGCCCTATCAGGTGGTAGCACGCAGGCCAGGCGATGTGGCGAGTTGTTATGCAGACCCTGCCAAGGCAAAAGAGCTTCTTGGCTGGCAGGCTGAGTTGGGTGTAGACGCCATGTGCGAAGACACCTGGCGCTGGCAGGCGGGAAATCCGCATGGGTATGTGGAATAGCCTGTCGTCTGACCATCAATGGCTATGGCCGGTATTTGCTTTGGGAGAAGACACCATCAGCAAAGATTTTGTGGCGTTTTGATTTTCTCAAACGCTACCCCAAGGTGGTGGGCATTTACCGCCTGATCATGAAAGCCGACAGCGACAATTTTCGCGCCTCTTCCATCCCAGGCATCATGAAGCGCCTCAATGCCAAGGGCGTGGAAGTGGTGGTGTATGGGCCCACGCTGCAAGAGCAGCACTTTTTCAACTTCCGGGTGGTGGCAGACCTGGAAGATGTGGCCGCCAAGGTGTATACGCGGGATTTGTTTGGTGGTGATTTTTAAGTTGGCGAGTTGAACTAGTCACTAGGCTTTAGTATGCATTTGATCAAGACCGCCAATGAGCGCTTTGCTGCAGGTGACTTTGAGCGGGCGGCAGCGCTTTACTCGCAGGCTATTGAGGCGCAGCCAGAGCTTGCAAGGGTGTACCGCTTTAACCTGGAACGTGCCCGCTCTCGCTGCACTCCAGGCGCAGTGGAACCTGCGGCTGAGGCATTGGCTGGCAGTCTTTCGCGCGAATCAGGTGCCATTCTTCTGAAAGATTTGTTCGGACAGGTTGAACAAGCTGCTAAAGGTAGCTCCGACCACGCGCTAAGCGCTGCATCGACCTTAGTAAGTGTGGTCATGACCACGCACAACGTGCAAGACTATATCGAGCAGGCAGTCACATCAGTTTTGCGCCAGACGCACAAATCCTTACAACTGGTGGTGGTGGACGATGCCAGTACAGACGACACCTGGCCGATTTTGGTGCGCCTGGCCCAAGAGTGGCCCTTGACAATCAGGCGCCTCAACACCAACCTGGGAACGTACTTCGCGAAAAATTTCGGCGTGACTTTGGCGCAGGGCGAGTATGTGTTTTTTCAGGATGGAGACGATATTAGCCACCCGGAGCGCATTCGCTTATCGGTTGCCGAACTGGCCAAGCCGGGAGTGGTGTGCGTGCAGGGCTGCTATTCACGCGTAGGGTTTCCATCGGGCAGGGTATACCCGGTCAATGGGCTTGTGAAGAAGGCAGGCCTCATCACACTGGGGTTGCTGCGGACGGTGTTTGAGGAAATTGGTTTCTTCAATTGCACCACCAAGGCGTCTGATGACGAGTTTTTTTGCCGGATGAGGGCGTATTATGCGCAGAAAGGCGGGGAGATTCGGGTACTTGACTTGCCCCTGTACTACAACACGCTGCGCGACGGTTCACTGTTTGCAGATATGGTGGCAAACGACCCGGCGGTCGATGGGTTCATTGACCAAAAGCTATCACCCTCTCGTGCAGCTTACGTCGAAGCGTTTACTGAGGTGCATCAGACGCTGCGGCCAGAGCAGTATCGCGAGTTTTTCAGGTTCCCGGTGTTGCGTGACCTTATTGCAGTGGCACCAGACATGACCCGATTGGCCAACCCTGGCCAGCCGGTGGTGCTGAGCATGTGCTCTATTCCTGAGCGTAAGGATCTGCTGCAACGCACGCTGGCCAGCTTGGCTACGCAAGTGGACGAGATTTTTCTATACCTGGATCGCTATGGTGATGTGCCCGACTTTGTGCACACGTGCCACCCAAAAGTAACGGTCGTTCTTTCCAAAGATGCCCCGGGGCTGCGTGATAACGGGAAGTTTTTGCCGCTGCTGGATCGGCAGGACGACTGCTATTTCTTCGCGGCGGATGACGACATTGAGTACCCTCCGGACTATGTGAACGCCTTGGTGAAAAAGATCGAGCACTATGGGCGGCTCGCAGTAGTGGGGGTGCATGGGGTGTTGATCCCGGAAAAGCCTATCGGCTATTTCTCGGGCTTCCGGCGCGTGCATTGGTTCATTCGGGCGTTGGAGCAGGACCGGCTGGTGAATATCCTGGGCACCGGCACGGTGGCGTTTCATTCGGGGCGATTAAAAAACCTGGATTACCGTCACTTCCGCCATAGCGGCATGGTGGATTTATATCTGGCGGCGTTTTGCAAGGCGCGGGGCATTCCGATGGTGGCAGTTGCCCGCCCGGAAAACTGGCTTGTGGATATACAGTTGGCTACTGAAGGAAATACCCCTGCCCCGACATTGTTTGCCGAGGGATCGCAAAACGACGAGAAGCAGTCGCACCTGGTACGCCAGCATGCGCCGTGGGGATATGGTGCAATTATGCAGGCCGTAGAGACCTCTGCCCGGCAGGCCGAGACAGAAGCGGCGGCTGAGCGTATGCGGGAGTTGCTGCCGGTGTTGCCGCAATGCTTGTGGTGAGTAAGGGTATGAGGGGCTGGCGGCAAACCACCGGCCACAACGATGGAGTCTGAGGCAAATACCTGCCTAGCGCCACTGCGGGTTGCTTTTGCTGTGACCGAGGTGGGTGAAGACGCCGCAGCGGGCGACCTGTTCACCGCCATGGAGTTGGGTGCTGCCTTGGCGCAGCGCTTTGGTTGGCAAGTGGACTATCGGCCTTGCGGTGACGCGTGGTATGGCTTGGCTGGGGTCGATGTGGTTGTAGCGATGGTTGACGACTTTGACCCGCGCTGCATTCATGGCAGCCACCCCGGTCTGGTCAAGCTTGCCTGGGCGCGCAACTGGTTTGAGCGCTGGTGCGAGAGGGAATGGTCTGGCAGTTTCGACCTTTACCTGGCATCGTCGCAATTGAGCGCACGCTACATCAGCGGACGGTTGGGCAAGCTCGCCAGCGTCCTGCGCATCGGCACCAATCCGCAACGCTTCAATGTTGAAGGACGCCAGCCAGTGCCAACACTTGACTATGTGTTCACTGGCAGCTACTGGGGGTCAGACCGCGATGTCGCTTCTGCATTGGGTGCGTTGTCAATGAAACTGCGTGGGGCGATTTATGGCAAAGGCTGGCACGCACATCCACATTTGGCTAGGCTCGACAAAGGCTTTGTGTGCTACGCAGACCTGCCAGATGTTTACAGGCGGGCAGCCATTGTTATCGACGATGCGAACCATGTGACTAAAGCTTGGGGCGCCGCCAATAGCCGCGTATTTGACGCATTGGCGGCAGGTTGCCTGGTGATTACCAACTCCGAATCGGTATCTGATGAAGTATTCAATGGCGAATTGCCGGTTTACCGTAGCAATGCTGATCTGGTGCAACTGGTGTCGCACTATGCCAATGACCACGTCAGCAGAACAAAACTGCAAGAGCGACTGCGCACCCAGGTTCTGGCCAAACACTGTTATGCCCACCGGGCATTTGAATTTGGCTTGCATCTTGATCGGTATCTAATGCGGGAGCGTTCAGGGCTTGTGGCTGAAGATTTGCTTGCCAAGATGCGCGGCCCAGGCAATTCGACTTGTACGGCGTCGTTGCGTGTTGCTACGACGTGAGCTATGCCAGCAATCAACTCCATCATCCCACTGTTTAACCACTTGGCGCATACGCAGGCCATGCTGGCATCGCTGCGGGCGACGATACCCGCAGGGTTGGCGCATGAAATCATCCTGATCGATGATTTTTCAACCGACGGCACTCGGGCGTGGTTGGCAACTTTGGATGGTGTCCCGCACATCAAAACACTGCTCAGCCCGCACAACCAGGGCTATGCCAAGACCAACAACAGGGCGGCATCGGTTGCAACCGGCGAAGTTTTGGCGCTGCTGAACAACGACCTGCTGTTCGAACCCGGCTGGCTGGAGCCCATGTTGCACACCCTGCAGTCGCCAACACTGAATGCGGGGCTGGTAGGCAATGTGCAGTACCGCGTGGCCGACGGCGCGCTGGACCATGCCGGGGTGCGGCTAAACCCCAATGCCCAGTTTGACCACATACGAACCCTGGCTGACGATGCCCCCGTGCACACCAGAGCGTTGGCCGCAACCGGTGCCTGCATGCTGCTGCGCAAGACCGACTTTGATGCACAGGGCGGTTTTGACGAGCACTTTGTCAACGGCTGCGAAGACATCGACCTGTGCCTTAAGCTGCGTGCCGCTGGCAAAGCCATTGTCGTTGCCAACACCAGCCGCATCCGCCACCACGTGAGTCTGAGCCGTGATGTCAACACCCTGCACAACGAGCGCAACAGCCGCCACCTGTTTGGCCGCTGGCGCAAAGTGATCAAACAAGAGTTGGCATCCCAGTGGGTCACTTTGCTGCAAGCCGGGCCAAATGCCTACGCCGGTTTGCTCAGCGGGCACTTGGCCACTGCGTTTGTGTCCACCCCCCAGGCTGCCGCCCGCGTGATATCCGAGGCCATGCTGCTGCGCGAAGAATACCGCTGGGCGCGCGATCTGGGCGAGCCAGACTCCAATGCTGGCGTGGCCGATCGGTGCACTGCACAGGGGCTGGTTTACATGCCCGGTCTAAATGGCTATGCAATGTCGCAAGATGCCGAGTTTGCTTTTACCGGCTTGTGCAGCGCGCGAAACTTTTATATCTGCGGCCGCTCCACCGTTGATCTGGCAAAGCAACCCATTGCCATCACGATCACCGTGAATGGCATTCAGACGCAAACTGCAACACTCACCACCGGGCGCGGCGTTAACGTGGGCATCATAGACCCCATCTTGCTGCAAGGTGTGCCCAACCATTTTCAGGTGAAGGCGCATTTTGTGGAACAGCATGGGCAACGGCTTGGCGATGCCAATGCGGCACTCGTTGTCACCCACATCGTGATTGACGATCAAGTGGTGAGCGACCTTTAGCTGGTTATCTCGGCATCCTTTTGATCAGTCTGACTTTGCTCAGTTTGTTGCAAAGCCTCCTCCATACTCACCGTGTTGACCACCAGTTGCAGGTGCTCCAGGATTTCAGGCTCGTGCCGCCCAATGTAGTCAACCACTGATGCATTGGCCACCCGAGTTCGACACCAAATGCCGCAAGTAGTTGATTTATATGGGCTCGGTTAAAAATTTGCCACTACAGCAGGCTCATTTGTGTGTCCTGTGTTGGCTTCTTTGTCTTCAGTGCGGTGAACACTTTTGATTGCAAGTCGTTGACGGTAGATATCCCGGCGATCGGTGCCGAGGCGTTGATGCTGACGCTATGGCGTTGAATCCGGCGCAATTGAGTCAAGGCTTTTTCCGGTGACAGATCGCTTTTGGCTAGTTGCAAGCGTTGGCGCATCACCCGGTAAACAATCAAAGCGATAAAACACAGCATGGCATGCGCGCGGATTCGCTGTGGCAGTCGATGGTGCACCGGTGCAATCTCAATTTCCGACTTCAGAACCCTGAATCCCCGCTCAATATCAGCCAGGGACTTGTAGCGCTTCACCACCTCCACCGGTGTGTGGTCCGGCACATTGGTAACCAGTAGCAGTTTCCCATCCATCAGTTCAGCCTGGGCTTGTGCGGCTTCATCAATGGTGTAGCTAAACAGGTCGGTCTTCAAGTCCACCTTGATGATGCGCGCCAAATGGGCATCACTCACCGCGTGGTACAGCCGCGCTTTGGCGCCGCTGTCGGAGAGCTTTCTGCCCCGGCTGACTTCGCCCGCATCCTGCCCATCAAGTTTGCCCACCCACTGATTGGCTTTGTCAAGAATTGTGGCTATGCGCTCCCTGCGCAGTTTTGTTTGCTCCTGCGCAAGCTGCGGGCTGTGGGCAATCACCAGACGCAATTCGTTCCAACGGGTCTCGTCGATGACCTCTTCCTTGGCATCGGTCACTTTGCTTTGGAAGTCCTTGAGGATTTGCACGAATTCGCCATACCTGCGCCCCGGCACTGCAAGAATGAATTCCAATGCTTGGCCGTTGGAAAGCATTACTTTGCGCAATTCATCGACGTTGTCCAGCGAGAGCAAACCCCTGTCGGCCACCACGATCAGGCGCTTGATTTGGGCAAAGCGCGCCAACACCTTTTTAAGTGTGGGCAACAACGTGGGGGACTCCGCCTGGTTGCCATCAAACACTTCGTGGTAG
>CAIYYA010000310.1 GCA_903930255.1 uncultured beta proteobacterium
AGCAAGGCCGCCAGTGACCACCTGGTGCGCGCCTGGCACCACACCTACGGCCTGCCGGTGCTCACCACCAATTGCAGCAACAACTATGGGCCCTATCACTTCCCGGAAAAACTCATCCCACTGCTGATCGTCAATTCATTGGCAGGCAAAGCGCTGCCGGTGTATGGCGACGGCCAGCAAATCCGCGACTGGCTTTATGTCAAAGACCATTGCAGTGCGATTCGTCGTGTGCTGGAAGCCGGCCGCCTGGGTGAAACCTACAACGTCGGCGGCTGGAACGAAAAGGCCAACCTCGAGATCGTGTTCACCGTGTGCGCCCTGCTCGATGAGTTGCGCCCACGCGCCGACGCAAAACCCTACAAAGAGCAGATCACCTACGTCACCGATCGCCCTGGCCATGACCGCCGCTACGCCATCGACGCGCGCAAACTGGAGAGCGAACTCGGCTGGAAACCCGCCGAAACTTTTGAGACCGGCATTCGCAAAACGGTGCAGTGGTATCTGGACAACCCAGACTGGGTCGCCCATGTGCAAAGCGGCGCCTACCGTGAGTGGGTGCAAAAGCAATACACATGAAGATTCTGCTACTCGGCAAAAATGGTCAAGTCGGCTGGGAACTGCAGCGTAGCCTGGCGCCTTTGGGTGAACTGGTTGCGTTAGACCGCCATAGCAACACGCACTGCGGTGACCTGAGCAATCTGACGGGCTTGGCACAAACTGTGCGCTCTGTGCAGCCCGATGTCATCGTCAACGCAGCGGCTCACACAGCCGTGGACAAAGCCGAGAGCGAGCCCGAGTTGGCGCGCGCCCTGAACGCCCTGGCCCCTGAAATTTTGGCACAAGAGGCGAGCAAACTCGGTGCCTGGCTGGTGCACTACAGCACCGATTACGTGTTTGGTGGCGGTGGTGAACAGCCTTGGCTTGAAGACGACACCACCATGCCCATGAACATCTATGGCCAAACCAAGCTGCTGGGTGAGCACATGATCGACTGGACCTGCAAGCGCAACCTGATCTTTAGAACCAGCTGGGTCTATGCTGCGCGCGGCAGCAATTTTGCCAAAACCATGCTGCGCCTGGGGCAAGAGCGCGACAGGCTCACCGTCATCAACGACCAGTTTGGCGCACCCACCGGAGCCGAGCTGATCGCCGATGTCACGGCTCACGCCATTCGTCAAGTCATGCAACTCGGCCCTGCGGGCGATGCGCTGGCTGGCATTTACCACTTGGTGGCGAGTGGTGAAACCAATTGGTTTAACTATGCAAAACACGTCCTAGAGCAAGCGCAGCAAGCGTCAGAAGCTATCAAAATCAAAGCATCAGAAATGCTGCCTGTGCCTTCTGACGCATTCCCGACAGCGGCGCGTCGCCCGCTCAACTCGCGCCTTGACACACGCAAACTGCAAGCCACTTTTGAGTTAACGCTGCCACCCTGGCAAGCCGGGGTAAACCGCATGCTGGCTGAAATCATTTCAAAACCTTAGGCAATCCCATGACACAACGCAAAGGCATCATTCTCGCGGGCGGCTCCGGCACCCGGCTTTATCCGGTCACCCAAGCAGTGAGCAAACAGCTCATGCCGATTTATGACAAGCCGATGATTTATTACCCCCTGAGCACGTTGATGCTGGCCGGAATCCGCGAGGTGCTGATCATTTCGACCCCGCAAGACACACCACGCTTTCATGAACTGCTGGGCGACGGTAGCCAGTGGGGCATGTCCATCAGCTACGCGGTGCAGCCCTCGCCGGATGGTCTGGCACAGGCTTTTATCATTGGGCGCGACTTTGTTGCCAACCAAACGAGTGCGCTGGTGCTGGGCGACAACATTTTTTATGGCCACGATCTGGTCAAACAACTGGCCCACGCAGATGCACGCCAACAGGGTGCCAGCGTATTTGCCTACCATGTGACCGACCCCGAGCGCTACGGTGTGGTGGCTTTTGATGCGAACAAGCGTGCCATCAGCATCGAAGAAAAGCCCAAGCAGCCCAAGAGCAACTATGCGGTGACGGGGCTGTATTTTTATGACACCCAGGTCTGTGACATTGCCGCCGACATCAAACCCTCACACCGGGGCGAGCTAGAGATCACCGATGTGAACCGACGCTACCTGGAGCAGGGGCAGCTCAGTGTGGAGATGATGGGTCGTGGCTATGCCTGGCTTGACACCGGCACGCATGACAGCCTGCTCGAAGCCGCCAGCTTTATTGCCACCCTGCAAAAGCGCCAAGGCCTGCAGGTAGCTTGCCCAGAAGAAATTGCCTTTACCCAAGGCTGGATTAATGCCGCGCAGATTCAGAAACTGGCGGCACCCTTAGCCAAGAATGGCTACGGGCAATATTTGCTGGGTTTGCTACAGAAATAAGCCGCTGCGGCAGTGGGTATCACGGCATGTTCACAGCTCAATCCTCTCGCATGCTCTTGCTCATAAACACCGCCAAAGGGTCAAACAAATACTGCATCATGGTGCGGCTACCACCGTCAGAGTACACCTCGGCGGGCATGCCCGGAACAACTTCAACACCGGCAAAGTTGGCCGGGGCACTTTTGTCGATCCGCGCCAGGAAGGTGGCAAGATCAATCGCCAGACTACCGAAGACATTGTCAGCGTGATCGAGCTCGGTGGCCAGGAACTGCTGTTTTACAAGACGGCTTGCTGAAGGTCGTGCAGAAGGGCGGTGCACGCAAGCTTGTCAATCGCATTGAGCAGGTCACCTTCAGCGGCACCTATGCCGCTGGCAGCGGACAAAACGTGTTGTATGTGACCGAGCGCTGCGTTTTCAAGCTAACCTTGCAGGAGCTTGAGCTGATCGAGGTCGCACCAGGTGTGGACATCGAGCGTGACATCCTGGCGCAGATGGACTTCCGGCCCATCATCAACAATCCCCAGACCATGGATGCGCGCATCTTCCTGCCCGAGCCAATGCGCCTGGCCGATACCCTGCTGTCGATCAGCCTGGTGGACCGCATGCAATTTGATGTGGTCAAAGACACCGGCTATTACAACTTTCAGGGCCTGCGCGTGCACTGCAAAAAAGATGTTGAAGACATCCGCTACGCGGCCGAAGAACTGTGCAAGCCGCTTGGCAGAAAAATTGCACTGGTGGTCAATTACGACAATTTCCAGATTGACGAGGCGGAGGTGGACGATTACTCAGCCATGGTCAAGGAAATCAGCGATGCCTACTACACCGAAGTGTCGCGCTACACCACCAGCGCGTTCATGCGCCTCAAGCTCGGAGCCGCCCTGGAAAAACGCGGTCTGGCAGCGCACATTTATGAAACGCCAAAAGAAGCCTTGAATCTGCCCGGCAGTCATGAGTGGCGCAGCCGAGCCCATCAACCTGGCTTGCCGCACGATCAATGCCTGTGCACCAGCGCTGACAGGCTGTAGCCGGATCCATAATTTGCTATGTTTTATATAGCTGCTTGTGCATACTGAACAATGCCTGGAAGTCATTTTGTTACTTGGATGAGGGTGTCGTATGCAGCATCATCAGCTGTGACCGCTATTCGGGTTACAAAGGCTTTGCCAACGCAACATCGGGCTTTGAGCAGACGTTTTGCTGGGTCCACCAGCGGCGCGACTTTCTCAATCTGGCCAACAGCTACCCCGAGCATCTTGACTGGGCGTTTGGCTGGGTTGAGCGCATTGGTCATCTGTAGTAAGTATTCGGTCTTCCCGTACAGGCAAAAGTTGCTGGTGTTAAAAATTACTGGACACAAAATACAATTTCCGTTACCGTTGCGGACATGCCTGTTGCACAGTACACCCAAACACCCACTGGACAATCCCATTGGGACAA
>CAIYYA010000311.1 GCA_903930255.1 uncultured beta proteobacterium
TGCTGGCACCCGACATCATCGACCAGCTGATGCGCGGCACGCAGCCACGCAGGATTAACCTGAGGTGGTTTCTGCGGCATAACTTTCCGGCGAACTGGCAGGCCCAGCGTGAACTCATCGCCAACTTCAAATAGGCACCAGAATGGCTAAAAAACACAGAGGCGTGATGACTGGGGAGCCGGTGACGTACCAAATTCCAGCGCCAGCAGGCGGTGTTCAGATGGAGACCTTCATTCCGTGGACGTTGGTCAAACGAAGTGTTCGCCAGCAGGTGATCACGCCAATTGACGCGCCGGAGCATTTTCAAATGGAAGCGGTCGCGGAGCGAAGTGCGCGCAAGCAGGCAAAAGACAGTCCGTTGATTCGGGCATTGGGGCTGGCGCATTATTGGCAGCGATTGCTGGACGAGGGTAAGTATCGGTCGCTGACGGAAATCGCTAAGGTGGAAGGTATTGATCTCAGCCAGGCAAGCCGGACGGCACAATTGACACGACTAGCACCTGAGGTCATTCAATCTTGTCTCTTTGCAATCAGTAGCGCACCAAAATTGGATGTGTTGGTTCGTGCTTGTCTTACCAGTATGTGGGCAGATCAGTCAGCGCAAATCTAAATTGGATCGAAAGGTCGGCAATAGGCTTGATTCCTGACGCTCAAAGTTGCATTGGTCACGGTCGGCAAGACCAATTGCTGTCAGCCAACTTCACTAAATGCTTCAGCCAAACCGGCCGTTCAGGCCTGCATTTGAAGGTCAGCGATGTCGCGTTGATTTCGGGGATCGCGGTACCTCCTATCGACCAGCAGGAGCCAGTGATCAGCGGCTGCTTTATGGCAATCAAATTTTGCAGGTTTGCACTGCCAACATTGCCGTTTTGGTTACCAACCAACTTTAGACAGCATTGATTGGATTGTCCAAAACAACCACTTCACTCCCCTGACTCAAAATCCACCACTTCAACTGAGGGGTGTCAGCCAACTTGGCGCGAAGGCGATACCAACCTTGATCGTCATCCATTTTGGTCAAAGTCTGATCTACGGAGAGTTTGCACTCATTCAGATATTCAGCCAATTCAGGTGATACCTTGAGGTCAAGATCACGCATGCCACCATCACCAAAATCGCCGTACCCTTTGGCCAGATAGTCGTCTAATTTGAAATCCGCCTGCTTGGTCATTGGCAGTTGCAGATTTTTGGCATCCTTGACCCGATGCATGGCAAACCGGCGCATGTCTTTGTAGTCCCAACATGATCCCACCAAATACGACATCTGCCCCCGGTGGATCAAAGCATGGGGGTGAATGTTGATGGATTTACCCTTACCACTTTGCATGCTGTCGTAAATGATTTCAATTTGGGTTTCTGCCAGCAAAGCATCGCTGACGACTCGATTAATTTCTGGATCAATTTTGGGTGGTATCAATGTCTGATTTGGATTGATGGCATGCACCTTGCCCCGCCAAGAGGCCAAGGTGTTATTGGCTTTGGCACCATCGAGAACCTGCACCGCACGATCAAGGTACGGGCACAAAGCATCAAGCATTTGTGGTGGCAGCATAGGACCAAGGTAGTCACGCACCATGGCTAATAGCAAGGCATCTGACACAGATGGCACTGGTAACGTCAATGCCGGTGCTGCCGCATCCCATGACCAAAGATAGGGCTCCTGACTGTTGTCCACAACGATTGAAAACCCAGCTTCGACAAAGCCCTGAAGATCACGTTCAACCGTTCGGCGTGTCACCTTGAAACCGGCTTCTTCAAGACGTTCATGCATGGTCTTTGTTGCAATTGAACGTGGTTGACGTGGAAGTAGTTCCATCAATCGCCAGTGGCGCAGCATGGTTTCACGAATATTTGCAGAAGGCATTTACAACTCGCATCCAGTGCGACCCGTTTTGTCGAACACGGGTTGTATTATGGTTGACACGTAATACAGCCAACGAACACGGCATAACCCACTAAGGATAAAAAATGAAACTATTTGTTTTGTCAACGATCATTTGGTCAATCCTTGCCTATGTTAAAGGGCGGTATTTTGAAACGCCCGTTCTTCGAAA
>CAIYYA010000312.1 GCA_903930255.1 uncultured beta proteobacterium
ATTCGTAAGGATGATTTCACTGATGACGAGCGGTTTGAAATCCTCAAAAAGATAGAAATTGAAGACTTATGGAAACAATTACCACTACATCAGTTCTCGAATGGTGAGTGTGGTTGTATTGGGTCTAACGTATTTCAGATGGGAAGTATCCCAATACCACCCGATTTATCCGCGCAAGCAAGATTCGTGAAGATATCAGGTGATGCGGTCCTTGGTGCACGTCAAAAAGAATGGATTCGAAAGCTTTCGCATGACCAAGTGGCTGAACTGGCACTTAAGTCACAGACACCTTCACTTCATTGGAAACTCATCCTTGATGCATTTGTCGACTCCAATATTGACATGGGAAACAATCTTGTTCGAATGCGCGAATCGGCATGGTTACCGCTGGCTAACGGCAACGCCATTGCGCCACAAAACATTTTGCACATTGAGGGTATGGCCGATGAAATCGAGCGTCTGGCTTCCGAAGCTGGTGATCAATTTGCCACACTTGCCAATCTACAAGACGATTTCAAGAAACATTCCGCCTTCGCCAAGGTCAAGGAAGATGTTCTGCAGAAAGGCAAAGATGCATTCGAGATCGTTCTCTGCGCTATTGATAAGCTGCCTCGCTATTCAGTAGGTGTGTTCCCAGACGGGCAATCTGCACGAATAAAAGAAGCGCTGCCTGCGTTAACAGCGATAGCAACACTGCCCGGTTGGGCATTGATAGCCAAGGCCGCAGAACAACTCAATTTGCCGGTGGGGGATGTACTCGCCGGTCGAACCACGCCACATCTCAACACAAATTTTGTGGTCAAACTTTTGAACGAATTGGCGCAGCAGGCACAGTCGCCACACACACCGCAATACAAAGCGCACTTGTTGTACCTGCATAGTCTCAATCTTGACCCAGTCTGTAATCTGCGGCATATTGCTCTTCTCAATTTACGCGCTACAGATGGTACGTGGCACTCCACCGAAGAACTTTGCGCGGGAGTTAGTGGCATCACACCACCGTGTTTGCTTGATGAAGAACATCAGCAGGCACTGGTCGGAAAAATTCACATCACAAATTTGCTGACAAACAGCGATGTCAAAAATGGAGTCGAAGAAGCCAGTTTGCCTATCTGGTTGGCCAATGCCGAAAAGATAGCACAAAACTACTTTGGTGGTTTAGCAAAACGCACGAAGGGTAGTGCAATAGGGTGTCTGCTGGCCATCACCGGCGAACGCTACAAGGCGCTAGCCCAAAGCTACTTGGGTGAAAAATATCCAATTGAAGACTATGTTCAACGAAGACTTGCTGGGGATGCCGCAGACCAACGTCAATCCTCGCACGTACTGCTAGACTCAATTAGGACGGCTAAAGTTATTTTTGTACCCGTCAAAAATGCCAGTGTGGATGCACCAAACTTGATTGGCGAAACGACAACTTTTTCAGTAGCAACCAGTCCCGTAACGCTGATAGTTGGCACGCCGTGTTGGGTGCGGCATGGTGAACTGTCAGCTTTGAAAGTACAACTAGCCTCTGTAGAAATTTTCGTATCATTGGATGGTGCTGAATTGAATACCGTTTTAAAGCGGACAACGCAGGAGCTAATGCGCAAAGTGCATCGCGATAAACATGACCATGTATCTGAGTTGTGGCATCAGATCAATCACAGCGACCAACTTGAACTTGAAATTGTTAAACGGAAAATACTTGATAGTTTGCCCACTTACCTAGAGCAACTTGGGGCACATCACCACACGCCAATCAAAGAAAAAATTGCCCGATTTAAAACGGCGCAAGAAAGATTTTTTGCAGCGGAGGTCAGAAATAGTGATCCTGGTGTAATTGAAAAAACCAAACTTCAACTACTCAGGCATTCAGATTTGTTGGCAGATTGCATTTCCGAAGATAAGCGAGCCCATCAGATTGTTCTTGATCAGATGCGCAAGAAAATTCAGGATTTCCAGTACGAACCTGATGCAGTGCTTTTTGAGCTTTTTCAAAATGCTGATGACGCTGCCGTTGAGCTTGGCAGATGTGAATCTGATGGCGATGACTATTTTGAGGTACCAGAACCATCACAGCGATTGGTAGTCCATACAGACCAATCGAGTATTCGGATCATGCATTGGGGGCGCCTGATCAATTACTGCCCGCCTAACTTATCGGACAAATGGCGAGGTTTCGGCGATGATCTAAAAAAAATGTTGGTACTCAATTCATCCGATAAGGCAGATGATGCAACTGTCACGGGTCATTTCGGTTTGGGATTTAAAAGCGTTTTTTTGGTGTGCGATAAGCCACGCATCATTAGCGGTGACTTGAAAGTTGAAATTTGTGGAAGTATCCTGCCAGTCCCCTGGATCGCTGCCAATACCGCGCTCAACTTGCTGGACAAACACACCACAGATATCAGCTACCGTGGCACTCTGATCGAACTGGCCATTACCCACGGGAAGATCAGCGAGATGCGCAATCGATTTGAGCAGCATGTTGGTCTTCTTGCTGTCTTTTCACGCGCCATTCGGCAGATTCAAATTGAAACTGGGGTGACATCAAACAACATTGCATGGCGACCCAACATCGTTTTGAATGGTGTGGAGGTCGGCAAGATTCATTTACCCTCTGACACTTTAGGCATGTCCACATTGTTGGTCATTAGAACGCCGGAAGGGTCGGTTGCACTCAAGCTTGGAACCTTTGGCAGCGAAATCATTGATGACAAGGTTTGCCCAATTTGGGTCACTGCTCCAACGCGTGAGACAGACAAAATTGGCTTCGTTGTTAACGGGCCGTTCAATATTGATGCAGGCCGTGGTCGTCTGTCAGGCGCACAAAAATGGAATCAGGAACAATTGAGAAAAATTGGCCATATTGTTGGTCAACGGCTAGCAGGGCTTTATCGAGAGAACAATGATCCATCACGCTGGGAAAACCTCAGAATCGATCTTGGGCTTGTCAAAGAATGTTCACAGCCTGTTTTCTGGAATTCGATCTGGCAGGTGCTGTGCAAGCACACCGTTACTCGCGCTGACAGCGAATTGTCTAAACTTGTGGCAGAGTTAGTTGATAGTGCTTTTTCTACGTGGCTTGAAACTGACTTGCCATTCCCCAATGGCTTGACTGGCCAGCACGCAGATTTTGTTCAAACTGGTGGCAAATTCGTTCAGCTTGAGGATGGCTGGAATGATAGGAGCGTACTGAGATGTTTAAGTGATCTCAACAAGTTCCAGCCAAGTGACTATGTTGTTGTCAGTGGCTTCATGGCAGACCTTCTCCGCAGGTCGGGAAATCAGTCAAAATTTGTCACACTCAATGTGGCTTATCTGATCAGGTCAGCTTGTGGCCAGGATAAGTGTTCACCGGATGTCGCTGAAGTATTCGAGAACATGGCAGAGGCCCTGGCACTAAAAAAGTGTGCCTTTGAGCTGCCAGACATGGCTAAAGATCAACTACGTTTTCTGACTGAAAGCAAACAGTGGACGACAACCAGCAGTCTCCTTTGTAACGCTGATTTGACGGACTTTGCTGAAGAGCGAATGCGTTATGCCTTTGCACCAGATGCGTGCCGACTGGCAACTTCGTATGGCAAATTGGCCATGGCTTTTTTTGTGCGGTGCCGTATCAAAATGCTGGCACCGGCAAACACGTTGGCCAAGTGGATGTTGGAGGTGCGTGATTTGCAGTGCAAGCACTCTGCATTGCTCTATATTGCCAATGGCCAGTTGGCAAGTGAGGTAGCCGAGCAGGTTCGTGGCAAGGGTTGGCTGGCTGATATATCACCCCAGTCTGAACTGCTTGCGAATTTTGATCAGCGTCAAAAAGATCAGATATTGCGCGCCCTCGCAACGCAGGAGACCATTGCCAAAAGTTGGCATGATGAGCCTGAAATAGTTCCTTCAGCACCCCCAATTTTGCAAAGGGAGGCGGCGCTGAAAGCGATTAGTGCGTGGTGGCAAAAAAATTGTGATTCACAAATCAAAGAATTCGACCGCGAATTTTGGCCCCCGAGCATTGCACGTAAATTTGACGATGAGTCTGACGGCCGTGTGTCATGGATGACGTTGTTTGCCCTTGGCTTGATGCAGCGCTACGGCTGGGGTAAGCCAAGTCAAAACCGAGGGTTCATTACTTTCATGCACGACAAAAATTGGTGGCATGTTTTTGCCATGATAAATCCTCGTGAAGATGGACAGGCTTGGCTCAACGTTTTAAAGGAATATGGTGAATCGCAAACTGAAAACGAAAAATATAGCCAGTGGATGGATAACTTTCCGCGGCTGTATCGCGTAGCGCGCTGGTTTGATGAATGCAAACACGCTTTTCTGAGTCTCGATCAGCGAGACCGGTCGCAAACCGCAAATTATTTGGCTTCGCGTGGAGATTTTTTGATGAGTGGATCAGGTATTGATGCCCCACCATTTCGAAAAGGTTTTAACTTGGGGCAGCATATCGTGATACGTGAATTGCTCCGTTCGGGCGTGCTTTCAAGTGACACTGCAAAATCGTTGGCATTCAAGCCAGGTGCGGCTATGAAACAAATGCTAGCTGGAATAGGTTTTGATGAACTATCTGGGAGAGACGGAAACGTAACCAGCGGACAAATTTATGATGTGTTGCGTAAGTGCTTGGGTAACGGCGCTGACTTTAATAATGCATATGACATCCCTCTGATGATTCTTGCGCGCAATCGGGGTTTGCAGGAAAAGATACTCGGAATTGCTGTAACAAATGGTGAGGGATTTGAGAATGAGTGACATAGCGCAAAGTACCAGTTGTGCCACTTTCACAATTGGCATTGCAGTCATTCACCACCGCCACGGCCAAGGTGAGGTCTTATTTGATCGTGGTCAAACCACCATCGTTAGATTTGCACATGGCCTCGAAGAAGTTCGAACATCAGAGCTAAAAGCAGTTCTTGGTCTTATTGATGCTGTTACTTCAGGCGTGGTGTCTCCAACATCAGAAGTTATTCTGCGCGCCCAAGCATTGGCTATCCAATCAATCAACGACGCATGGGGTGTTTTCTCGCGCTCACGCATTTCCCTATTACCGCATCAATTGTGGGTATGTCACCGCACATTGCGAACCTGGCCAATCCGCAAATTGGTGGCGGACGATGTGGGCATGGGCAAAACAATCGAAGCCGGTTTGATATTGTGGCCACTGCTGGCAAAAGGCACTGTTCGGAGGCTCTTGATATTGACACCAGCCAAATTGGTGGAGCAGTGGCAAGAGCGCTTGCGGCAGATGTTTGACATTCGTTTGTCCATGTACCGCCCGGAAGTTGACACGCCCAAAGCAGACTTTTGGAGCACCCACAACATGGTGGTGGCCTCACTACCAACAATGCGCGCCGATAGCCATGGTCGGCATGATCGATTATTGGATGCACCTGGTTGGGACATGGTTCTAGTCGATGAGGCCCACCATTTGTATGCTGAAGAAAATGGGAAGAAAACGCTCGCCTTGCAACTGATGGAAAAGTTGAACGAATCTGGGAAAATTTTGTCTTGCGTTTTGTTTACAGGCACACCCCACCGTGGAAAAGACCATGGCTTTTGGTCGCTCATGGGATTACTGGACAAGCGATTCAGCCCCAAGCGTCCTGAGCCTTTGATGTTGGAAGCCCTGCCCTCATTCCTGATTCGCAACGCCAAGCAAAAGGCAACCGACATGAATGGAAACCTGCTTTTCCAGCCGATAAAGCAGTATCCCGAAACCTTCACCTACAGCCCACAAGAAACACTTTTCTATGAGCTGATGACCAACTTTATTCAGGCAGGTAAAGCCTACGCTAACGCCCTATCAAGCAAGCAGCGGGGGCAGGTCGTGCTTGTCTTGATCGCGCTTCAGAAATTGGCATCCAGCTCTGTTGCGGCTGTTCGCGGTGCTCTTGCTGCCAGACGCGGACGAATGAACGAGGCAGCCCAACGTATTCGCGCCGAATTAAGTCTTGATTTGGATGACCCCGATGCTGATGAAGATAGCCGTGCCCTGGTTGATTGGATCAAGGACGATCGACAAGGCCAGTTGAGGCTGATGGAAGACGAGGCCAAATACCTTGATGAACTGCTGGCTGCAGCCAGTGCAGTGGTACATGAAACACGGGTTGAACGGATTATTCAGATTGTTGAAGAGCGTTTTTTAGAACAACCAGTGTTGTTTTTCACCGAGTACAAAAAAACGCAAGCCCTGATGATGTCTGCGCTCATGGCGAAATATGGCGCTGACTGCGTTGGTTTTATCAATGGGGACAACCGTCTCGACAATGTTGTTTTACCTTCGGGAAATATCGTCATCAAAAGTGCGCCAAGAGACGACACCTGCGATGCCTTTAATGCTGGCAGGTTGCGCTTTCTGATTTCGACTGAAGCTGGTGGCGAAGGTATTGACTTGCAGGAGCGTTGTAGTGCTTTGATCCATATTGATCTGCCTTGGAATCCGATGCGCTTGCATCAGCGGGTTGGTCGATTGAACCGATATGGACAAAAAAGAGCCGTTGAGGTTGTTTCCATTCGCAACCCGGACACCGTCGAAGGCATGATTTGGGGCAAGTTGGAGACCAAACTTGCGAGCATCATGCAGGCTCTTGGCGCAGCCATGGATGAACCAGAGGATTTGCTCCAGTTGGTGTTGGGCATGACGGCACCGGGCCTCTTTGACCAATTGTTTGCTGAAGCCAAAGATGTTCCAAAAGAAAAATTGGCTGCCTGGTTCGATGAAAAAAGTCGAACTTTTGGCGGTGACTCCGCTATTGCAACGGTAAAAAATTTGGTCGGACACGCGCAAAGTTTTGATTTGTCTGGCTTGAAAGATGTGCCGCCAATTGATTTACCAGCATTAAAACCATTTTTTGTTGGTGCACTGGCTCACAATGGCAGGCGACCAAAAACCGTTGATCTGGCACTGTCATTCAAAACCCCCGAGAGATGGCTAAACCACCCCGCTATCAAGCGCGAATACAGCGGCATGTTTTTTGATCGTCGAATTAAACTTGATGGACACAGCGATTTAGTGGGGGTCGGACACCCGCTGGTGACCAAAGCATTACAGCAGGCTGAAAATTTCACCGGATCGGTTGCCATTGCCCGTGGACTTGACCGACCAATTTTGATCTTGCAAATCAGCGACCGCGTGACTGATGGTGGTGCCCATGTTCAGGAAGTGTTGATTGGCATGGCAGCACTGGACGATGGTTTTGAGTTTCTTAGAGATTGGCAAATTCTTCAATTGTTAAATGAGCTTAGCACCAACGAATGTCTTGGAAACATACCTGAGCCAAAGCGTGTTGTTGACTGGATTCACGATGCCAAGTTGGCTGCTGAAAAGCGCTTTCCTGAGCTTGACTTGCCGTTTGTGGTGCCAGATCTCCGGGAATTGATTTTGATATGGCCAGAAAAATCAGTATGAAAATAGTTGTATTTAGTGCCCTCAAATTTGATTGATTTATCGCTGACCTGATCACACCTGTAACGAACCGCGCCGATGCAGCAAATATGCAAAAATTGATGTGCCCAGAGAATAAACATGACAATGAGCAGAAGATACCCTTCAAGAACGCACCGTCGTCATCCAGAAGCCGCACGACCAAGCGTTAGAGATAACCAAGCACTACTCAACAAATTCAGAAGGAACCCTGCATGACACCAACGACAAAAGCACCCACCATCAGATACTCACCCCGCCCAAGAGAGGAGTACAGGGGCGTAGTCAGGGGCTCTGCGTATGGGCCGGCAACCAGCGGCCTGCTCGATTCCACTCAATCGTGGAACCTGGCGTACATCTCGTTCGATTTTGAGAAGCGCCTGCACCACGCAGACCCCTATTTCACAACCAACGTGAAGAGAACCACACAGACGCTGATACTGAGTGGCGGGTTGGACATCCTCGAGGAGACTCCTGTCACCGACAGAATCGCGGGCTGGCTTTTGCTCCCAGCCCCAAGATTTGTCAAGCTCATTAAAGGTTGCAACGCCCTCAAAAACCTCCCAATGTACCTTGCCTACGGCGACCAATGGCTCGAAACCATCGAAGAGCGGGCACACGTCTGCCAAGTGGACGACTGGCTGCCCGACAACGTCATTGACTTCAGTCAGGCTCATAAGGCTATAGAAGCAGCCATGCACAGATAAGCAAACCCTTGGTTAGACCGGTTGCCAGCGGTTACTTTGACACATCAAGCCTTGGCTTTGATGCTTTGATTGGTCAATTTTGAAAAGTGCGATAAATTAGCGCTATCAGCAAGCACCATGACACCTCTGCACCACCCTACCCTCAACAGCAGCGCACAACGGCTCGGCAACATCGCGCTGGCGCGTCAGACCGTGCTGCAGCAGGGTGCTGCCTTGCCTGCCAATGCACTGGCGCCCTGGGTCGAGCGGTCTTGGTTGCGTTGTGTCGAGTCGGGGCTGCAGGCGCATGCGGCGGTTAGCTTCAACCAGGTTTCCGAGCAACACAAGCGCCAAACCAGTGAAATCAATCAACGCCTGGTGAGCGCCGCCAAATCAACGCTTGAAGGGCTGGGGCGCGCCATTGTCAACACCCGCTACTTTGCCATTTTGACCAACGCCCAAGGCGTGGTGATCGATGCCAGCGGTGCGATTGACCGATCTGACCCACGCGCCCACCTGATCACGCGCATTGGCACCGATTTGTCAGAGCGCAGCATTGGCACCACCGCCATTGGCACCGCACTGGCCGAGCTGCAACCGGTCTGGCTGCATCGGGGCGAGCATTTTTTTGAAGCCACTTCGGTTTACAGCTGTGCCGGAGCACCCCTGTTTGGTCCTGATGGCAACTGCGTGGGCATGCTTGATGTCACCGGCATCGACGCACTGGAGCGTCCCGAACTGAAACACCTGGTGCGCCAATCGGCCTGCAAAATTGAAAATGCCCTGCTCACAGCGCAACAACATGCCCTGCTGCTGCGTTTGAACTGGCCTGGCAACACTCTGGGCAGTGATGCCGACGGAATTTTGTGCCTTGATGTCGACGGCTGGGTGCAGGGTGCCAACCGGGTAGCGCGCCAACTGGTGCCGGGGCTTCATGCCAGCGTGCATGTGAGCGAAGTTTTTGGTTTGCCTTTTGAGCACTTATTTGATGCGGCCAAAAGACCCGGCCAAATCATTGAGCTGCCCCTGTGGAGCGGCCTGCGTCTGGCTGCCCTGGCCGTCGGGCGCGAGCATGAAATGCAGCAGCTGCAAACCAGTCCAGCGTTAACTCGCCCCCTGCGTGACGTAGAAGCTGCCATGATCCGCAAAGCCGTTGACGATGCACGCGGTAATGTGGGGCAAGCTGCGCAGGTTTTGGGCATCAGCCGTGCCACGCTGTATCGCAAGCTGGGGCAAAAGCCAGCCGTCTGACCCAGCCCGCCTCTTGATGTTGCCCCCCCACTTTATCGCCCCTTGGCTCTGCGTCGCCACATGCTGTCTGGCCGACCAAAGCCACATTGCTGTGGCAGCCAACTTTGCCGAACCCATCAAAGCCATTGCTTCGGTATTCGAAAAAACCACCGGTCACACACTGGTCGTGACGCTGGGGGCTACCGGCAAGCTCTATGCCCAAATTAAAAACGGCGCGCCATTTGACGTATTTCTGGCAGCCAACACCGGCGCACCGGTTGCGCTGGAAAAAGACGGTCAGGCCAAAGCGGGCAGCAGCTTTAACTATGCCAACGGCAAACTGGTACTGTGGTCAGCAGATGCAGTCAAAGTGGATGCCAAGGGCGAGGTGCTCAAAGGCAACGCCTTTCGCAAGCTGGCCTATGCCAACCCCAAAACGGCGCCCTACGGTGAGGCCGCTTTGCAAGCCATTGACAAACTGGGGTTGACCACTGCATTGACCCCCAAGCTGGTGCAAGGCGAAAGCATCGGCCAGGCATTTAACTTTGTACACACCGGCAACGCCGAGATTGGTTTTGTGGCGCTGTCGCAAGTGCTCGAAGGCGGCCGGCTGAAAAGTGGCTCGATGTGGGTGGTGCCACAACGCCTTTACAGTCCGATCCAGCAAAACGCCGTGCTGCTCAACCGCGGGGTCAACAACCCGGCTGCTGTGGCGCTGGTAAAGCTGCTGCAAAGCTCAAATATCAAAGAGCTGATCCGCTCTTACGGCTACGACATTGAATGACCCAAGCTGTTTTGTGATGCCTACCCCCTCTGACCTGCTAGCGATCGGTTTGACACTGCAAGTGGCAGCACTCACCACGGTGATTTTGCTGGCTCTGGGCACACCACTGGCCTGGTGGCTGGCGCGCACAACGTCGTGGGTGAAAAAGCCGGTGGCTGCCGTGGTGGCATTGCCTTTGGTGTTGCCACCCTCGGTTTTGGGCTTTTATTTGCTGGTGTTGATGGGGCCACAGGGCACCTTGGGTCAGTGGACGCAGGCGCTCGGCCTGGGGTTGCTGCCGTTCACTTTCAGCGGGCTGGTCATAGCCTCGTGCCTTTACTCGCTGCCCTTCATGGTGCAACCGATTCAAAACGCTTTTGAAGCCATGGGCACACGCCCCCTGGAGGTTGCAGCCAGCCTGCGCGCCAAGCCCATCGATGTTTTTTTCAGCGTGGCTCTGCCACTGTGCAAACCCGGCTTTGTCACAGGTGCCATCATGTGTTTTGCGCACACTGTGGGTGAATTTGGCGTGGTGCTGATGGTGGGCGGCAACATTCCCGGTGTCACACGCGTCGTTTCGCTGCAAATTTACGACCATGTAGAAGCGCTCGAATATGCCGATGCCCATCGACTGGCTGCGCTGATGCTGGGCTTTAGCTTCTGTGTGCTGCTGCTGTTGCACTTTTATAACGCTGGCCGGCGCAAAGGGACTGTTGCATGAGCAACCCGCCCGACCTGCAACTCAAAGCGCAGCTCAAGCGCGACGGCTTCTCGCTCGAGCTTGACCTGAGCCTGCCTGGCCACGGCATCACCGCGCTGTTTGGCGCGTCGGGTTCGGGCAAAACCACGGCGCTGCGCGTGTTGGCTGGCCTCGAACCCGGCGCGCAAGCGCGCATCAGCGTGCTGGGCGAGCTGTGGCAAGACAGTGCACAGGGCATTTTCAAACCCGTGCACCAACGCGCGCTGGGTTATGTGTTTCAAGAAGCCAGCTTGTTTGAACACCTGAATGTGCAAGCGAATCTGGAATTCGGCTTCAAGCGCACTCCTACCGCACAGCGCCAACATAATTGGGACAGCGCGGTCGAACTGCTCGGTATTGGCCACTTACTGGCGCGCTGGCCGCTACAGCTCTCGGGCGGTGAACGCCAGCGCGTGGCAATTGCCCGGGCACTGGCGAGCAGCCCACGCCTGCTGCTGCTCGACGAGCCACTGGCGGCGCTGGACGCCCCACGCAAGGCAGAAATAATGCCATATCTGGAAAAATTGCACAGCCAGTTCAAGCTACCCGTGCTTTATGTGACGCACGCAATCGACGAAGTGGCACGCCTGGCCGATCATCTGGTGTTGCTGGAAGCCGGCCGCGTGACTGCGCACGGCCGCACCGCTGACTTGCTAACGCGCCTTGACTTGTCCTTGGCACACGGCGACACGGCCGGCGCAGTGGTGCACTGCCAAGTGGTGTCGCATAACGCGCAAGATCACCTGACGCTGACTCACTTTGCCGGTGGTTCGCTCGCCGTCACACGGCAAAGTGCGGAACTGGGCAAAACCTTGCGGGTGCGTGTGGCGGCCCGTGATGTGAGCCTGACGCTTCAGCACCAGACCGGCACCAGCATCTTGAACATCATCGCCTGCACTGTCACTGCCGTGTCACCCGACGGGCCTGGCCAGGTGATGGTGTCACTGCAAGCCGGCGACACCCCCCTGCTGGCGCGCATCACCACGCGATCAAGCCAGCTTTTGGCGCTGCAGCCCGGCAAGGCCGTTTTTGCGCAAATCAAGGGGGTCGCCGTGTTGGGTTGAGTTGCTACAAAATAAATAGCTGCTTATGCCCACCCCAAGGCTTCGAAGGCTTATTCAGGACTTACGCAAAATTGTCCAAGCTAGGCGTTTCGACGCAGCCAGTACAGACGTACGACCAGAAGAAACAACGACGCTGGGGCGGTTTTGCGTAAGTCCTATTGAAGCATGAAGGTTTGGTATTCGAGAGACTCGAGCTTGCGGTTCAATATCCAGATCCCGATCAAAACCGTCACCAGCATCGCCAGGGCAAAACCATAGCCAAACCAGGCTGCCCCCAATTGCAATGAGATGGCGGTAAAAATGACGTTCGTCACCGGCAAAGCGATGGTTAACAACAACACCGAGCGGCGCTGATCCAAATAAAACAATACGTTCAATATGCCCAGCAAAACCACCTGCATGGCTGCGCCAACCACGTCGATGTAGAGCAAAGGCAGATAGAGGGTGGAAATACCCAGCCAAGTCAAGAGTGTTTCGCCCAACACCAGGGTTACCAGCACGGCGATGCCCTGGATTTTTGCAATGTCAAACAGGCCTCTTTGCACGTGATAAACCATGTGGTTTCTCATGCGTTCGATAAAATCGAGCGTGGCACCATCGCGCACGGCATCGTAAAACTTGATGTAATACTCAACAAAATCGGTTTCAATTCGAACCAAAAAAACAGCCATGCCCGGAATAACCGAGAGATACGACAAAAAGATCGGAAAGTCGTAAATAACCGAAGCGTTGAGCGGTCCAATCACCTGCTGCCCGGTGCTTGGGTAATACCAAAACATCAGTTTGTCAACCCAGGCGCCCAAATTGAAAAAGAAACCAGTTCCCATCAGGCTGAAATACATGGCACCCGGTTTCCAGATATCAAAGGCAATGAACCGGTCTGAGTGGTAGTTTTGATAAACCAGCCAGAACATGCCCATCAGCAACAAAAAGTGCCCCAGCACAAAGCCCAATAAAAGACCTTCCATCCCATAAAAAGGCCGAAACAGCACGGCCAACCCCAAGGTGGCGCTGTAACCCCAGAAAAAAATCCAGACGATCGCCTTGTAGTGCTTCATGCCAGTCAGGAACACAGTGGCAATCCAGATGCATGACATGACCGCCAAGCCCATGACAAAAAGCAGCCGATACAGCACCGTTTGCTCAGGAAAAAACAGGGCCGCAAATGGCAAAGCAAGCAAAATACTGGTTCCAATCGACACCAGAATCAAGCCATTGAAGTTGGGCAGAATGGCCGACTCATTTTTCTCGAAGGTTCGGTCAGCCACAAAACGGGTAAACGACAACTGAACGATTCCGGTGCCGATCAATGAAATCAAAAAAAGATACGTCACCGTCACCTGAAATTGCGAAATGGCTTCTTTGGGAGAAATCAAGCCAATACTAAGCAAACCGATGAACATGATGCCAATAATCGACAGCACCCACGGCCCCGAGCTGATCACACCGGCAAACGCATAGGCTTGCAGCAAACTGCCATAGGTTTGCTTCTTCAGCAACTTGCGAAGTTCAAAGCCTATGCCTGCCATTGGAAATTCTTTTGATACAGGTCTCTGTAACGGTTAAACATCAGGTTTTGTGAATAATATTTTTCAACCCGCAAAATAGCGGATTCACTGGATCGGTGCCACTCTTTGGCGTCCCCCAGCAGCTCCAGGGCGGCTTGCGCAAGGGCTTCTGGGTCTGCAATTCTGACCACCCGCCCCGAAGCTCCCAAGGCCGCATCATCACCCGGCAAACCAAACACCAATTGCCGGCACGACCCTACATCGGTCGACAGTGTGGGCACTCCGGCGGCATAGCCTTCCAGAATAACCAAAGGCAAAGCCTCGCTGATGGAGCTGAGCACCACCAGGCCAACTTTGGGCAGCAAATCGGTGAGTTGCTGAAATCCCAAAAATTTGACTTTGTCAGCCAAACCAAGCTGCTCGGCAATTTCGCGACACTCTTGTGCATATTCGGGTGATTCGTCTTCGGGGCCGGCAATCCATGCTTCTGCATCCGGCAGGTGATTGGCCACGCTTCGCATGGCGCGAATGAAGGTTTTGATGTCTTTGATGGGAACCACCCGACCAATCAGACACAAAACCTGCGGTATTTTGGCAGGCCGCAAACTGCGCAGCGCAGCAAATTTGGCAACATCAATGCCGTTGGGAATGTTGGACGTGCGCTCGGGTGGTGCACCGTCGAGCAACTGGCGTTGCCGATTGGCTTCATAGAGCGCAATGATGTCATCGGCAGCCTGGTAGGTGACATAGCCCAGGTGTTCAAAAAAACGTATCCAGAGTTGGCGAAAGTAGCTAACCCGGGACGGATCGCGCTCAAACACTCCCCGGTTATCTTTGAGCCACTGCGCCTGATAGAGGTCAATTTTTCGTTCTTTGACGTAAATGCCGTGTTCACTCAGCATGAACGGGCGCTGATGGCGATGCTTGAGCAGAACCCCCAAAATGCCTGCGTAGCCAGTTGACACCGAGTGATATATCTTGGCCTTGGGGCTGCGCAACGCGACTTCGCGCAGCCGCCAAAACGGTGTGTGGATGGTGCGAATCGTCCAGAAATAGTCCACAAACGAGGGGTCTGTGCTGTGCTGTCGATAGCTTTTCTTGATGAATTCCCAAGACGCTTGGCTGTACAAAAAAACCTCATGATTCAGTTGCCCATCGGGTCCTGCCTGATCCATCAGACCCGCGAAGAGTTTTTCGCAGTTCGGTGCACGCATGTCGGTTTCAAACAATGCATGCATCTCTTTCACCATGGCCATCGCCGCATCGGGCGCTTTGACGGGTTTGACCGGAGGGTTTTCTTTGTCCTCAAAAAGATAAGCTGTCTCCAAATGCACCAGGTTGTCTGGCAATTTGTAGCGCAGATCGCCGTAATCTTCGGGGCGACTGCCCAAAAATATGGCGCCAAAACGGATCTCGGGAAAACCTCGAATGATCTGATTGACCCAACTTGAGACCCCCCCCGCGACAAACGGAAAGGTGCCTTCGAGCAGCAGCAAGACATCCACGTCTTGCGCACGCGGGAAAGTGGATTTAGATGTGGGGGAGGTAGCGGCGGTCACTGAAATTGATCTCGTTGTTTCGTTTGACCCAATAATCTTCAATCGCCCGTGTGCGCGAAGCCAAATTGAGATTGGATACTTGCTGCATCAACTGTTTAACAGCGACAAAATCGCGGCGCAGAAAAGCCATCTCAGCCAAATACGGCAGGGCAGACGTGCTGGACTGACCCAAGCCAATGGCCTGCTGAATGGCTGCTTCAGCCGCTTCAATTTCTCCTTGCTCCAACAAAATTCGCCCTTTGAGAAATGCCAAGCCAGAGTCGTGGGATACATCCAGGCTCAAAGCTGCCTCTGCATAGTGACGCGCCTGCCCCAGAATATGCCGACGCAACTCGCCTTGAGTCAGGGATGCATAGACCAGTTCCCAGTTCAACTCAGCCAAGTGGCGCAGGCAGTCATAGCGCTGCTCGCTTGTCAGGGCATGCTCCAAGATGGCAGTTTCGCTCCTGATTTGTTTGGATATCTTTTTTTCTTCTGAATCCAGCATGCCAAAGGCAACCAAGCGCACATCGTCGGTGCTGTCACCCAGCAAGTCTTCCAAAATCGGGTTAGACACTTTGTTCGGCACTGCTTGCAATGTCAGCAGCGACTGCATGCGAACTTGCCCCGGCACATCGGTTCTGAGACGTGAGCGTATGGCACCCTGACTGCCGCGATGCGCTTCCTTGAACTGAATGTCGTACTCCGGCAAGCCCACCGCCACAGGAATGGCGTAGGACGCCGTCTCATCCGTCAAACGCAAGCTGTAACGGGTCATTAGCAGCAACCCAATGGCGCCCAATATCGGCGCAATAAATGAAAAGAAAAACAACAACAGCCAGACAAATCGTTGGGGTTGGCGGTAATGCATAGGCAACAAAAACCAAATGGCGCTCGCAACAACCATGCAGACCAACATGTGCAGCAGCAATATCTCGATGAATGCCGACAAACTGCTTGACAGCATGAGTGGACTCAGCATCAAAGCAAAGTCGGCAACAGCCGCGAACAAAACCCAATGGGCTGGGTTCATGCGGGCACTTCACTGTTGATAATTTCTGAGAGCGCCACCAACGGGTCTTCAGAATCAAAATTGATAATTCGTAATCGAATGCCCAAGCTGTCAAAGTCGCCTTGAAATCGTTGTTTCAACCAGCCTTCAATGCGCTGCAAAAAACCATCTTTGGCTGCCGAAGAGGTGAATGGCATCAAAATCGCCAAAACAGGACGGTTGTTCACATAAGTTTGCCAATAAAGGTCTAATCCACGCTTGATGCGAAGGAACTCGGCTGTGATTTCTTGCCGCCGTTGGCCATCCAGTGACATCACCACCAGGTGACTGGCAATGCCATTTTTTTCTTGCATCCGAATCAGACAAGCCAACTCTTGGGCAATCAGAACTGGCATGGTAGGCAAACGCGCCTGAATCTTGATCACACCCGAAGCCGCGCCCAAGTTGTCAGCAAAATAACCCAACATGACCAGCATCATTTGCAGGTTTTCAACATTCAAAGAGAAGAACGGCATGCGTGTGACAGCCAGCACGCCAATCAGCACGCTATCCCCTGCCACCAGCGGTGCCACCACCAATTGCTGGGTACGCCGCTGCAGACTGACATCGGCATTGGCAATATGCGCCAAAGTGCCCTTTTCAAGTGCCAGGTTCAGCAGTTCATCATCTGAAGTCAATTCTTCAGGATCCCCCAAACGCGCAACACACTCACCCAGCTCATAAGAACCCGATTTCATCTTCAAAGCGTAAATGGCGGCTGATTCAATGTTCACGTATTGCGACAACAGCTGCAGCAGACCCTTTGCACCCGGCATCGGTTCATTGTGATTTTTGGCATCCATGGTGATCGAGCGCAGCCGCGCCAATGCATCGCGCAAGGAACCCGGCCTGGCCAACATTTCCTGCTCAAGCCGGTCGTGTGACAAATTGAGTAACAAATGTCTTTTGGTCAAGCGCGACAGTCGCTCGGTGACATACAGGTAGGTTTCTTGCATTCGATTATTGCGATCACGCCAAACGTCACTGAATTCGCCACATATCAGTGTCAGCAAGCCGCCACCAAAAAAAGATTCGGTCGAAAAATCACCGGAAGTTCGCCCCAACTGGGGTGCCAGCAACTCATTTCCAATTAAAGGAATGCTGCCCAACAAACCCGGCATAACCCCATAGCGCAAAGAAATCAAGATGGGCGCAATCCATAGCCAGGGAAAACGCAAAGTCATCAAAGTGGGATCCTGCGGCCGGGTCAACCAGGCCAACCCTACCGCACCAAAGGCGATCACCGCAACCTCAAACCATGGGGTATGACTGGTTGATTCCTCTTCAGCAAAGGTTTTTAGCCTCAATAATCGTTTGAGCCATCCCGAGGCCTGTGCGCGTGTCACCACTTTGACTTAGGCTCCTGGTTTGGTGAGCGTTAATTGCATCGTTCCCAACAAATTCGACAAGAGCGTTTGTGCCACGGCAGACAGTGCCTCGCGACTCCAACCACTTTTGGCGCCCGAGGCGCTCCACACCACACGGCCGGTAGAGATATCCAGCACCTTGAGCGTCACCCCCACTACTGGCTCACCATCAATGCCAACCTTGTAGCGCCACTCTTCAATGCTGCCGACAACAGCAAACCGCACACCCTGCTCTTGCGCCCACTTTTGTGCCTCTTCAGTTACCTTGCGCTCAGTGGGTTCAAACAGACTGTCGCGTGACAAGGCCGCTGGGTAGCGCTGCAGCGAACTGATGCCGCGCCGGCGCAGCAAATGCTCCACCATCGCCTCGGCTGAAAGGCCTGCCTGCGGCGTATCGGTGTTGTTGGCAATTGGCAATAGCGCCCATTTGGCTTGCGTGTCAAGCGCCTCATGGTCAGATGTGGATTGAATCCCGGTGGCGCACGCACCCAGCAGCAGTACAACCATCACAACCCAAAGCCACTTGATTTGTTTCATCTTGAATACTCCTAAAAATAGTGCCGGTAACGGGCAGATAACACATTCGTCGAGGTGCTTCCTGGTGCCGTTCCATCGCTATATTGGAACAGCAATTGCAAATGATCCTCGCCAGTAACCGATCCGGCAAGTCCCAACGACCCATTCATGCCATTGCCGGTGGCGCTGTTACGGCTCAAACAGACATCAGTAAATGGACGCCAGGCGCGCGAATACACGGTTTGCAGATTTTGCCCTGACAGGTTTTCCCCCATGCCCAGACAAGCACCCCAGGTCGTACTTCCTTGTGGGATGAAATAGGCCACGGGGTCAACGACACCTGCGCCAAGATAAGTCTGCCAACCCATCGGAAGAGGAACCGCAGTGGTAGCGCTCAAACTGCCATCGGGTGAAAACCGTTGATGCGTCACAAAAGAGCGCAGGCGCCAGTCAGGGTATTCGGTGCGCAAGCGATAACCGGCTTCCATGTCGATCGAGCGGCCACTGCCCAAATAATCACCAAACTGGGTGTAGTAATTGGAAAACTTGGGTGCTACACGAAGATACTCACGCTTTCCCAGAACATAGTTGGCACTGCCCGACACGCTGTTTTCATAACCTGCAACCCGCAACGCTTGGCTCACGGTGGATTCGTTACGAAAATCCAGCGTGCCTTCAAGATTTAATCTTCCGCCCCATTGATAGCTTTCGCTCAGTTTGAAACCGGTCAAGCCATCGAGCTCCTCGCGCCGAAACAAGGTCAGAAGGGTGGTGCCACGAGCACCCAGCCAGCTCGCCTGGATGCTGCCCAATCGGTCTGTGCCCGGTGCCAAGGACGCGAGCACCGGATCGCTGCTCGACTGCAGATGACGCACCGCCCTGATGGTCAGATGCAGCTGAGAACTGATCGCCAAGCGCGTTTCAAATTGAAGTCCGTGGTTGTCCAGCGAGCCTTGGCTGTCAGCCCAGGTACGCAATTCAAGGTAATGCGCTTGCAGCGGGGCGTGTTGGCGAAACCGGTCGTGTAAAGCTTCATCTTCTTGTCCAGACATACCCTTGAAAGCAATATCCAACGCCTGCTGAACATGGCCGAGCGCATAGGCTGTGTCGTACCGGTTGTAAATCGGCATGTCCTGACTTTGCGTTTGCAGCAAGTGATCCATGCTTTGGCTGTCTTTGAGCTGCAGAGCGGTTTGGCTTTGCCCCCAAAGGGGAGCCGCCGTAAATGTTTGTTGCGTGTAGCGCCGCCACATCCAGAGTCTGGCGTTTTCAAACTGTTCTTTCAAAATTGACCAGCCCAACACCAGGTTCAATGACTGCGCATCTTGTTGAACATTGGGCACACCGCGCAATTCACTGACCAATTGGCGCACCCTGTTAAAAGCCGGGTCGCCAGGCTGATCCAACAACGCCAGGCGGGAGAATGCCAACAATTCGGCGCTTTGCCCCTGACTCAAAGAGGTTGGGGGATTGGGGTATTTTGACTTGAGCAGCAACCAGGCATGTCGGCGTATTCTTTCAGCCATGCCGATTCGATGCATCCGTTCCAGTGCATCCGCATAATTCAAAAGCACCAATGGATCATCCGCATGCAGCTTGACGGCCTTGGCATACCAATGAACCGCCTCGGCATGCTGGTTCAGCGTTTGCTGAGCCGCAGCATAAGCCAGCCAGTAGGCTGAATTCTTCGAAGCCTGGGGCGAATAGGTTTTTAAATAGCGGGTCAACCATTCCGTGCGCTGTCCATCAATCAAAAACCACAAATTGGCCAACACCACGTCGACATCTTGGGGACTTTTTTGCAAAGCACGGCGCAAATCAAGCCAAGCCAAATCAGACTGTTTCTGATGTTGATAAAACTGCGCGCGAATCATCAAGAACCGCAGGTGTTGCTCCGCCTTTTCAAGGTCTTTGGTACCCAGGGATTTGAAAACGCGCTCTTGGGCCGCAAAATCACCCTGCTCGGCAAAGATGCCCAAACCCAACAACAATTGATCCATTGCGCCAAAGCGTCGATAGGCATCCAAAGACAATTGTGCCGCTTGCGCAGGATGCTTTTGCCGAACCAGAAAAATCAACCGAGACCAGTCGGCTGATGTCGCCTGCGGCAGGACAGCAAAGCGCTGATATGCGCCGGTAGCCGTTTCAAAATGGCCTGAATCCCAGGCAATTTGGCTTAACAAGCGCCAATATTCAAATGACGCTGCAGGCACTTGATGTTCATACGTGCGTAACAAGGCCAAAGCCTGTGGCATTTTGTCGCGTCTGACCAAGTTGACCACCGCGCGTAAAACGATATTCACAGAAAAGGGCTCCAGCTTGGCACGCTGTTGCAAAAGTGTCAGTGCGCGCTCGTCGTCACCCGCGTTTTCTGCCAACTGTGCGGCATATTCAAGCAGCAAAGGATATTTTTTAGATTTGAAAAGCGCCTCAAAAAAGTGCGATCCCTGTATTGGCTCCGAAGCGTTTTCATACAAAACAAAAATATCGTGCCATTGTGTGTCGGTCATGCGTGACTTCTCGGCATGCGCTGTCCAGGCCTGCACTGCGAGCATCGGTTTATCGACCAATGGCGCCAGACGTATGACGGCAGCCACCGTTTCAGGTGATCGGTCACCTTGCTGAAACAGCGCCATCCATTGTTCGACCGCCACAATCGGTTGTTGTGTCCACTCGCTCACCCGCGCTAGTTTTCGTCGCCAATCACCGTCTTGCGGCACGGACTGAACCGCCTTTTGGGCAACCGCAAAGGCATGCGGCAAATCGCCAGCGCCAACCAATACGTCAAACGCCAGGGCAAAGTCTTGCTGGTTAAATGGCAGCAAGGTTTCGTGTGAAGCGCTTGGGTTTGCCGCTGTACGACTGGTAGAGGCAGGGGCACCACGTGCAGGCGGTGCCAGGAAAGCATCTGGCACTGACATCCGGTCAGGTGGCGCCTGCACCCGTTCATTTTTGGATTCAGTGACCTGCCCACTCACTTTCAAGCTGTCAGCAATTGGCGGCGCCTCCTGCCAGTTGCTATGCACAATCGTTTGCGGACGATAAACGGCCAAGCGCACCAGCTTGGCATCCACGTGGGCTTGATCAAGGCCAGTTTTTGCAGCTTTTTCGGTATCCCAAAACCCAGCTCGCAACACAAACAAATTGCCACGTTTTTCAATGCGTACGCGCGGCAAATGCACGTAACTCTGATAAATCGCCTTGAGTACCTGAACACTCTTGCCACTGGCAATTTGCAATGAATAATAGTCTCGCCCCTGCACCAGGCTGTCGTTAGCCAGCGCCGGCAAACAAACCGCACCCACCGCAGCAAAAATGAGTAGGTTTCTCATGTCCCACTGGAATCTGGACGAAAAACCAGTTTGCGCGCGTACTCGGCGGCCATGGGTGTATCCCCTGCTGCCAGTGCCGCATGCGAAAGAAATCGCAAGGTGGGGGGATCGTCCGCCAAATTGCCCAGATATTGCTTGGCCGACAGCATGGCCTGGCTAAACAAACTGGCTGACATATAGGTTTCGATGCCCATTTGAAAAAGTCGCCGCGATTCGTCCAACGTGGTGGCACTGTCACGAGCCAACAAAAAATACGAAGCAGCTACGGCATGATGTCCCTCACCCAGAGCCAAACTGCCATATTTTTCCAACACCAAGGCGGGTTGCGAGGCATTCACCATTTTGAAAAAAACCAGCCCCAATTTGGGCAAATTCAATTCAAATGCTCTGCTTGCAAACTCTCTGGCCAAACGCTCGGGCAACTCCTCTTGCTGTGCCTTTTGCATCAAATCAATCAAGTGTGCAGTCAGTTTTTTATTCGATGGACTGCGTTCCAGCGCCCTGATGTAAGCGTCGAGCAGCATGGTTCGCGCTTCGATACGCTGTCTGGTATCACCTTCTGTGGCCAAGTTAAGCAAAATCGATTCGAGCGTGTCAATATCCATCACACTCTGTTGAGAGCGGGCCAAGAGAAGGGCAACATCTGCGTTTGTGGTGTCTGCGCGGTAGAGATTTTGAATGTATAACAACGTCAGTTCGTCCAACGTCTCTTGTTGATAGAGTTTTTCAACCAACGCCTTACGCGGAAAAATAATGGCCAGCAAGGCCAGCACCAGTAGTGCGATCAGCGTTAACTGCCAATTGGCAGCCAGCACCAGCCGGGGGATGTTGCCATCAGCCCCGGCATATCGCTTCGAGCGGTCTGGCAACATGGTCTTTGATCTCAAAATGACTGAATCCGGCCGTTTGACGAACCGGGGTTAGTTCACGCCCACCCGCCTTGACACGACACGACTGGGTATGGGCCAGAGTGAATTGCAAGGGCACATGGCCAGACAAGTTCCAGCGAAAACCGTTGGGCAGACGCTCAACATCTTCAACTTTCGCGTTGGCCGACACCAATTGGAGACCATTCGGTTGCACCTCGGTCAAAACCAGTTCAGCGGCATCACGACCCAAGTGAACATAGCGGTCATTTGGCTGATCCGCAAAACCTGCAACGCCCTGGCTCTGGTTCAGATCTGGCCAACCCAACACGGTTGGCAAGCGCAAGGTGCGCAAATCAGTAGCACCCCGCACACGCCAGCCGGTGGCCGTTTTAGCAATCGCCAGTTGCTCAAAGTCCAGCACCTTGCGCGCATATTCAGAGACAAACAGAGGCGTTGTTTCCTGTTTCAAAGCGTAGCCGAATATCTTGTCCAGCGATTGCATGCCAGCCCGCTTGGTGGTCAGGTAGGTGTGGAAATAGATGTCAATAGGTTTGAGTCGGCGCGGTGTTTCGGTGAGTTCAAAGGTTTCGATCACGCGCTCAAAACCATAAAACGGCCCTAACCAATTATTCGTATAAACGTTCTCATTTTGATTGGGTGCAAAAACCTGAAAACCACCCTCCCGAGGTACGCCCAAACCCTCCACCTGCGTCAAGGTGGGTTGAGATCGGGTGGCTACGGTGTCGCCACCGTTCATGTTCATAACGCCCACTTTTTTTGTCCAGGCCAGGGCATCTGTGCCCGGAATGCAATCGCCAGTCCAGAAAAAAATCTCCACTTTTTTACCGGCAGGTGCCAAGCGGGTGTTAATGTATTCAATGGAACCTTCAATTTCACGCTGAAGATCAAATTTGTAGCCCGGCAAGCGCAGGTTGTATCCCTCATTCACATCGCCCGCACTGGCTTTGCGCCAAACAAATGGGTGTGAATAGCTGTGTGAGGCCATTGCCACGTTGGGAGCGCGAAAAATATCCCGGGCTATTTTCTCGGCTGCACTGGACAAACCAGGATACAAGCCGGTTGGTGAAATTTCTGCCTCAATCACCGAAATGGTCATGGGTAAAGGGTATTTGTTGACGACCCGGTCGCGCACCACTTCACCGGCCATAGGGTTGCCAGGAAGTTCGGATCGGCTCACAAATCCATCACCATCCATGTGAACCATGAGCATTCTGCGCCCGGTTTCTGTGGTGACATCCGCCACCGGAATATTGGGCAATTGCAATGCCTGGCTGAAGAACGCAAAGGGGTTGGTAACCCATCGATCGCCATTGCCTCCAGGCAGTGTGATGACACTGAACTGATCCAGGATGTAGCCACCCCACGGCGTTATAGCAGCCACAACTTGATGCTGGTTACCTTGCTTCAAAGTTAACAGCGGACTGCCCTTTGCAAGGGTCAATGGAAAAAACCCATCCGGCGCCAGCGAGGGGGCACGCTCAAATCCCATCAAGGCGTCCTGCTGGACGATTTCAAGTGGCGCTGACGTGGTAAGCGCATTGCCCACATTCAACCCCAGCGATTTGCCAAAGGCGCCCTCCAACAAGTAGACCGGCGGGTTAAGCAACGCTATGGGCAGCTTTTCAAGTGCCTGCGCGGCAAGCCAAACCAGTAAATGGGTACGCCCGGCTTCGCTAACTTCATCGGTGAGCCACACCACAATACCGGCGTAACGCCCTGCCAGTAGATAGGCCGGCAAATGTTGTGGGTCAACATACTCTGGAACGTAGCCCAGATAATTGAGAGGCATGGCAGCAAACCGAACTGGCTCACTCAGTCTCAACGCATATTCATCTTTCATGGTGCTATGCACCACCAAGACTTTTCGTGGCATCACCTCAAGCGCACCCACCCCCAAGGTTCCCAGATCAGGCGTTGCCACCCACGGGGTAAAGCCCAAATCCAAGATGCGTTTGGCCGTTTTTCTGGCTAACTCCCGCTCTGACGATGGCACGTAATCAATCACCACCACGGGCAAACGGAACTCGTCTTTGGCACGGCGCAATTGGCCCAGCAACCACTCCCGATCTTCGGCTGAAACCACCTTGTATTTCGCCTTGCCTGCATCAAAGCCCTGAAACAAAGACTCCGCCACAACCGCATCCAGGTGCTGATGCGTGCGTCCGAGTATTTCAAAACCCCGGTTAAAAATAAACCTGGCTTGCGGGTAACGCTGCTTGACAGCGTTGATCACCGACACCATGCCGGCCTCTTGCGCGGCTCGCTTTTGCGGCGTCTTGGCAAACAGGTGGTAAGAATCCAGCGTGTCCATAAAAAATGTTCGGTAGCCACTGTTCCAGAGCGGCGCAATGATGGTGTCGGTAAAAAATTTGGGCCATTCGGGCTGCGACTGATCGATCAGCCGGCTGCCCCAATCTTTGTTTTCGCCGACAAACCAGTTTTTCGGGATTTGCGCTGCGTAGGGGCGCGAAGGCTGCACCTCACCCAAGGCCACATAGGCAACCAGTTTGGTATGTGCCAGCTTGGGCAACTTGGGGTCGGGCACGTGCCCCGGGTCAACCGCCACCCAGTCAAAAGCTTGCAGCTCTGCCCACGGTGGTTTGGCTCCATAAAAAAAAGCGATGCTGGGGCTGGCCTCGCCAGAAACGGCTATTGCCTTAGAGCCGATGAAACCGGCTAACAAAGTCAATAGCAGGGTCAGAAGTTTTTTCAAAGGTTTCTCTTGATGAAAATGCAGGCACATGATTAGTCTGATGCATAGCCTTTAGGATTGCCGTTTTGCCAGCGCCAGGCATCCGAGCACATGGCGGCCAGGTCACGCTCGGCACGCCAGCCCAGCAAAGCCTGCGCCAGCAAAGGGTCGGCGTAGCACGAGGCAATATCGCCGGCGCGTCGAGAGGCAACCTGATAGGGCACCGGTTTGCCGCTGGCTTTCTCAAAGGCTTGAACCATGTCAAGCACGCTGTAGCCAACGCCTGTACCCAGGTTGATGGCGCGACACTCGGGCTGCTTTTGTAGGCGTTCCAAAGCTTTAAGGTGACCGAGTGCCAAGTCCACCACGTGAATATAGTCGCGCACGCCAGTGCCGTCGGGGGTGTCGTAGTCATTGCCCCAGACGTTTAAATAGGGTCGCCGACCCACTGCGACCTGTGCCACAAACGGCAGCAAGTTATTCGGTATGCCTTGCGGATCTTCCCCAATCAGGCCACTGGCATGCGCACCAACCGGGTTGAAATATCGCAAGATGCCCATGCGCCAGGTCGGGTCGCTGCGATACAGGTCGCGCAGCATGTCTTCAATCACGAGCTTGCTGCGGCCATAAGGGTTGGTGGCTGAGAGTGGATGGTCTTCGGTCAAAGGCAAGTACTGCGGATCGCCATAAACCGTGGCCGACGAGCTAAACACCAAAGTTTTGATGCCCGCATGCGCCATGGCTTGCAGCAGTGTCAGCGTGCCATGCACATTGTTGTCGTAATAACGCAAGGGTTGTTCGACCGATTCACCCACAGCTTTCAGGCCGGCAAAGTGAATCACCGCTTGTGGCTGGCATTGCGCCAGCGCGTCGCGCAAGGCAACCCCATCACGAATGTCGCCTTCAATCACGGTCACGGATTTGCCAGTGATACGCGCCACTCGCGCCAACGCTTCGCGCTGGCTATTGCAAAAGTTGTCAAACACCGTCACCTCGTGGCCAGCGTTAAGCAATTCAACGCAGGTGTGTGAGCCAATATAACCAGCGCCCCCGGTCACAAAAATCATGGATTTGTCCTGTTATGGATAGATGAACGAGTTTAGCTTGCTGCATCGCTTTCTGGAATTTCGTCATCGACAGGTAAACCCAAGCAGCTGTGCGCAGTTTGCAAATCCTGCATTACATCAAAAACAATAGCTACCAGCGCATGCTGCACGGGCGCTAGAGGGCTTTTTATAGCAAGCTTTGCTGCAATGACGCCTGTGCCAGCGGGCGCAGTCTGGCGTAGGCCAGCAGCTCGGCGGTGGTGGGTGTCACCAGTTCCAGAATGTCAGCCGCGCCAGACTCCAGGCTCAGGCAGAGCTGGCGGGTTTTGGCGGTCAAAGCGCAGGAGCGCGCGAGTTGGTCGGGCTGGGAGATGGTGGTAGGGAATATAAAAATTGGCTGCATGTAAAAATGCGGTTCTATGTCAGAACTGATCCAACCGCCGCGCACACCGTGGGGCAACTTCCCCGATGTGCTGATTCACGCCAGTGAGTCGGCAGTGAAGCAGCATCCGGCGTACAAGGCGGCCAAGGCAGGAGACGGAAACGCAGCCATCGTATTGGTAAGCGCCACGATGAACGGGGTGATGAATTAAAACTTGTTGACACTGCTGGCAGGTCATCAGCCAACGCTGGTCTGTGCGCATGCGTTTGAGCGTGGCGCGGTCAATGCCATTCCAGAAATCTTTGCAGATTTGCTCCACAAGGTACTGGATTGGCCGGTGGATACCGACATTTATCAAACCAACGTCGTGTTCCACACCGGGGCGGATGGGTTTTCCAGATTGGCGAGGCAAGCCCGATTTACTGGCAACGTGACCCATGGTACAGAATACGTTCTTGTCGACGATTTTGTGGGTATGGGCGGCACGTTGGCAAATTTCAAGGGCTATATCGAATTCAAAGGCGGCAAAGTGCTTGGGGCTGTATCCTTGACTGGCAAGCCCCACTCCTCCAAACTGGCACTCTCGCCAGAACGATTGCAAGAACTGAGGTTGAAACATGGAACAGAACTTGAAAACTGGTGGATCGGACGATTCGCTCACGCCTTCGACGCGCTTACTGAATCAGAAGCTCGGTACCTTGCGCACACCGAGAGAGCTGACACCATCCGAGAGCGCATTGCTGCTGCAGAGTAAACGCGAGTTGGCGGCATTGGCTCGCGCCACGCCGACCCAATTGCCCGGGCTGGCGACTTGATCTGGCCTGAAACCTGATGGTTTTTAGCATCCATCAGTATTGCTCCGGCCCGATGAAGTTTGAACCGCTCGCCCTGAGCTTGTCGAAGGGTTTCGACAGGCTCAACCCGAACGGAACTTAATACATCATCGGGCCGGATCAATAGTCCAATTTGCTCTTGATAATGTAGCTGCTGGCGCTCCAGTCACACGGAAGTTGCGAAATTGTGACGGTGCGCCAATTTGTGCTGCAGTTGGGCTTGAGTTGATGCAGCAAGTCTGACCCAAACCCCGTTTCAGCGGGATCCCGTCAGCTGAAGCCCGATGACGCCGACCACGATGAGTGCGATACACAACAGGCGCAGCATTGAAGCAGACTCGCCAAAGACGAGCATGCCGACAACAACTGTGCCGACCGCCCCGATGCCGCCCCACACCGCGTAGGCCGTTCCGATCGGAATCACCTTGAGCGAAAGGCTCATGATGTAGACACTCAGTGCGCCAAATATCAGCGCCAAAAACGAGGGCAGCCAGCGTGTGAAGCCGGCAGACAGCTGAACCGAAGACGCAAAGGCGATCTCAAGTGCCCCCGAAACAAAAATGAGCGCCCAGGCCAGTTGTGGATTGGAAATTTCTGGCATGGCTCGCATTCGTTCAAGTCAGCCTGCAAGTTCTGACAGCGCATCATTGAATGCCTGCAGAAGCCGAGTCACATCTTCTTCTGTCGTGTCAGGGCAAATCAGCATCATGTTGTGAAACGGCGTGATCAGCACCCCCCGATTCAGCAGGTAAAGGTGAATGGCATTTTGCAGATTGGGAACCATCGCCTGCCCGGCCTGTGTGCCATTGACTGGAGGGTGTGGACAAAACTGGAACTCTGTGCGGGCTCCCACCTGTGTCACGCACCACGGTAAGTTGTGCTGTGCAATGGCGGCACGCAAGCCGTCAGACAGTGCGCACGCCAGCGCCAGCATGGGCGCATAGGTGGCCGGTGTCATCAACTGACTCAGTGTCGCGCGCATGGCGGCCATCGCCAGCAGATTGGCGGTGAGCGTGGTGCCAATGCCTGAATGTCCGGGTGGTGCAGTCTGCTTGCTCATCACAACACGGCGGGCCAACTCGGCACTGAATCCATAAGCCGCGCAGGGCATGCCGCCGCCCAGGGGTTTGCCGACAACAACGGCGTCAGCGGTCAAACCGTGGGCTTGACAGTAACCGCCGGGGCCACTGCTGATGGTGTGGGTCTCGTCCATCACCAACATGGCACCGTGGCGACGAATCAACACTTGAGCCTGCTCCCAAAACCCGGGTTGTGGCAACACCATGCCGATATTGGTCATCACCGGCTCGGCCAACACACAAGCCACATCGCCAAACGCCAGCGCGGCTTCCAGCGCCGGGAGGTCATTAAATTCAACCACGCGCGTGGTCTGGTTGAGGTCATGCACCTGACCCAGCAAGCTGTCTCTCTGCACGGGTTTGCCATCAATCAGATCGACAAACACATCCTCAACGGTCCCGTGGTAGCAGCCGTTGAACACCAGCAGGACTTTGCGATGTGTCGCCGCCCGAATCCAGCGCAACACAAAACGATTGGCATCGGTGGCCGTCATGGCGAATTGCCACATCGGCAGCCCAAAGCACTGCGAAAGCAATTCCGCCACGACCACAGCGTCTTCACTGGCCAGCATCGTGGTGTAACCGCGCTGGGTCTGCTGCGTCAGGGCTTGTGCAACCACCTGGGGTGAATGACCAAACATGGCTCCACTGTCACCCAAACAAAAATCCACCAGGGTGTGCCCGTCCAAGTCGGTCAGGTAGGCACCTTGTGCCGTAGCGACTTGCAAGGCAAACGGTGTTTCCCAGTCATTCATCCAATGCAGAGGCACCCCAAACAGCAGATGCAAAGCCGCGCGATCCGCTTGCTTTCTGGACTTCGGATTGCGCGCGAAAAAGCTCAAGCGTTCGCGTTCAAGCAGGGCCTCGACTTTTTGCTGTGAGACCCCCGATAAATCAGGGCTTGTGTGGCTGGATGGCATCAGCACCCCTATACCAACAACAACAGGTGCTCACGCTCCCATGAGCTGATGACCCGGTTGTAGGTGGCATATTCCAGCTCTTTCACAGCGCAGAAAGCATCCACAAAAGACGGGCTGAGCAATTCGCGCACAGGTGCACTGGCGCGCATGGTGTTGATCGCATCCTCCAGATGGCGCGGCAATTCGTGGCTGACATTCCAGGCGCTGTCCGCAGTAGGTTCGCTGGGTTTGAGTTTGTCGCGCATGCCCAAATAACCACAGGCAAGTGTGGCCGCCATCGCGAGGTAAGGATTGACGTCAACGCCAGGTACCCGGTTCTCGACACGGCGCGAATCCTGATCAGACTTTGGCACCCTGATGCCACAGGTGCGATTGTCATATCCCCAACGGACGTTGATGGGAGCTGACATGAACGGTGATAGTCGCCGGTACGAATTGACGTATGGCGCAAATATCGGCATCAGCTTGGGGATAAAGGCTTGCAAACCCGCGATATAGCTGAAAAACAGGTCGCTCGGACTGCCATCAGTGTTGCTGAAGATGTTTTGCCCTTGCGCATCGTTGATGCTCTGGTGAATATGCATGGCACTGCCCGGTTCCTGTTCCATGGGCTTGGCCATGAAGGTGGCAAAAATACCATGCCGCAGCGCGGTTTCTCGCACCGTTCGTTTGAACAAAAAGACGCGATCGGCCAAATCCATCGGTTCCCCATGAGAGAAATTGATTTCCATCTGCCCCGGACCCGCCTCGTGAATCAGGGTTTCCACACCCAGTCTGTGTTGGCTGCAAAAGCTGGATAGCTCCATGAAGAACGGATCAAAGTCGTTGACCGCATCAATCGAGTAACTCTGTCGTCCGGCCTCGGGTTTTCCGGTGCGTCCCAGCGGAGGAACCAGTGGCACATGTGGGTTTTGCTGACGAGCTACCAGATAAAACTCCATCTCGGGGGCAACGATGGGGTGCCATCCTTGCGCCTGGTACAGCGCCAATACACGACGCAGCACACCCCGTGGTGACAACTGCACAGGTGAACCGTCCCACTCCTGGCAATCGTGAATGACAACGGCCACAGGTTCAGCAGCCCAAGGCACGACACGAATCGTGCTTGCATCGGGAATGCACACCATGTCCGGATCGGTATCACCCACGAACGGGCCATTGTCGGGCTGCTGCCCATTGACCGTATTGAGAAGTACGCTTTTGGGCAAACGCATTTCGCCCGAAGACAAAAACAAATCACGCGGAAGAATCTTGCCGCGGGCGATGCCAGTCATGTCTGGAATGACACATTCCACCTCGTGAATGTGGTGGTGCGACAGGAATTCCTTCAGGGATTGGGGCATTGTGCGTTCAATCAAATTCGAAGAATCCATGTTACTACTTTTGCAAGATACAAGATCGATCGCCAGTTGTTTGGAATTTACCCGGATGCACAAGCCATGCACAAACCCACTGACACGGTCACGATTCCTGTTGTTCGAGCCATTTCTGTCCGCCTGCCGGTACATGTGATGCAAAACGGTTCAGCAACACAGCCGGCTCAGATTCAACCAACAGCACAGCGCGGTGCTCGGGCTTCATGAACTGCTGCTGCGTTGCGTGATCCAGAAACGAACACAAGCCATCGTAGTAACCCGCCACATTCAGCAGACCACAGGGTTTGCCATGAATGCCAAGCTGGGCCCAGGTCCAGATTTCGAAAATTTCTTCAAAGGTGCCAATGCCACCCGGCATGGCGATAAACCCATCGGACAGCTCGGCCATCAGGGTTTTGCGTTCGTGCATCGATTGGGTGACGTGCAATTCTGTCAGCTTGGCATGCGCTACTTCTTTGCGCGCCAACGCTTGCGGTATCACCCCCACCACGCGACCCCCCAGCTGCAAAACGCTGTCGGCCACCAAGCCCATGAGTCCGATACTGGCTCCACCATAGACCAGCCCCAGCTCGCGCTCAACCAGCGCCTGCGCCAAAGCACGCGCACCATCCGCATAGGCATCAAGCCGCCCAGGGCTGGAACCACAATAGACACAAATATTTTTCATGCGACACACTTGATGCCGTCAGCACCATTTTGGGGTGGTCTTGGACATCACTGGCTCCTGGTAGTTAGCGTCAGATACGACGAATCAACCAAGTTTAGAACGTGTTGGCCAAGTATGCTTGCAATGGGGCATGATACAAGTGGATCGAATTTGGACTGTGTTCAAATTTGCCGCCCTTGTCCAATCCCTCACGTATGCCTGACACACACCCGCATCCAACCGATTCAGCCGCTCGCCAGGTGCTGACGCTGTCGATTCCCGTGGCCATGGGCTATGTTCCGCTGGGCATGGTGTTTGGTTTCCTGTTTGTGCAAGCGGGTGCGCCGTGGTGGCTGGCGCTGGTTGCCAGCGTGGTGGTGTTTGCCGGAGCCGCCCAGTTCATGATGGTGCCGATGCTGGCGGCGGGTTTGCCGGTTACAACGATCGCTCTGGCCACCCTGGTGGTGAATCTGCGTCACATCTTTTATGGCCTGTCGCTGCTGGGCAAGTTGCCTGCGCAACCCTGGGCACGCTGGTATCTGGTGTTTGCCCTGACCGACGAAACCTATTCGGTGCTGACTACCTTGCCCGCGGGAACCAGCACGGGCCAAATGGTCGGTGTCGCGCTGCTGAACCAAGGCTGGTGGGTGCTGGGCAGCTTGCTCGGTGCTTTGATCGGTACCCAGGCACAGGTTCCCCTGGTGGGCCTGGACTTTGCCCTGGCCGCGCTGTTTGCCGTGCTGGCCATCGAGCAATGGCGCAGCGCCCACAGTGCCACACCACTCTGGGTCGCGCTGGCCAGTTACGCGCTGGCGCAATGGCTTTTGCCGACACAGGCGCTGTTGATCGCCATCGCCCTGAGTGTGCTGGTGGGTCTGGTTTTATCCTCATCCAATCGCAAGGTAGCCGCACCATGATCGACACAAGTTATGCGCTGGGTGCGTTGGCAGCCATGGCCGGCGTGACCTTTGGCTTGCGTGCGCTGCCCTTTTTGGCAGCCAGGTTTTTGCAACGGCATCCCGCCATGCAGCAGCTTGGGCGGTTTTTACCGCTGGCCATCATGGTGCTGCTGCTGGTGCACACGCTGGTTGGCAGCGCGCGTGACAACCCACACGGGCCTTGGGCTGAACTGGCGGCGGTGGCCTGTGTGCTGGCCTTGCAGTGGTACAAACGCCAACCACTGCTGAGCATTTTGCTGGGCACTGCCTTGTATGTGCTGCTGCGCAACAGCCCATTTTTGCCCTGATTTTTGCATATAAAATTGGTCTCTAGCGCTTACCAGTCAAGCGTAAGCTACTATCAACTTTGTAACACTTAACCAACCCAGCATCCGCATGCATCGTCGCTCTCTACTTCTGTCAGCTGCCAGCCTATTGACTGCGTGTGCCACAGCGCCCGAAGCACCCCGCGCTGCACGCCAACCACGCATAGGTATCGCGCTGGGAGGCGGTGGCACCAAAGGTTTTGCCCATGTGGGCGTGCTCAAAACGCTGGAAGCCCAAGGCCTCGCCCCGGCCTTACTGGCAGGCACCAGCGCCGGCAGCGTAGTGGGGGCTTTGTATGCCAGTGGTTTGACGGGCTTTGCGCTGCAGGACGTTGCGTTTTCACTGGACGAGGCCCGGCTGCGCGACATCGACTGGCGCAACCTCGTCAAAGGTGTGCTACTTGGGCAAAAGCTGCAAGACTATGTGAACGAACTGGTGAAAAACCGTCCGCTCGAAAGCCTCGGCAAGCCTTTTGTGGCGGTGGCCACCGAGCTCGACACCGGCCAGCGCGTGGTGTTTGCCCGAGGCAACACCGGGCAAGCCGTGCGCGCTTCGTGCAGCATTCCGGGGGTGTTTCAACCGACCCTGATTGCCGGCAAAACCTATGTGGACGGCGGTGTTGTCAGCCCGGTGCCGGTGGATGCCGTGCGCGAACTCGGCGCCGACATCGTGATTGCGGTTGACATTTCAGCCAAAGCCAATGGTGTAAAAACAGGCAACTGGTTTGCCGACACATTGGGCAAATCGATCACCATCATGGGGCAAAAACTCGGCGAGCAAGAGCTGGCACGTGCCGAGGTAGTGATTCGACCGGCCATCAACAGCCTGGGCATCAGCGACTTTGAGCAAAAAGACAAAGCCATCCTGCTCGGCGAAAAAGCCGCAGCAGCAGCCTTACCCGCCATTCGTGAGGCGATTCAAAAATGGCAGGCTGCGCACCCCTGATCGGCGCATCATCACTGACTAAAATCGCTCCCTTGTTCTGAAAGCCCCTGCCCATGTCGCGCCAACTCTTTGTCACCACCGCCCTGCCCTATGCCAATGGCAAATTCCACGGTGGCCACATCATGGAATACATCCAAGCTGATATCTGGGTCCGCTTTCAGCGCATGATGGGCAACAAGGTCGATTTTTGCTGCGCTGACGACACCCACGGCGCCCCCATCATGATTGCCGCCGAAAAAGCCGGCATCACTCCACAGCAATTTGTGGCTGACATTGCGGCCGGGCGCAAGCCTTATCTGGACGGTTTTCACATCAGTTTTGACAACTGGCACAGCACTGACGCACCCGAAAACCACGAGCTGGCCCAAGCCATTTACCGCGACCTGCGCGACAACCCGCAAGGTTCGCTGATCGAGACCCGCACCATCGAGCAGTTTTTCGACCCCGAGAAAAACATGTTCCTACCGGATCGTTTTATCAAAGGCGAATGTCCCAAGTGCCACTCAGCAGACCAGTACGGCGACAACTGCGAAAACTGCGGCGCAGTCTATGCCCCCACCGACCTGATCAAACCCTATTCGGCGCTATCAGGCGCCAAACCCGAACTGAAAAGCTCCGAGCACTTCTTTTTCAAACTGTCCGACCCGCGTTGCGTGGCATTTTTGGAACAGTGGACGCAAGACGGAAAGCTGCAACCCGAGGTGGCCAACAAAATCAAGGAATGGTTCAGCGTGCGCACCAACCCCGATGGCTCCAAGAGCGAAGGCCTGGGCGACTGGGACATCAGCCGTGATGCACCCTACTTTGGCATTGAAATCCCCGATGCGCCGGGCAAATATTTTTATGTCTGGCTCGATGCACCGATTGGTTACATGGGTTCATTCAAAAACCTGTGCAACAAGAACGGCCTCGATTTCGACGAGTACTTCAAACCCGGCTCAACAAC
>CAIYYA010000313.1 GCA_903930255.1 uncultured beta proteobacterium
ACATCGAAATGCAGGTTAAACGCTTTGATTTATGGAACGCACGCAGCGCCTATTACCTGGCCAGCACCTTGACCAAGCAACTCAGCAGTGGCGAGAGCTACCTGAGCCTGAAGCCGGTGATTGGCATCCACCTGCTCAATTTTGATTTATTCACCCAGCCAGAGCAACTCAACCAAGCGCATTGGTGCTTTGAAATGCGCGACCGCTGGCAGCCCAGCACCAAATTGGGTGCAGAACTAGAATTGAACATCATCGAACTCGGCAAGGCCGACCGACTGCACAGCGCCGCAGCCCAAAGCCTGACAGCCTGGGTGACATTTTTTGAACATTGGAGCGAGGAGTCCGCCATGAGTCAGTTGTCCTACCCGCCCGTGCAGCAAGCGCTCAGCCTGCTCAAAACCTTAAGCGCCGATGCAGAGGCGCGGCACCGTGCTTCAGTGCGTGACCGTGCGCTGCGCGATGAGTTGACCGAGCTTGCGCTAGCGGAGCAACGGGGTCTAGAACAAGGCAAGCTTGAAGGTAAGCTGGAAGGCAAGCTGGAAGGCAAGCTGGAAGGTTTGCAAGATGCCTTGGACAAAATGAAAGCAAGCGGGATCAGCGAAAAGCAGGCTCGTTCGATTTTGGGCTTGTAAATCCCCCCGACCTGTGTGGTGGCTGGATGACGACCGCGCCGTCAAAGCCGCAAAATTGATGTCAGAGTACAACCGGTGTAACAACTAAAGCGGTGCCGGGTGGACTGCTTCGACAGGCTTGTTCAAATAGTTGCTAGAAAATCTGCTATAGCACGTCCAGCAAGCATCTATAGCTATCAATAATAAAGCAAACACAGGTTTGAATCTGAGCTTTATCGTCTTGAATTAATTCAGGGGCAGAAAAGGGTTGACGATGCGCAAGCGGTCATCAATCAGCATGCCGTTTTGCATGTCTTCGCTGACCAGAATGCTGCATTGGGCTTCTAGCGCTGAAGCCTCAATCAAACTGTCGTAATACGAGTAGCCGTAGCGGCGCGTCAACTGCACAGCATGCAAACTTGTCGATGGCATCAAATCGCGCACCTGCAGTACAGCCAGAAGTTCGTGCAAAGTTTCTTCTACACGGTCAAACATTTGAGGATATTTTTTGCGTGTCGAGTTGCAATACTCGTTGAGCACCTGGGCGCTGATGACAGCGTTACCGGCCTCAATCAATGCGCGGGCAATTTGGCATTTTTGGGCTTGATCAACGCTATACGCGTAGATAACGATGTTTGTATCAAGAAACTACGCTTTAGCGTTCATTGGCTTCTTCCCGGTTAAGTTTGAAACCGGTCAAATCTAGGAAGGGTGGCCCCAGCCTCCCTTTGGCTGGTGTATTCACCATTTCCCGAACCAGTAGCAGTGCGTCTTCGACACAACTCGCCGACGTACGGTTAGCCTGCAATTTGGCAGCCAGAAAATCACCAAAGTCAAGTAATTCTGACTGGTATTGTGGTGGCAATTGGCTCAAGGTTTGTTCCATGCGTTGTTTCAGTTGCCTGTTCATACTCACCTCGATTTGATCAATATCACAAAATTTTGGGCATCGAACCTAGTTTAGCCGCGAGCAACGAACGGCATCAAACTGTTTTGGCTGATAGGGGTCAATTAAACTGGATTGGACGTTTGAATTGCCAGGTTACGCTCTGACGAGCTAACCCGACCTGCGTGGTAGCTGGATGAAGACCGCGCTGTCAAACCCGCAAAATGACAAACCGATCGGTACGCCAGCGGCCAAGGTGCCTTAGCCGTCCAGCGGCTGGTGCGCCGGCCACATAGGGCTGTTGGGCTCCCCTTTCGCCCTGCAGGGGGAAAGGGGTTTGGGGATAGTGGGTGCCACAGTGAATCAAAACAAAAACGACACATTTACCAAGCACAGCGCTAATGCAAAGCCAGCCGATTTGACTTTAAGGGACTTTGGGAACAAAGCGCAGTCACTTCACTTTGAGTGGCGTTAAGCGCAGCGCTTGCCCAGGGACGGGCTCAGTGCTGTGGCTCGACAAAGACGCTCTCGAGCGTGGTGGTGTTGAAGACCCGGTCAAACCCCCAGTGTTGCCAAGCGAGGGCGGCCACCTTTGCGGCCATTGGCGCGCGCGGCTGCGGTTTTGCTGGCGCTGCTTTTGGTGCCGTTGCGGGCCGCAATCAAGGTGGCTGCCAGGTCCATCAGGGGTTGGCTGGCTGAGACCAGCCCGGCGATCGATATATGCAGGTCGCGCGGCGGCAGGCATAAAGCGCTG
>CAIYYA010000314.1 GCA_903930255.1 uncultured beta proteobacterium
CATGGTGCTGGCCGATTGCATGCAAACCACACCCTGGGAAATATTAGGCACAGACATCAGCACCCGGGTACTCGAGGGTGCCCAGCGTGCCTTGTATTCGATGGAACGTGGCCGACACATACCAGCGAACTATCTGAGCCGTTTTTGTCGCAAGGGTGCCGGGCAGTACGAAGGATATTTGTTGGTAGATAAGCTGCTTCGCAGCAAAGTGATGTTTCGCCAAGCCAATCTGAACGAGGCTTTGCCTGAGATAGGCAAGTTTGACCTGGTTTTTTTGCGTAACGTGATGATTTATTTCAATACCGAGACCAAACGCCAGGTGGTGGCACGGGTGATTTCAACCATCAAGCCGGGCGGCTATTTTTGCATTGGCCACTCTGAGAGCCTGAACGACATCAGCACGGCGGTGCAGATGGTGGCACCGTCGATCTATCAAAAAGCAGCTTGATATGGCACGGCTAAAAAATCTGCTCGACATCTTTTTGCAACCAGGTGAGTTGTTTGTGGCCGATGCGGGCTATCAGATTCGGACTATTTTGGGCTCATGTGTGTCGATCACACTCTGGCACCCTGAAACCTGCCTGGGTGGCATGTCGCACTTTATGCTGCCAACGCGGGGGCGGGCGGTGAAGAGACAGGAGCTTGACGGTCGCTATGGCGACGAAGCCCTGCAACTCATGATTGACGACTTGCGCGCGCATGGCGTAGAGCCGGCACAGTGTCACGCCAAAATTTTTGGCGGTGGCAATATGTTTCCGGGGCAGGGTCATGCCAATGGCATCAAGGTGGGACAGCGCAATGGTGAAGCGGCACGCGAGTTGCTGCGCCTGCGTGGTATCCCCTTGATGAAGGAAAACCTATTTGGTGTGGGCCACCGGCAAATTATTTTTGACTTGAGCAAAGGCGATGTCTGGGCGCGTCAAATCAAACCGTCAGCGCTGGAGCTTGAAGCGTTGTCACTAGAAGGAAAATTACCATGAGCCGAATCAAAGTGATGGTGGTCGATGACTCTGCCGTGGTGCGCCAGGTGGTTGCCGGGATTTTGTCAGCCGACCCCGAGATCGAGGTGATTGCGGCGGTGGCCGACCCGATTTTGGCGATGATGCGCATGAAAGCGCAGTGGCCCGATGTGATCGTGCTCGACATTGAAATGCCACGCATGGACGGCATTACGTTCCTGAAAAAGATCATGACCGAGCACCCCACGCCCGTTGTTATCTGCTCAACCCTGGCCGAGGCGGGTGCACAAACCTCCATGGTGGCGCTGGCTGCCGGGGCAGTGGCCATCATTACCAAACCCAAAATTGGTTTGAAGCAGTTTCTCGAAGACGCATCAGAAGACATGGTGACAACCGTCAAAGGTGCCGCCAAAGCCAATGTGAGGGTGTTGCACGCCACGGCCAAAAATACGGCTGATGTGATCATGCCCGCAGCCGACAAGCATTCGGCCATGATTCAAACCACCGATCGGGTGGTGGCGCTGGGCACATCCACCGGGGGTACACAGGCGCTTGAAGTGGTGTTGACGAGCTTGCCGCGGGTCACGCCCGGCATTGTGATCGTGCAGCACATGCCGGAGAAATTCACCGCGGCTTTTGCCGAACGGCTCAATAGTTTGTGCCAGATTGAGGTGAAAGAGGCGCAAAACAACGACCGTGTGGTGAACAGCCGTGCCTTGATTGCACCGGGTGGCAAACACATGCTGCTGCGTCGCACAGGAGCCCAGTATTACGTCGAGGTGATGGACGGCCCGCTGGTGAACCGGCATCGCCCGTCGGTGGATGTGCTGTTTCGCTCAGTGGCCAAGTGTGCTGGCGCCAACGCTTTGGGTGTCATCATGACCGGTATGGGTGACGATGGTGCGGCTGGTCTGGCCGAGATGCGCAAGGCCGGCGCGCGCACGGTGGCGCAAGACGAAGCCAGCTGCGTGGTGTATGGCATGCCCAAAGAGGCGGTAAAACGGGGTGGTGTAGAAAAAACCGTGCCTTTGACGGGCATTGGCCGCGAGATCATGCAGCAGCTGTCTGGCGTGATGGTGCGTTGATTTGAATTTAATTTGGAGAATCTGCGATGAAGGTTGAATGGAAAGACAGTTACAAAATTGGCAACGCCGAGATTGATCAGCAGCACCAGGAATTGTTTGCACTGATCAATGCACTGTTGGTGCCGCTCGATGAGGCGGGGCTGAAATCGCTCATCATGAAGCTGTACCGGCACACGCGCGAGCATTTCGAGGCTGAAGAAGCTTTGATACGCAAGCTCAAGTTTGTCGATTGCAAGGGGCATACCAACAACCACAACAGCTTGCTTGCCCGTCTGAACCAGATCAGCAGCGGGGTTGGCAAAGGCCGGCTGGACCAAGCTGCTTTCCACGCCCTGATGCACGACTGGGCGATGCGCCATGTGGTCATCGATGATGCCCCACTGGCGCGCTGCATCGCTGAGCAGAGTTCAAATTCAGCTTAATCATCCAATTTGAGCGGCAACGCATTGAAGGAGCCAACATGCCGACGACTCATGCAAAAAACAAGTTGAACGACACCAGGTTTATCAGCCAGCTCACGCGCAACACCTTTGCCATGGTTTTGGCCGGAGGGCGGGGTAGCCGATTGCACGCGCTGACCGACTGGCGTTCCAAACCGGCTGTGCCGTTTGGCGGCAAATTTCGCATCATTGACTTCACCTTGTCGAACTGTGTCAACTCGGGCGTGCGCCGTGTTGGGGTTGCCACCCAATACAAGTCACAAAGCCTGATCCGGCATTTGCAGCTGGGTTGGAGTTTTCTGGATGGCCGCTTGGGCGAGTTCATTGAAATCATGCCAGCCCAGCAGCAGGTGGACGAGTCGCAGTGGTACCGCGGCACGGCGGATGCGGTGTTCCAAAACCTGCGCGAAATTCGCCATGCCATGCCAGAGTATGTGCTGGTGCTCTCGGGTGACCATATTTACCGCATGGACTATGGCCGCATTTTGGCGGCGCATGTGCAGCACCAAGCCGATGTCACCGTGGCTTGTATTGAAGTGCCGCTCAAAGACGCCAGCGGTTTTGGCGTGATGACGATCGATACGGATGGACGGATTCAGGCCTTTGAAGAAAAACCGGCGCAGCCGCAACCGATGCCGGGCAAAACGGATGTTGCTTTGGCCAGCATGGGGATTTATGTCTTTAACACGCGGTTTTTGTTTGAGCAATTGCTGCGCGACGCCGACGATCCCAAGTCGAGTCACGACTTTGGCAAAGACGTGATCCCGCACTGTGTGAAACGCTACCGCAGTTATGCGCAAAATTTTGCCCAGAGCTGTGTCTGTGAACCCGG
>CAIYYA010000315.1 GCA_903930255.1 uncultured beta proteobacterium
AGTGCAGTTGCCCTGTCCCCAACACTTCGTAGCTGTTCGGATGTTTGCCTTGCGGGACGGTCCAACTGACACGCAGTGCTTTGCCCTGTCCCCAACACTTCGTAGCTGTTCGGATGTTCGCCTTGCGGGACAGTTTGACTTATATGTGGCAGCGTTTTTGCAGCAGAAAAATTTAAGCAGGCCCGGCAAATTTGAAGCGTAAAATTTTCTGACTTTCTTTGGAGTTCTTCATGAAATTCAGTTCCAAACTTGCAGCTTTTGCAGCTATTCCAGCCGTGGTTTTTGTGATCGGCTTAATTAGCAGCATCGGAGCCCTGGTTCACACACAAAGTGAATTTGATCGGTATATCCACACGGAACAAACCGTTGAGCGGGGTCTTGCAGAGATGTATGCCCAAGGCTTGCAAATGGGTCAGGCGTTGCGCAACATTTTGCTCGATCCCAAAAACCCCAAGGCCTATGAGAATTTGAAATCGGCACAGGCTGCGTATGAAAAAGCCTTCACTGCAGCGCAACAAAGTGCCGTGGGTAGTCCCTTTGAAGTGACATTGGCAAAACTTCCAGCGCTGCGCAGTCAGCAAGCCAAGGCGCAAGAAAAAGTGCTGGGTTTGGTGGCTGCCAATGAAAATGCCGTTTCCGTGCTTAACTCCGAAGAAACCCCTGCTTGGCGACTGCTCAAGGATGAACTTCTCAAACAAGGCAAAGCCGCCAGCGTCAGCTCCGAAAATTCGCATGAGCGCGTTGGCTCAACAGCCACCACGGCCGTGAGCCTATCGGTTGGACTTTCAATTTTGGCTGTGTTGGCAGCAATTATTTTAAATTTCCGAATGCAGAACGCCTTGCGCCAAGAGCTCGGTGGCGACCCTTCACATGCGCGAGAGGCGCTCAAAGCCATTGCTCTGGGTGATTTAAATGCCAAGATCATCAACAAAGGCAACCCGGAGAGTTTGATGGGTGTCATGATTCAGATGGATGTGGCACTTAAAAAACTGGTGTCTGAGGTGCGTGACTCGGCTGGGAGTATCGCTATCGCCAGCGCCGAAATCGCCCAAGGCAACCAAGACCTGAGCGACCGCACCGAAAGCCAGGCCAGCGCGCTGGAGCAAACCGCCGCCAGCATGGAAGAGCTCTCCTCCACGGTCAAACACAACGCCGACAACGCACGCCAGGCCAACCAACTGGCCATGAGCGCCTCAACCGTAGCCGTGCAAGGCGGCCAGGTGGTAGCGCAAGTGGTGGACACCATGAAAGGCATCAACGAAGCGAGCCGCAAGATCAGCGACATCATCAGCGTCATCGACGGTATTGCCTTTCAGACCAACATCCTGGCCTTGAACGCTGCCGTTGAAGCGGCACGGGCAGGCGAACAAGGCAGAGGCTTTGCCGTGGTGGCCAGTGAAGTACGCAGCCTGGCCGGACGCAGTGCCGAAGCTGCCAAAGAAATCAAAAGCCTCATCAACGCCAGCGTGGAGCGAGTCGAACAAGGCACAACGCTGGTGGATCAGGCAGGCAGCACCATGAACGAAGTGGTCACCAGCATCAAACGCGTGACCGACATCATGGGTGAGATCAGCGCCGCCAGCAACGAGCAAAGTCAGGGCGTCGCGCAAGTGGGTGAGGCGGTCGCGCAAATGGACCAGGTAACCCAGCAAAACGCCGCGCTGGTCGAAGAAATGGCGGCAGCAGCGGGCAGCCTGAAAAGCCAGGCGCAAGAACTGGTGCAAACGGTGGCGGTGTTCAAACTCTCAGCTGGAGAAAGTGCAGGCCAAATGCCGGGCATTACCACAGCAGCGGTGCGCGCCCACCCGCCCAAGCCCAAAGCTTTTAAGGGAAGTGACCGACGCGGCGAAGGCGTAGCCAAAGGAGCCGCAGCGCGCGCCCACACGGCACCAAGCCGACCGGTAGCGGCCAAAGTTAGCCCGGCGGCCAAACTGGCAGCCCCCGCAGCCAAAACCGCCACAGCCAGTAGCGACTCTGATTGGGAGACTTTTTAATTGTTATGCGTCGTTAACGTGAACCACCCTTCGACTGGCTCAGGGCGAATGGAGCTATAAGTTCAGGGCGAGCGGTTCAAACTTAACAAGAGAATTTTTGCTCTATAAAATAGAGCATCTGATGCATACTGTGCAATCGCTAGAGGCTATTTTTATAGATATTTACGGGTTATCAGCGCTGGCCAAGCAGTCACTCACCACGGCCAACACAGCCTCTCCATAGGCTTGCAATTTGCGCGAACCAATGCCGCTGATGCCTTGCAACGCATCAAGCGACTGCGGAGCAGATTCAGCAATGGCACTCAAGGTGGCGTCGTGAAAAATCACAAAAGCAGGCAGGTTGTGCTCGCGGGCAACCTCAAAACGCCAGGCTTTGAGCGCAGCCAAACGTGCTTGGGCTGGCATATCCAGTGCTAAATGAACTGATTTTTTGGCTGCAGCTGCGCCTGGCACAGCACTGCGCCGCGACTTGCGCTGTGCCGCGCTGAGCTGCGAGACTCGCAAGCGCAAGGGCACAGCCCCCTTGAGCACCGCGCGTGAAGCCTCAGTGAGCGCCAACGTGTTAAATGCTTGCGCATCCACGGCTACAGCATCAATGGCCAACAACTGGCGCAGCACGGCACGCCACTGTGCCTCGCTCAGATCGGCACCAATGCCAAAGGTGCTCAGGCTGCCATGCCCACGCTGGGTCACTTTGTCGGTTACTTTGCCGCGCAAAATGTCGATGATGTGACCGGCACCAAAACCAAAGCCGCTCATGGCTTGCACCCGGTAAATGGTGGAGAGCAGTTTGCGCGCCGCGTCGGTGGCGTCCCACACATCCGGCGTTTGCAGGCAGTTGTCACAATTTCCACAGGGCTGGCTGGCTTCACCAAAATAGCTCAGTAAGCGCACACGGCGGCAATCGGTGGCTTCGGCCAGACCCAGCAGCGCTTCGAGCTTGCCGCGCAAGCCTTGTTTGAAAGCTTCTTCAGCCGGACTTTCGTCGATCATGCGGCGCTGGTTTACCACGTCTTGCAGGCCGTAACACATCCAGGCATCGGCGGCTTCACCGTCACGCCCTGCGCGGCCAGTCTCCTGATAGTAGCCCTCGATGTTTTTGGGCATGTCCAGATGCGCCACAAAGCGCACGTCAGGCTTGTCGATGCCCATGCCAAAGGCGATGGTTGCCACCATCACAATGCCCTCACTGCGCAAAAACTGGTCCTGGTTAGCCTGGCGCACGCGCGAGTCCAGTCCGGCATGGTAGGGCAGCGCTGCAATGCCGTTGTCACACAGCAGCTCGGCGGTTTCCTCGACCTTTTTGCGCGACTGGCAATACACCACCCCGGCATCGCCCATGTGTTCATCACGAATAAAGCGCAGCAGTTGCTGACTCGCCTCGCGCTTTTCAACAATCGTATAGCGGATATTCGGGCGGTCGAAACTGCTGATGAAAAGACGCGCCTCCTGCAATTGCAGGCGTTCGATGATGTCGGCGCGGGTCAGCGCATCGGCTGTGGCGGTGAGTGCAATGCGCGGCACCTGACCAAAGCGCTCGTGCAGCACGGTGAGGGCTCGGTATTCGGGCCGAAAGTCGTGCCCCCACTGGCTCACACAATGCGCTTCGTCGATAGCAAACAGGCTAAGCAGTCCACGTGATTGCAAAATATCGAGCTGCTCCAAAAAGCGTGGTGTGGTGACTCGCTCGGGCGCAGCATAGAGCAGCGTGATTTCGCCTTGCAGCATGCGCCGCTCGGTTTGCGAAGTCTCTTGCATGGAAAGCGTCGAGTTCAAAAATGCAGCGCTGACCCCGGCTTCGTGCAGCGCGCCAACCTGGTCGTGCATCAGCGCAATCAAGGGCGAAATAACCACCGTGATGCCCTGCCCGGCTTGCTGGCGTGCAATCGCCGGAATCTGGTAACACAGGCTTTTGCCGCCCCCAGTGGGCATCAGCACCAGGGCATCCCCCCCGCTTACCACATGCTGAATAATGTCCAACTGCGGCCCACGAAAAGCCTGATAGCCAAAGACAGTTTGAAGAATGGCGTGAATAGACAAAGTTTTTGCTACATTAAAAATAGCTGCATGCGCTTACTGCTCAAGCGCCAGAAGCTAATTAGGCATCAAGCCTGCTGCCAGGGTAGCGCGTCATAGCGCCAGCCGCATTCGGTTGAGCGGTGGCCGTTGTCGTCGGGCTCACCTTCAAAACCATCGAGCACGTTGATGACCTGGGTGAACCCCGCTTTCTCGAGCGCCATGCCTGCATCGACCGAGCGCAAACCACTGCGGCAGATCAACAACACGGTTTGATCGCGCCCCGTCGAAACGGCTTCGACGGCCGCCACAAAACGAGCCGCATCAACCTTGTAATCGGGGAATTCATACCAGGCAATCAGCTGCACACCAGGCGGATGACCCACACATTGCGATTCGACAGCCATGCGCACGTCAATAAAAAGTGCTTCGGGTTTGCTTTGGATCAGTGCCCAAGCTTCTTTGGGGAGCATATGTTTCATGTTGCTATTGTCCAATTTTTTTGACTTGTCAGTCTTTCTACAATCGCCAGGCCATGAAAAATCCACATTACACCCGCGCCCAGGCGCTGCCTGAACTTTTGCAACACCGTATTTTGGTGCTCGACGGTGCCATGGGCACCATGATTCAGCGCTTCAAACTCGATGAGACCCAATATCGGGGGGAGCGATTCAAAGACTTTCACAAAGACATCAAAGGCAACAACGAGCTGCTCAGCCTGACGCGCCCGGACGTCATCAGCGACATTCACGAACGCTATCTCGCCGCAGGTGCTGACATGATCGAGACCAACACGTTTGGCGCAACCACCGTGGCGCAGGCTGACTATGACATGGCCGATCTGGCGTATGAGATGAACCTGCAATCGGCCAAACTCGCGCGTGCGGCCTGCGACAAGTTCAGCACCCCCGAAAAGCCCCGCTTTGTCCTCGGCGCGCTAGGGCCTACGCCCAAAACGGCCAGTATCAGCCCGGATGTGAACGACCCAGGGGCTCGAAATGTTAGCTTTGAAGAGCTGCGTGCGGCCTATTACGAACAGGTGCAAGCGCTGGTGCAAGGCGGTGCCGATGTGCTGTTGGTGGAAACCATCTTTGACACACTCAACGCCAAAGCGGCGCTGTTTGCCATCGACGAATTTTTTGAAGCCAGTGGCGAACGCCTGCCGATCATCATCAGCGGCACCGTCACCGATGCGTCGGGGCGCATCTTGAGTGGTCAGACTGTTACCGCTTTTTGGCACAGTGTGCGCCATGCGCAGCCGCTTGCCGTGGGTCTGAACTGTGCCTTGGGTGCTACGCTGATGCGCCCCTATATTCAAGAGCTCAGCCGAGCCGCACCCGACACCTTTATCAGTTGTTACCCCAATGCCGGTCTGCCCAACCCGATGAGTGACACCGGGTTTGACGAGACCCCCGATGTCACCAGCCGTCTGGTGCGTGAGTTCGCAGCCCAAGGTTTAGTGAATATCGTTGGCGGCTGTTGCGGCACAACACCAGAGCATATTGGCGCCATTCACGATGCGGTATCACCTTTGCCTGGCCGAACCCTGCAGCGCGCTTATTTTTACAAAGAAGCTGCTTAAAGCACTCCTATTGCCAAGCCCCCCAAAGACACTGAAGGTACGGTTTTTCGCCATAAACCAGCCTGTTTTTCTGGATTTTCGCACCTTGCGCTGCAACATAATTGCCTCAGCAGATGAATAAAATCAACAAGTTACGCGCATAGTTTGACTTCTAGCGTGTGGGCACGACTTGTGCATGGTGTTTCCTGAACACCATTCATCACAGGAGACAAACATGTTCAAAAACACCTTTGTAATGCTGGCCAGTGCAGTTGCTCTGCTGGCAAGCCAGGCGCATGCAGCGGACGACGTGATTCGTCTGGGCAACCTTAAATTAGCCCACTTTGGCGCGATTTCATACATCAAAGAAATTGGCCCCAAGTGCGGCATAAAAGTCGAAGAAAGCACTTTTGCCAAAGGCCTTGACATCATGCAGGCGATCATTGCCGGCGAACTCGACGTGGGTGCCAGCGCCTCCGAGGCTGCAATTTCCGGTCGAGCCAAGGGCGTGCCGATTGTGGTGGTGGCGGGTTTTGCCAGCGGTGGCGCTCGTTTGGTGGCACGGCCTGATTTGGGCATCAAAACCATCAAAGACCTCAAAGGCAAAAAAGTGGGTGTCACGCGCGGTGGCATTCAAGAGGTTTTGCTGGCAGCCGAGCTGGCACAAAACGGCTTGACCTCGGCCGATGTGCCGGGCAAAGACGTGCACATCATTTACCTGTCGTTTCCCGATCTGAACCAGGCGCTGCTGGGCAAAAACCTCGATGCCATCATGCAAACCGAGCCGCAAGCCTCGCAAGCCATGAACAAAGGCTTCGGCATTGAGATCATGAAGCCTTATGACACACCCATTGGCTCACCCGTGCGCACTTTGGTGATGACCGAAAAGTTTTACAAAGAACGCCGCCCAGTCGCTGAAAAATTCATGCGCTGCTTTGTCGAAGCCACCAAAACCTTCATCGACAGCCCGGCCACCGCCGAGAAATATGTCACGCAAACCATCTTCAAAGGCCAGATTACCAGCGACGACTTCAAGGACGCGATTGCCAACTCGCCCTACTCGTTCGACATCACGCCCGCACACATCCAGACCACCACCGACGTGATGGCCAAGTATGGCATTGGCAAGATGGCGAACCCGCCCGTTGCCACCGACTGGGTCAGGACCGACTTGCTCGAGCAAGCCAAAAAGTCGATGAACATCAAGTAAGAGGTCGCTTATGGCAGCATTCAAATGGCGTGACATCGCCACCGGGCTGATCGTGCCGGTTGCGCTGGTGGCACTGTGGCAAACCGCATCCAGCCTGGGCTGGGTCAACGCGCATGTGCTGCCATCGCCCCTGGCGGTGGTGCAGCGCTGGTTTACCTACCTGTTGCCATCAGCCGCTTTTGACCCCTCCGCCAGCAGTTGGCTGGCATGGGCTGTGTCGGGCGAGCTAATTGTTGACTCGCTGGGCAGCATGGGGCGCGTGGCCTCGGGCTTTTTGATTGGTGCTGGCCTGGCGCTGCCGATTGGCTTGCTGATGGGTGCCAGCAACCGCATCTATGCCTTGCTCAACCCGCTGGCGCAAGTGCTGCGCCCGATACCACCTATTGCCTACATCCCGCTGGCGATTTTGTGGTTTGGTCTGGGCAACCCGCCGGCGGTGTTTTTAATTTCGATCGGTGCGTTTTTCCCGGTGCTGATCAACACCATTGCCGGGGTGCGCCATGTGGACGGCATTTACATCCGCGCTGCGCGCAACCTGGGCGCCAGCCAAAGCACCTTGTTTTTGCGCGTCATGTTGCCAGCGGCGGTGCCGCACATTCTGGCGGGTGTACGCATTGGCATCGGTACAGCGTTCATTGTGGTGATCGTCTCCGAAATGATTGCCGTGAACAACGGTCTGGGCTTTCGCATTCTGGAGGCGCGCGAGTATTTTTGGTCGGACAAAATCATTGCCGGCATGATCAGCATCGGCATGCTCGGTCTGGCTATCGACATTGGCGTGAACAAACTCAACAACCACCTGCTGCGCTGGCACCGTGGGCTGGAGCACTGACAGGATCCTAGATTCCTCAGTTGACCACTTGATAACTTCAATAAGTGAATGAAATGATTGAAAATTTTTACTTTAATCGAGTTCACCCTATAGGTGACAGCGCGTCCAACTGAGGAATCTAGGATGAATACCGAACACATCGTTATCCAGGGCGTGAACAAGATTTTTAAAACGCCCGACAGTGAGGTGATTGCCCTGAAAGACATCAACTTGGTGATTCCACAAGGTCAGTTTGTTTGTCTGCTGGGGCCTTCGGGCTGTGGCAAATCGACCTTGCTGAACGCGGCGGCGGGTTTCGCCTTGCCCAGCAGCGGCAGCATCACCGCCAATGGAAAATTGGTGACCGGCCCGGGCCCCGACCGAGGCATGGTGTTTCAGGAATACGCCCTGTTTCCCTGGATGACCGTCGAGCAAAACATCAAGTTTGGCCTAGAGATCAAGGGGCTTAGCAGCGCAGAAAGCGAAACCATTGTGAGCAACTTGCTGCAAAAATTGGGTCTGAGCGAATTTCGCAAACGCTTTCCCAAAGACCTCTCGGGTGGCATGCGCCAGCGCGTGGCGATTGCCCGGGTGCTGGCACTGGATTCACCCATCATGCTGATGGACGAACCTTTTGGTGCGCTGGATGCATTAACCCGGCGCAACCTGCAAGACGAGTTGTTGCGCATCTGGGCAGAGCTGGCCAAGACGGTGATTTTTGTCACGCACAGCATCGAAGAAGCCATTTACCTGGCCGACCGCATTGTCGTCATGACCTACCGGCCTGGCACCGTGAAGCGCGATGTGCTGGTCAACCTGCCGCGCCTGCGCGACCCCGCCAGTGCCGACTTCAATGCCCTCAAACGTGAGCTGGGGCAACTGGTGATGGAAGAGCAGCAACGCCATCACAACTCTGAAATCCTTGCCGCAGCAGTCGATTGAATATGAATCCAGCACCACCCCCCACACCGCGTATCCCGACCGTGGCTTACAGCGCACTCGGCCCCGAAGATCTGGTAGCAGCCATCCGTCAGAGACGCGGTGGCACATTGCTCAACCTGGATCGCATGTTGCTCAACAGTCCGGCCTTTGCAGTCGGCTGGAACACTTTTTTGGGTGCCGTTCGCAGACGCCTGTCGCTTGATGCACGGCTGCGCGAGCTGGCTATTTGTACGGTGGCTGTGCTGACTCGTGCACCCTATGAATTCAGCCAGCACGCACCAGAGTTTTTGGCGGCCGGCGGCAATCTGGCGCAACTCGACGCGCTGGAGGATCTTGCCAGCATCCAGCACAGCACACTGTTTGATGCCACAGAGCAAGCCGTCATCGGTCTGGCGCAAGCCATGACCGAGCAAGTGCAAGTGCCGGATGATTGCTTTATGGCCGTGCAAAAAGCCTTGCCCGATGCGCAGCAACTGGTTGAGCTGGTCGGGGTCATCGCCGCCTACAACATGGTGGCCCGGTTTTTGGAGGCGCTACAGGTTCAGCCCGAGCGTCCTTTGGATTAAAAAATAGAGCAGCCAGCGCTTGCTGCGCCTGCACAATCGCGCCTTATGTTCAATAGCAAACTGTTCAAGCGCACCAGTGCAGCCTTGCTGGCTTTGGCCTTGGTGCTGGCGACTTACCTGCTGGGTTGGCAAATGGCAGAGCAGGCCGCGCAGCAAGCCAAAGCGCGCCAGCTGCAGGTGATTGGGCTGGACCTTGAATCGATTTTGGAGCGCTACGAAACGCTGCCATTTGCCCTGTCATTTCAGCCCGATGCTGCGCAAGTGCTGCGCCAACCCGGCAACGCAGACGCCGTTGCGCACCTGAATGCCATTTTGCAGCAGGTGCAACAGCAAGCCAAAGTAGCCGCCATTTACCTGATGGACCAGCAAGGCAAAACCCTGGCCAGCAGCAACTGGGATACGGCGCAAAGCTACATTGGCAAAAATTTTGGCTTCAGACCCTATTTTCTGGAGGCCTTGGATGGCAAAGCCGGTCGCTTTTACGGCATTGGCAGCACCACCGCAGTGCCGGGTTACTTCATTGCCCAACCGGTGTATGCGGTGATGCCAGGGCAAGGTCGCCCGATTGGTGTCATGGCCGTCAAAATCAGTTTGAGTGACATCGCCGCCACCTGGAACCCACTGAGTGAGCCCGTGGTGCTGACCGACCGCTGGGGTGTCATCTTCCTGAGCAACCGCAGCGCCTGGCAATACCGCAGCATGGAAACGTTAACACCTGCGGCGCTGCAAGACATTGCAGCCACCCTGCAATACACCGGTCACACCATCGAGCCCGTGAGCAGTTTGCCTGCAACGGATCAAATCGGCTTTGGCACCCCGGTTGCGCACGCAGTGGGGCGCTTGGGCTGGCAACTCATGAGTTTCCCTGATCAGGGTCTGATTCAGCGCAGTGCCAGTCGCTGGGCGCTAACGGCGGCCTTGTTACTGGCGATTGCTGCTATATCGGTGTGGGCACTTGATCAGCGCAGACGCCGCCTACAAGAGCGCGGCCAAGCACAGCGCGCTTTGCAGCAAGCTGCCGATGATCTCGATCATCAAATTACCCTGCGCACGGCCGAACTCACCGCCGCCAATCAGTCGGTAGAGGGCAAATATGCCAAACTCAAAGAGGCTGAGCTGTTGCTGCGCGACACGCAAAATGAGCTCATTCAAGCTGGCAAACTGGCCATGCTGGGTCAAATGGCTGCGGGCATGACGCACGAACTGAACCAGCCGCTCACCGCCATTCGGGCTTTTTCAGACAACGCGATCACCTTTTTGCAGCGCGGCCAGGCCAACCGCGCCGAGGAAAATTTGGCACATATCAGTGCCGCCAGCGAACGCATGGGCGCCATCATCGGACAAATGAAAGAGTTCGCCCGCAAGAGCGACGCACCGCTGGCCAGCGTGCCGGTGGCGCAGTCGATTCAAAGCTCAGTGCACCTGCTCAAGCACGATTTTGAGCGCAGTGGTTGCACCTTGCAGATCGACGTGCAGGATGCGGTGCAGGTCATGGGCGATGCGCTGCGCATCGAGCAGGTGCTGATCAACCTGCTGCGCAACGCCCTCGATGCGGCTGAATCTTCAGCTGACAAATGGGTGTCCATCAGCGCCTCGCGCGAGGCTGAGTTTGCCGTGATTCGCATTTGCGACTCGGGCAGTGGCATTGCGCAAACGGTGGCCGCGCGTTTGTTTGAGCCATTTTTCACCACCAAAGCGCCCGGCAAGGGTTTGGGTCTGGGCTTGGCCATTTCATCGTCGATCGTGCAAGCCATGAACGGGCATTTGAGTGCAAGCAATATCGCCACGGGCGGCGCCGAATTTGAGTTGCGTCTGCCGGTTTCCCTGAAATAACGCAAAATGGCCGTCCCATGTCATCCCCCCAAGCCCTGTTGATTGAAGACGAAGACGCGGTGCGCCAAGCCACCGCACAAACCCTCGAGCTGGGTGGCTTTGAGGTGCAGGCTTGCACCAATGCCGAGCAGGCTAGGCGTTGGCTCACACCGGAGTTTTCCGGGGTGGTGCTCACCGATGTGCGTTTGCCCGGCAGTTCCGGACTGGACGTGCTGCAGCAAGTGATGGCGCTCGATGCCGATTTGCCGGTGCTGCTGATGACCGGCCATGGCCATGTCAGTATGGCCGTGGCGGCCCTGCAAGCTGGCGCCTATGATTTCATTGAAAAACCCTTCTCTTCGGAACGATTGCTCAGCACCGTGCGCCGTGCTTTCGAAAAGCGCAGCTTGGTGATGGAAAACCGCAGGCTCAAAAGCGCCTGGGCATTGAATCCCGATTTGCCACCGCTGATCGGCCAATCCCAGGCCATAGAGCGCCTGCGCAGCCTGATCGCGACCCTGGGACCGATGCCGATTGATGTCTTGATCAACGGTGAAACCGGCACCGGTAAAGAAGTGGTGGCACGCCACTTGCACGCAGCCAGCCAAAGAAAAGGCCCGTTTGTGGCGATCAATTGCGGCGCCTTGCCCGAGTCTGTTTTTGAGAGTGAAATTTTTGGCCATGAGGTGGGTGCTTTCACCGGTGCCCAAAAACGACGCATCGGCAAGCTTGAATTTGCCCAACACGGCACGGTGTTTCTCGACGAGATTGAAAGCATGCCACTGGCGTTGCAGGTCAAGCTGTTGCGCGTGCTGCAAGAGCGTCGCCTGGAGCGACTGGGCGGCAACGACAGCATTGCGCTGAATAGTCGCGTGGTAGCAGCCAGCAAGGCCGATTTGCCGGCGCTCAGCGCCCGCGGGCTGTTTCGTGAAGACCTGTACTTTCGCATCAGCGCGGTCAGCCTTGATTTGCCCAGCCTGGCTCAACGCCAGGGTGACATTGCGCTGTTGCTGGCTTTTTTTATACAAGGCGCTGCGCTGCGTTTTCAACTGCCAGCACCAGTTTTGACAGCTTCGCAGATGCAGCAATGGCAAGCCCGCCCCTGGCCAGGCAATGTGCGTGAGTTGCGCAATTTTGCCGATCGGCTGGTGCTGGGCGTAATGGGAGTTCTGACCCCGCCAGAGTCCACGCTGCCTGCGCTGGCACCCGAGTCTGCGGGCTCATTGGCTGAGCAGGTAGATGCGTTTGAACGTGACCGCATTGCGCTCACGCTGCAGCGTTGTGAGGGCAACATGGCAGTCGCGGCTGAACTATTGGCGATTCCCAAAAAGACCTTGTACGACAAAGCCAAAAAATACCAGCTCAAAACCGGGCGTAACTTATAAGCCCGGCCGCAACAGCAGCAATACCGCAGCTTTGTAAGGCAATGAGCGCTTCAGTATGCTGCTCAATCTGCGGGTTTGCGCGATGCCGAGATCGATCCGGGTAAAAGTACCGATACCACCGTGCGCATGCGCCTGGCTGGTAGCCAGTAAGGTGATGGCCGTCATGAGCGCTAACCGCAACGCATGAAAAATTACTGGACTTTGGTGATTTTCTGGCTGCCAAATTGCAGGTGCGCGATTTGATGCCATCGACAAGTTTGCATGCTGTGCAGTTGACGCGCCGCTACGGCTACTCGTATTACGACAGTTTGATTGCATGTGGCTTCAGCGCTAGAGGCCCAATGCAGCATTCTGGTCAGCGAAGACATGCAAAACGTCATGCTGATTGATGACCGCTTGCGCATCGTCAACCCTTTTCTGCCCCTGAATTAATTCAAGACGATCAACCTCAGATTTAAAACCTGTCTGTCCAAACAGCTGGGCGGCTAAGGCACCTTGTCCGCTGGCATACCGATCGGTTTGTCAGTTGCTCTAATATTAATAGCTATTGATGCTTTATGGACGTGCTTTAGAGGGCTTTTTAGCAACTATTTAAACAAGCCTGTCAAAGCAAATTTTGGGGAGTACGCTCGGCGCGCCACACTCGCCCTTACGCCTGACGGCTG